>CASFJB010000099.1 GCA_949294945.1 uncultured Eubacteriales bacterium
TCGGCGTTGGCGATGGCGGGCTCGGCGGAGAGCATGTAGTTTATAAAGATCTCGGCCAGCTCCTGGTTCTGGCAGCAGGAGGGGATGCACATGGCGTCAACAAAGTAGTTGGTGGGATCGGGGTAGTAGAAGCGCAGGTCCACGTTCTCGGCCTGGGCGTCCAGCATGGTGAAGTAGTCTCCGGCATAGTAGGCGCCTACGGCGGCCTCGCCGGACTCCATCATGTTGTATATCTCGTCCATAACATAGCTCTTCACCAGGGGAGCCTGGGCCTTCAGCTCCTCCAGGGCGGCATCCCACTGGGCGGTGTCGGTGGTGTTCACGTCTATGCCCAGCTTGTACTGAGCGGTGGCAAAGGCGTCACGGGAGTTGTTGAATTGGAGGATGTTGCCGGCATACTTCTCGTTCCACATCAGCTCCCAGCCCTGGGCGTCGGCCTCGTCAACAACGTTTGCATTGTAGATGACGCCCACCACGCCGTAGGTGTAGGGCACGGAGTACTCATCGTCGGGGTCATAGTAGAGGCCGCGGAAGCTCTCGTCGATGTACTGGTAGTTGGGGATATTGTCAAAATTCAGGGGCAGGAGCAGGCCCTCGTCCTTCATACGGGCTATCATGTAGTCGGAGGGGATGATAACGTCATAGCTGACGGCGCCGCTGGATATCTTGTTGTACATATCCTCGTTGCTGGCATAGGTGTCGTAGTTGACCTTGATGGGCTGGCCGTAGGTCTCCTCGTACCAGCTCTCAAACTCACGGATAGTGTCGAAGGAGCCCTCGGAGCCGTCGGAGATGTACTCGCCCCAGTTGTAGACGTTCAGGGTTAGCTCGTCGGAACTGCCGCAGGCGCTGAGCATAATGGCAAAGAACACCATTGCGGCAATGAGGATAAGGATTTTTTTCATGGATTTACCTCCCAAATCAGATAGAGTTTTGTGCTTTAAGGTTTTTGCGTTTTTGCCTTGCGGCTTTTATAGCCCGGCTGCCGTCGGAATCCGAGAGATTGGAGATGAGCAGCAGCGCCAGGATAACAAAGAAAATAATGGTGGCCAGAGCGTACATCTTGGGGGTGACGGTCTTCTTGGTCATGCTGTATATGCGGATAGGCAGGGTCTGGAAGCCGTTGCCGGCGGTGAAGTAGCTGATGACAAAGTCGTCCAAAGACAGGGTAAAGGCCATTATGAGCCCGGTTATTATGCCCGGAAGTATCTCCGGGATCTCCACCTTGAAGAAGGCCCGCAGGGGAGTGCAGCCCAGGTCCATGGCGGCTTCCGGCAGGGAGGCGTCCATCTGCTGGAGTTTGGGCAGCACCTGCAAGATCACATAGGGCAGGCAGAAAGTGACATGGGCTATAAGCATTGTCCAGAAGCTGAGACTGGTGGCGGCGCCGAAGAGCCGGCCCACGAACACGAACATCAGCATCAGGGAAATGCCGGTGATTATCTCCGGGTTTATCATGGGGATATTGGTGACGGTGTCCATCACCGCATGGAGGTAGCGGTTTCGCAGCTTGTTTATGCCCACTGCGGCGGCGGTGCCCATTACGGTGGAGATGGCGGCAGCGCAGACTGCCAGCACCAGGGTATTCTTCACGGCGTTGAGGGTCTCGGAGTCCCGGAACAGCTCCCGGTACCAGTAGAGGGAGAAGCCGGAGAACACGGAGAGGCTCTTGGCCTCATTGAAGGAAAAGACCAGCAATATCACGATTGGGGCAAAGAGGAATATCATTATCAGGGCCGTAAAGACCTTGGAAGCAGGTTTCATTTCCGTCACTCCTCTCTCAGGCCACCACGGCCTTTTTATTGGCGTATCGCTGCATGAAGGCCATGCACACCAACAAGATGACCATGAGTATAAAGGCGATGGCGGCGGCAAAGTGCAGGTTGTTTGCCACGTACTGCCCCTCAATGGCGTCGCCTATCAGGTAGAACTTGCCGTTGCCCAACTTCTGGGAGATGTAGAAGGTGCTGATAGAGGGAATGAGCACCATGATGACGCCGGAGATGACTCCCGGCAGACTCAGGGGCCAGACCACCCGGCGCAGGACCCCAAAGCTGTTGCAGCCCAGGTCCCGGGCGGCCTCGATAAGCTTCACGTCCATCTTGGCCATCACCGAGTAGATGGGCAGTATCATATAGGGGAAGTAGTCGTAGACCATGCCGATGACCACGGCTGACTCGGTGCCGATGATATGCACCGGGCCCAGGCCGACAAAGCCCAGCAGCCCGTTGAGAATGCCGGTGTCCTGAAGTATGGTCATCCAGGCATAGGTACGGATAAGGAAGTTCATCCACATGGGTATCATGATAAGGGTAACCAGCACCTTCTGGGTGCGGCTGCTGGCCTTGGACATGATATAGGCCATGGGATAGCCCATGAGCAGGCAGATAAAGGTGGATATTACCGCCAGCTTCAGGGAGCGGGCAAAAATGAGCAGGTAGGTGTATACTTCCCGGGTGCCCTCCCCGTCGCTTATCATTGATGTGGCGGTAAAGAAGCGGCTGATATTCTCAAAGGTGAAGTTGAAATCGGAATCGGTAAAGGCGTAGTAGGCAACAAAGGCCAGAGGCACCAGGATGAACAGGGCCGCCCAGATGGAATAGGGGGCCAGCACCAGCTTGTGGAGAATGCTGCGCTGGCTGGGAGCGTATTTCTTCATTCCTCGCTCTCACTTTCCGCGTCGCTGAGCTCGTCCAGTTCATTGGAGAAGGAGGAGTAATCGCCGAACATGCCGGAGTACTCGGACTTCTTCATGATGTGTATGGCGTCGGGCTCTATATACAGGCCGATGTGTTCGTCCACGTCCACAAAGTCCGTGGTCTGAATCATCCACTTAAAGCCGTTGATATCCACTATTATCTCGTAGTGGACGCCCAGGAAGGTGACGGAGGTGACCACGCCCTTAAGCATGCCCTTATCCTCGGAGACGATATCCACATCCTCGGGGCGGATGACCACGTCCACAGGCTCCTTGACGCCGAAGCCGGAGTCCACACATTCAAAGATATGGCCGGAGAAGGCCACCTTCCTGTCTGCCAGCATGATGCCGTCCACGATATTGCTCTCGCCGATAAAGTCGGCCACAAAGGCGTTTTCCGGCTCGTTGTAGATATCGATGGGGGTACCTATCTGCTGGATACGGCCTTCGGACATGACCACCACCGTGTCGGACATGGAGAGGGCTTCCTCCTGGTCGTGGGTGACAAAGACGAAGGTGATGCCTGTGGCCTTCTGTATCTTCTTCAGCTCCTGCTGCATATCCTTGCGCAGTTTCAGGTCCAGGGCAGCCAGGGGCTCGTCCAGAAGCAGGACCTTGGGCTGGCTCACCAGGGCCCTGGCTATGGCCACACGCTGCTGCTGGCCGCCGGAGAGACTGGTGACGCTGCGCTGCTCAAAGCCGGTGAGAGCTACAAGAGACAGCATTTCATGCACCTTGGCCTCGATCTCCGCCTTGGGAAGCTTCTTTTCCCGCAGGGGAAAAGCCACGTTCTCAAAAACATTCAGGTGGGGGAAGAGGGCGTAACGCTGGAACACGGTGTTCACATTGCGCTTATAGGGGGGCATGTCGTTTATCTTCTCACCCATGAAAACTATGTCGCCCTCATCGGGAGTCTCAAAGCCGCCGATAAGGCGGAGAGTGGTAGTCTTGCCGCAGCCGGAGGGCCCCAGCAGGGTTATGAATTCGTTATCGTAGATGTCCAGACTCACGTTGTCCAAAACTACTTCGCCGTCAAAGGCCTTGGTAATGTTCTTAAGCTCAATGATTTTTTTCATAAAAAACTCTCCGGCAGAAAAAATAAAAGCGGGCCGTGCCAAAAGCACAACCCGCCGTGAAGCAGCCATATATGCGCACCGGCCCCGCCGGCGCCATGGCTCAAATGGATTTTGAGAGTCTATATAGCAAAGATTACTTTTACTACTCTTATTGACCATTTCACAAGTTTGTATGCTTTTTAGCATCGGTTTATAGTAACCCACCCGGGGTTTATCGGCATTCGACCCGGCTGTCCGTGTGGCCTTGGCTGCGCAATGCAGCGGTCGCTATCTTGCTTCGGATAGACTCTATCCAATTGAGACGACTCATTCTAACAATATTCAACTCTGCTGTCAATAGCTTTAAAAAATTTTTTTAATAGCGCTGTTCCCAGAGGAAAAGCCCCTGGGCCGGAGCGGTGAAGCCGGCGGCCTGCCTGTCCCGGGCAGCCAGAAGGGCGGGCATGTCCTCCGCCTTCCGCCGGCCGCTGCCCACCTCGATGAGAGTGCCCGTCAGGATACGCACCATGTTGTAGAGAAAGCCGCTGCCGCTGAACTCCAGACGCAGCATATTACCCTGAAGCTTCAGCTCTATGCGTCTCAGATCCCGGACGGCGGATTTTTTCATCCGTTTAAGGGAGCAGAAGGAGCTGAAGTCGTGCTCTCCCAAGAGCAGCCGGGCGGCCTGCTCCATGGCTGCGGTGTCCAGAGGCTCGGGGCAGCAGAAGCTGTATTTCCGGTAAAATATATTGGGTTGGGGACTGTTCCATATAAAATACACGTAAGTCTTTTCCAAACAGGAGAGACGGGCGTGAAACCTGGGCTCTGCCTCGCCAAGAGAGAGCGCGCCTATGTCCTCCGGCAGACGGAGCCGTATGAGTTCCAGAAGCTCCGGACAGGACAGGGAGGTTTCCGCCTTGAAGGAGCAGGTCTGGCAGCGGGCATGGACTCCGGCGTCGGTGCGGCCGGAGCCGTGAAGCTCAACGGGCTGCTCCAGCAGACGGGAGAGAAGGGTCTCCAGCTTCTCCTGGAGGGTGCCCGGGGTGTTGCCCTGCTTCTGCCAGCCCCGGTAGCGGCTGCCGTCATAGCTAAGGCAGAGTTTGAAATTTTTCATGGTCTCACCTCTCCCAGAGAATAATTGAAAAGTTAATTTTTTTCAAGAAAAAAGCCTTAGACAAGGCAAAGAATTATTGCATATCATAGAACAACAGAGCGCTTGCAGGCCGGGACTTGTGTAAAATGTACATAGTCCGTGGCCTATCGGACGGAAGAGAACAGGAAAATTCAGTTAAATTTCTTTGTTGCTGAACTGAGCCGTTTATGGTAAAATCTTAGAAGAAGTTTGGCATCCTAGAACAAGAAGCATGAACTAAAATTTTAACAGGAAAGAGGCCGGTGAAATAATGTATACAGACTCCTATTTCGATAGATTCGTTCTGCCGAAAGACCTGACAGAGACTCTGAAGAAGAGCCGTTGCCTGTGCTATCCGGAGACCAAGGAGCAGCTGGAAGAGATGTGCTACGGGCCCACTCATTCCTCCCGCTTCGATGTGGTCTACCCCATAGAGGGCAGAGGCCTTGTGAAAGAGGTTGAAGTGGTCCGCTGCAAAAACGGCACCGTGGTCAACTTCATGGAGGACTATATGCGCCGCCGTGACCCGGACTGCATGCGTATCGGCGACGATCTTCCCAGCAACAAGCCCCTCTTCAAGGAGAAATACGGCTACAAGTTCTCCAAGCTCCGCAAGGAGACCATGGACTGGCTGGCCAGCCAGCAGCTCATCGTCCTGCCCTTCAAGGCCGGCGGGAAATACTACGGCTATGACAGCCTCCTCATCTGCCCCATGAACGCCGCTTTCTTCGCTCTGTCTCTGGCCAACATGCAGGGCTTCGTCAGCATCTTTGACGTTCAGCAGAACTACAAGCCCAGAGCAATAATCTACGTGGCTCCCCCCTTCCGTCACACCCATTTCGACGGCAAGCAGGTGGTGGTCCACAACCGCAGCGAAGAGCTCCACGAGGTCTTTTCCTACAACCTCTATCCCGGCCCCTCCGCCAAGAAGGGCGTGTTCTCCATCCTGCTGGACATCGGCGAGCACGAGGGCTGGATAACCAACCACGCCTCCGCAGCCATGCTGGAGTCCCCCTACGAAAACGAAGTGGTCTTTATGCATGAGGGCGCTTCCGGCGGCGGCAAGAGCGAGATGCTGGAAGAGATACACAAGGATGAAAACGGCCAGCTGCTCATGGGTACCCACACCGTCAGCGGTGAGAAATACTACCTGAGCCTGGGCGAGACCTGTAAGATCCACCCCATTGCCGACGATATGGTCCTTGCCCACAAGGACATGCAGAACGGCTCCGGCCATCTGGTGATCGCCGATGCCGAGGACGGCTGGTTCCTGCGCATGGACGGCGACAACTACTACGGCAACAGCCCCACCTATGAGCGTATAAGCATCCATCCCTCCGAGCCCCTGGAGTTCTTTAATATGGACGGTACCCCCGGCGCCACCTGCCTTATCTGGGAGCACGTTCTGGAATCCAACGGCAAGCCCTGCTCCAACCCCCGTGTCATCATCCCCAGGGATATGATAGAGGGCATAGTCCCGGGCAACGAGCCTCAGGAAGTCAACGTGCGCTCCTTCGGCGTGCGTATGCCTCCCTCCACCGCTATGGCTCCCAACTACGGCGTCATGGGCATGGTGCAGTTTGTGCCCATTGCCATCGCCTGGCTGTGGCGTCTGGTCTCCCCCAGAGGTTTCAAGAACCCCTCCATTGCCGACTCCAATGCCGGCAGCGGACTGAAGGCTGAGGGCGTGGGTTCCTACTGGCCCTTTGCCACCGGCATGAAGGTGACTCAGGCCAACCTGCTGCTCCACCAGATGATGGACTGCCCCAACACCCTGAACATCCTCATACCCAACCAGCATATCGGCGCTTACAACATCGGTTTTATGGGCGAGTGGATAACCCGTGAATATCTGGCCCGCCGCAGCGGCCAGGTCAGATTCAAGCACCTGGTGCCTGCCCGCTGCCCCATCTTCGGCTACTCTCTGGACGAGATGAAGATAGACGGCCAGTATGTGCGTCAGACCTTCCTGCGTCCCGAGCTCCAGTCCAAGCTGGGCTTCGAAGGCTACGACGCCGGTGCAAAGATACTCACCGACTTCATTAAGAGCCAGATCAAGGAGTTCCTCACCGACGATCTGGACCCCATCGGCCGCAAGATCATCGAGACCTGCCTCAACGACGGATCTCTGGAGGACTACCTGGCCATCACTCCCATGACCAATATCAAGTAAGAAGAATAGCCTTTATTCATACCAAGGAAAGCCGTGGGGAATTTCCCCGCGGCTTTTCCCATGGACAAATGAAGTCGGGGCTGTGCCGTTCACATTTAAAATGTTGAAATGGGCATAAAACAGTGGTATCCTACAAAATATCAGTTTAGCAGCATGAAAGGACTTTTGTCATGAAGATAGTTGTATTGGGCGGCGGCATCAGCACCGAACGCCATGTGTCCATGGTGTCCGGCACTTCTGTTTGCCGCGCTCTCCGGGAGCGGGGCCACAAGGCCATATTTGTGGATATGTTCCTGGGCCTGGAGAACTATGAAGGCCCTCTGGAGGAAGCCTTTGAGGAGCCGGACGGCTTCTGCGGCAATGTGGCCATTGAAAAGACCGCCCCGGACCTGGAGGCGGTAAAGGCTTCAAGAAAATTCAAAAGCCCCAGCCGCCTGGGCAAAAATGTGCTGGAGCTCTGTGCTCTGGCGGACTGCGTGTTCCTTGGCCTCCACGGAGCCGACGGCGAGGACGGCAAGATCCAGGCAGCTCTGGACCTTATGGGCGTGCCTTATACCGGCTCGGGACCTCTCAGCAGCGGCATGGCCATGGATAAGGCCGTGGCCAAGATGGTCATGGAAAGCTGCGGCGTGCTCACTCCCAAGGGGCGGGAGCTTACCTACAGCCGGGAGGATATCCCGGAACTGACGGAAAGCCTGCCTGTACCCTGCGCCGTCAAGGTGGTGGGAGGAGGCTCCTCCATCGGCGTCGAGCTGCCGGATACCAGGGAGGAGCTGAGAGCTGCCCTGGAGAACATATTGCAGTACGGCAACCGGGTACTGGTGGAAGAGAAGATAATCGGCCGGGAGCTCACCGTGCCGGTGCTGGACGGACGCTGTCTCAGCCCTATTGAGATAATCCCTCCCGAGGGCATGAACTTCGACTATGTGGCCAAGTACCAGAGCGGAGCTGCGGGAGCCAGGGAGATCTGCCCGGCGCCGATAAGCCTGGAGGAAAGAGAAGTCCTGAGCCGGGCGGCGCTGAAGCTGCATAAGGCGCTGGGCCTGTCGGTCTACTCCAGGGCGGACTTTATTCTGGACAGCGAGGGCCGTGCCTGGTGCCTGGAAGTGAACACTCTGCCCGGCATGACCCCAAACAGCCTTATCCCCAAGGCCGCAGCCATAGAGGGCATGAGCTACGGAGAGCTCTGCGAAAAGATAGTCAGCCTCTCCATGGCGGAGAGAAACAAGCGCTGAAGCAGAGAAAAATTGGGCTTTTGTAACAAGAATTAACAAATTCTTGATGTTTTACCCACGCCGCGTGATAGAATCAAGTATTGTTAAAATATTGTGTCTATATAAACAGCAATTCCGAGGTTGGTTCCATGAGAGAAAAATTTGCCCGTTTCATGGCCGGACGCAACGGCAACGACCAATTGAATCTCTTCATACTTGTAGTGGATGTCCTGCTCCTGCTTCTGGCGGGCATCTTTAATGACAGCATAGGCCCTTATCTCTACCCTGTGGTCATACTGCTGCTGGGCTATGCCTATTTCCGCATGCTCTCCCGCAACGTGTACCGGCGCAGGGAGGAAAACGGCAAATTCCAGCGCCTGCGCTATAAGCTGACTGCGTGGTGGAGAGTCCACCACGAACGCTGGGTGCAGCGGAAGGACTATAAGTTCTTTGTGTGCCCATCCTGCAAGACCACCCTGAGAGTCCCCCGGGGCCACGGAAAAATCAAAATTGTCTGCCGCCGCTGCGGCAGCTCCTTTACCGGCAGAAGCTGAAAACTATGTTCGGATATCTTATGGCGGATCTGTCCGCCCTGAATGAGGAGCAGTATAAACGTTATAAGAGCTGCTACTGCGGACTGTGCCGCAGTCTGAAAAAAAGACACGGCCAGTTTTCCCGGCTTACGATAAACTATGATGTGAGCTTCCTGATCCTGCTTCTGGCCTCCCTCTATGAGCCGGAGGAGGAGCAGGGGGAGGATACCTGCCCCAGACATCCCAAGACTCCCCAGAGCTGGGCCTGCAGCTCCGTGAGCGACTATGCGGCGGACATGAATGTGGCCCTGGCCCATCTCAAATGTCTGGACGACTGGGAAGATGACGGAAACCCGGGAGCGCTCTTTGAGGCCAAATGTCTGAAAGCCGCCTATGACCGGGTGGAAAAGGACTACCCACGTCAGTGCCTGGCAATAAGCCGGGCTATGGACAGCCTCCACGATATGGAGAAGGAAAAACTGGAGGACCCGGATGCTGCCGCTGCCTGCTTTGGAGATATGATGGCGGAGATATTCGTCTACAGGGAGGACCGCTGGGCCGATACCCTGCGGCCGATGGCCCATGCGCTGGGACGTTTCATCTACTTGATGGACGCCTGCATGGATCTGGATGCAGACACCCTCAGAAACCGATATAATCCCCTGAGAAAATACTACGGGCTGAGGGACAATGAGCAGCGATTCAGAGACATACTGAAGATGCAGCTGGGTGAATGCGTTTTCTATTTCGATAAGCTGCCCCTGGTGGAAGATGTGGGGCTTATGAAAAATATCCTGTGTTCAGGACTGTGGTCCGTTTTCAACCGCAAATTCAGCAAAGGAAAGGAATCCTAAATGTATCAGGATCCGTACAAGGTGCTGGGAGTGTCTCCGGACGCCAGCGATGAAGAGATAAAAAAAGCATACAGAGAGCTGACGAAGAAGTATCATCCCGACCTCAATCCCGGCGACCCCCATGCCGCCGAGAAGATGAACGAGATAAATGCGGCCTACGATCAGATCAAAAACGGCGGCGGCCAGCAGAGCGCCTATGGCAGCTATAGCGGCCAGAGCCAGTCTGGCTACGGCCCCTTTGGCGGCTACGGCGGCGGAGGCTACAGCGGTTGGAGCAGCTGGGGCGGATGGAACGGCGGCCAGAGCCGCCAGACCGAGCGCAGCGAGTACACCGCGGCCAGGAACTATATCCGAAACGGCATGTATCGGGAGGCTCTCAACGCCCTGTCCGGAGTGCCCGCAGCCCAGAGGGACGCACGCTGGTACTACCTCACTGCGGCAGCCAATATGTACCTGGGCAACAAAGTATCCGCACTGGAAAATGCCAAGCGGGCCGCTGAGATGGAGCCTGACAACCTGGAATATCGCCGGCTCCTGGAACAGCTGAGAGGCGGCGGAGATTTCTACGACAATTACACCACCACCTACACCACCGGAGTCAGCCCCGGCAATCTGTGCATGACTATGTGCGCACTGAACTTCTGCCTGGGTCCCCTGTGCGGATGGCGCTTTATCTGCTGCTGAGTTTTATGCCGGGACTGCTAAAGCCCGAGAATTTAAGTTGACATAATTTTAGAAAACCTGATAAATATGGTTGACATAACAAAGGAGCCGCCCCATAAGGGGCGGCTCCTTTGTTATGCAGGGCGGCGGGCCCTGAGGCTGATATGATTTTAAAATAAGTAAAAGAGCAAGGGCAAAAGACTTAGGCATATAACACCGGCTGAAAATACCAGCAAGACTTTCCTGAGCTTGCCTTCACCGTTGAACCTGCGGTCAATGGCTGTAGAGAGGAAGGCGATCACTACGGCTGCTGTAAATAATATCAGGCTTAACAGTTTCATTTACATAATACCTTTTACATAACATCAGTAACATAATTAAAGTTACATAATACTTAGTTAAATCCGGCGCTGTTGGCCTCGTAGAGCTTATCAACCCTTTGCCTCAGGGCGCGGTGCTCCGGAAGCTCCAGCTGAGGATCTTTTTCCAGCAGGCGGCGGCTTTCGTCCTGAGCCTGCTGCAGCACGTTCACGTCGGCCCCCAGGTCTGCAACGTGCATCTCCGGCAGGCCGTGCTGCCTTGAACCGAAAAAGTCTCCCGGCCCTCTCAGCCGAAGGTCCTCCTCGGAAATTTTAAATCCGTCGCCGGTTTTGCACATTATGTCCAGCCGGGACTTGAGCTCCGGGCTGTCGTTATCGGAGACCAGGATGCAGTAGCTCTTGTGTTTGCCCCGGCCCACCCGGCCTCTGAGCTGGTGGAGCTGACTGAGGCCGAAACGTTCGGCGTTTTCCACTATCATCAAGGAGGCGTTGGGCACATCCACTCCCACTTCGATAACGGTGGTGGCCACCAGTATCTGTATCTCTCCGGAGACGAAGGCGGCCATGACTGCGTCCTTATCCTTGGCTTTCATTTTGCCGTGGACGCAGCCCACTTTCAAATCAGGGAAAAGGGCGGAGAGCTGGGCGGCATGTTCCTGGGCGGATTTCAGCTTGATATTCAGCTCTTCATTCTCCTCCACCATGGGCACCACCACAAAGACCTGCCGGCCCTCTGTGACCTGTTTTCTGATAAAGCCGTTGAGACGGGAGCGGTAGCTCTCATCTACGGCAAAGGTGTCCACCTTTTGGCGGCCGGGAGGCAACTGGTCTATTACGGAGATATCCAGGTCCCCGTAAATGATAAGAGCCAGAGTGCGGGGAATTGACCAGCACATGGGGCCTGGCCCCCTTGCTTATCAGGGCGGAGCGCTGGTTCACGCCGAAGCGGTGCTGTTCGTCCGTGACCACCAGGGCCAGGTTCCTGTATTCCACATCCTGGCTGAACAGGGCGTGGGTGCCCACCACCACGTCCAGCTCCCCCTGCTGAAGCAGGGCCTTCACCTGGCGCTTCTCTTTTGCGCTGAGAGAACCGGTGAGCTTGCCCACTCTCAGACCGAAGGGTGAGAGCATGGAGCTGAGGGTGTCGTAGTGCTGCTGAGCCAGAATTTCCGTCGGAGCCATAAAGGCGCTCATGTATCCGTTCCGGGCGCAAAGCCATATGAGCGCCGCTGCCACAAGAGTCTTGCCGCTGCCCACGTCTCCCTGGACCAGACGGCTCATCACCGCACCGGAGCACATGTCCTCCGCAGCCTGGTGCACGGCCCGGCGCTGGGCATCGGTGGGGCGGAAGGGGAGGGAGGCCCAGAACTCCTCCATATCCCTGGCTTCCAGCCTTATGCCCTCATCAAAGCTGCGCTGACGGTGCATGCGCCCCAGAGCGCAGGACAGGACAAAGAGCTCCTCAAAAATCAGCCGACGCCTGGCCAGCTCCAGAGCTTCAAAGTCAGCCGGGAAGTGGATGTTCTCATAGGCGTAACGGGCCTGAGACAGACGGCAGCGCCGCTGCACTTCCTCAGGCAGCAGGTCCGGCAGCTGCTCCAGACAGCTGTCCAGCCCCTGGCGCACTGCCTGCATGATGCTTCGCTGGTTAAGCCCGGCGCTGAGACGGTACACCGGAACAATGCGTCCGGTCACCTGGCCTGCCCGGTCACTGGCTTCGTACACAGGGTTTACCATGCTGTGCCGCCCGTTCTTGAGTTCTATGCGGCCAAAGAAGTTGTAGCTCTCGCCCCGGTGGAGATTATCCTTGGCATAGGATTGGTTGAAAAAAGTTATGTCAACCACTCCGCTGTCGTCTACGGCCCGGAGCTTCACCAGGTCCATGCCCCGGCGAATATGGTTTAGCCTGGGGGTATCGGCCACCATGGCCTGAATGCAGACATTCTCTCCGTCCATGGCGGCGGCGATGGGGCAGACGCGGCTTCTGTCCTCATATTTTCTTGGGAAAAAAGAAATAAGGTCATAGAGAGAAAAGACGCCCAGCTTGTTCAGGGCCAGCGCCTTTTTTTCTCCTATGCCTTTAAGATATCTTACATCGGTATTTAAATCGGCCATCTTATTCGGTAAAGGTCAAGGAATAGCTGCTGTTAGCCAGGGTAAACTCCTCAATGAGGCCGCTGGTGCAGATTATCTCATTGGAGCTGTTGACCAATATCATCTCAAAGCCGCCGTAGTTGCGCCAGTAGTTCAGGGCGTTGGTCTGGCCCAGGACGAACATGGCGGTGGACAGGCAGTCGGCCAGGGTACCG
>CASFJB010000100.1 GCA_949294945.1 uncultured Eubacteriales bacterium
TTTGCTTTTTATTCCTTTATGCTGCCATCGGGATTGAAGAGGGGCAGAGGGGCAAGGGTTATGATATCGTCCCTGTCCTGGGCCTCGCCCTCGGCCAGGACGGCCATCTTGCCGGCTATGATGCCGCCGGCCTTGTTCACCAGCTCCTCCATGGCCTGGAGGGACTCGCCGGTGGATATCACGTCATCCACGATGAGCATGCGCTTGCCCCGGATGAAATCCGCATCGGCCTTGTCCAGCACCAGCTTCTGCACTGCGGCGGTGGTGATGGATTTGACCTGGACCTCAAACACATCGGACATGTAGGCCTTGGCGCTCTTGCGGGCCAGGAAGTACCTGTCTGCCGCGCTCTGGCGGGCCATCTCATAGAGCAGGGGTATTGCCTTGGCTTCAGGCGCAATGATGTAATCGTACTCCGGGGCCCGCTTCAGCAGCTCCGAAGCGCAGTGTACCGTCAGCTCCACATCGCCGAACATGACGAAAGCGCCTATGCAAAGCTCATCGGAGACCTTGCACAGAGGCAGTTCCCGCTTTAAGCCGGCAATGTCCATCTCATATGTCATTTGTTTTGTTCCTCCTGAGAGTGTTTCTCTCCTCATTTTTATTACCTTTTCATTTTATAGTAAAACCGTGAAAAATCAAGGGGTATTTGCAATTTAGCAATATCTTTATACTTCCCTCCCGGTAAAACAAAGAACCCCGCAGCAAGCTGCGGGGCCCTTCGTTTGGGAGAAAAGAGAGGATTTATAGGAGTAGAAAAGTAGCAAATCAAGATGGGGAACTTATCCCCTGCGCCGCTGTTCAGCCGGCCGGCAGCACCTTTGCAGGGCTGTCATAAGTGGACTCGGGGGTGAGCTCGTCAAAAGTGATGCTGATGCTCAGCTCCTCGCCCGCCCGGTATATCTGGACCTCCGTTGTCTCACCTGCGGAGAAGTCCTTCACGGCGCTGCTCAGGTCGTCATAGCAGCTCACATCCACATCTCCCAGCCGGGTGATGATATCTCCGGAGCGGAGTCCTGCTTCCTCGGCGCTGCTGCCCGGGTCTACGGAATAGACGTAGGCGCCCAGAGGCATATTGTAATACTGGCTGTACATGGCGTTGTAGCGCTCATCCAGCTTTACGCCCATATAGGCTTTGCCGGTGACATATCCCTTGGTTATCAGGTCCTGGGCAATGGAGACCGCATCGTTGACGGGGATAGCAAAACCAATGCCTTCAACACCGTCGTCACTGTATTTCGCAGTCACCACGCCTATCACTTCGCCCCGGGTATTGTACACCGGGCCGCCGGAATTACCGGAGTTGACGGCGGCGTCGATCTGGAACATATTTATGGAATCGGCCGACTCATCGGTTTTGATGGTCCGGTCGAGAGCGCTTACATGGCCGGTGCTCATGGAGAACTCCAGTTCCCCAAGAGGATTGCCCACGGCATACACCGTATCTCCCACGCTGAGGCTGTCGCTGTCGCCCAGCTCTGCGGGAGTGAGGTTTGCCGCGTCTATCTTCAGCACGGCGATATCGTTGCTCTCCTCCACACCCACGATATCCGCCTTATAGCGGGTACCGTCATGGAGGATGACCGTCAGGTCCTGGCCTCCGGCGTAGGCATACTCAATAACATGGTAGTTAGTGACTATATATCCGTTTTCAGAAACGATGAAGCCGGTGCCGGTGACGGCGGAGGAACTGCTCATGCCGAAGAAGTTGGTGTAGGCCACCTCGGTGGTGATGCCCACCACCTGGCGGCAGGCCCTGTCATAAATGGTGGAGGGCGGTACGATACCGGCCTCGCCTGCTGCGGTGGCTGAGGCAAGGGTGCTGCTTTCATTGGCCAGCTCTGTCTGTTCTTTCAGCTGGGCCACGCCCTGCTGCAGGGCGTCCACTCTGTCCGTGAGTCGGGAAGCCACATAGCTGCCGCCTCCCAGTCCGCCCAGAACGGCACAGACAAGGCACAGGCAAAAGGTCCTGGCAAAGGCTCCGGCCCTGCTTCTTTCCCGGCGGGGCTTTGGCTCTCTGGGCTCTTTCTGAGGCTTCTCCGGTGGGGTATAGTACCTGGGAGGGACAGTGCTGTCCTCCTCCCGCACATAGTGGGCGTCGGAATAAATCTTTTGTGTATATCCGTTTTTGTAGTGATATTCTCCTTTGACCCTGTCGGTCTGGCCCTCGGCCGATCTGAAGGATTCGTCGGAATTGATCACATCGTTTTCGCCCGGCACATACATCCCTTTAGACCTCACTGATCTTTCTTGATACAGTACTCTTGCTTACGGCTTATAATATAACCCGTATTTATGACGCTGTAATGAACAAAAAGGCAAAATTTTATAAACACACTGTTTAATCGCCGTAATAAAAATGACATCTCTGCCTTCCTGTTATTTCCCGCCAGGATATGACAAACTTCTGTGAGCTCCTTGGGTATACTTGCCTCACAGGAGGTGTACTTATGAAAAAAATATTGTCTCTGAGCCTGGCTCTCCTTCTATGGGCAGCGCTCCCTGTGCAGGTATGGGCAGAGGGCGCTCCGGCGTCAACGCCGCTGCCTTCCCCTTCTCCCTCTCCCGGGGTCTGGGCGGACGAGCTCCCGGCGGGGGAAACCGTGGCCGAGCACCCGCTTCCCGACTATGAGGCCCTGCCCTCCCCGTCGCCGGCGCCCTCCCCTCAACCCGAGGATGGCCAGGCCGCCGGCGCCGCTTCCTCCAGTATTTTTGATTTTCTCCAGGGCAGCAGCGTCACGGTGGAGGTGGATATGGTGGCCTATTATCTCAGCCAGATGAGTGCCGCCGCCGTCTCCGGAGACCGGGAGGCGGGGCTGGAGGCAGAGAAAAACCGCAACGATCTGATAGACCTGAAGGGCAGCGGCGAGACCAAGATAGCTTTTGACGACCTGTATCTGCTCTCAAAGCTCATATGCGCCGAGGCGGGCAGCGACTGGCTCAGCTCCGACTTCCGCATGTGCGTGGGCGAGGTGGTGCTGAATCGGGTGGCCTCCCCGGAGTTTCCCGATACCATATACGATGTGGTGTATCAAAAGAATCAGTATTCCAGTGTGAGCAGCCCTTCCTTCTCCAGCCTGGTGCCCAGCCAGGACTGTGTGGACGTGGCTCTGCGGCTTTTGCAGGGGGAGCGGCTGATGGTTCCCAGCGTGGTCTTTCAATCAAACTATGCCCAGGGGGAGATATTTTCCATACATGAGGACCGGCGCCTGGGCAACACCTATTTCTGTGTCAGCAACAATCTGGATCTTTACCCCTGAATAGGAAAGCCGCATACCACAAAAGCCGCCGGAGTCAAAACTCCGGCGGCTTTTCATACGTATTAAAGATTGCTTCCCTGTTCCGCTCAGTAGATGTCGTCCACCACTCTGGAGGGGGGAACTTCCAGTATCTCAGGATGCTGGAACAGGTAACGGTAGGCCTGGAGGAACTGGGCATAATAGTGCCCGTCCACGGTGCGCTCGTCCATGACCATCTTGCAGTCCACATATTTTCTGTCCACCATCTTGCCGTGGCGGTCCAGCTCATAGGCATGGCGCTTTGCGCCGAAGGCAATGAACACCGGCAGAGTGCCGAAGTTATATATATGGTGGTAGATGGGCCCTATGCGCAGGGAGCCCAGGTCGGTGATTATCATGGAGCCGTGGAAGGGGCTGGCATCGGTGAGATTCTCCGGCAGCCAGCCGAAGTAGTCCAGCATCCTCAGAATGGCCAGGGCAAAACGCAGCAGGAAGCGGGGCATACGGCACAGGGCCTCGGCCACGTCCTCGGTATTGTTGTTGTCGTCGGAGGCCTTTATCTCTTCGATCTTCTCGTTCATCTTCCGGTAGACATCAAAGATAGTGTCTGTAGGCTCGAAGTAGACTTTTATCGTAGTCTCGCTGGCGTCCAGGGTCAGGCTGCGCTTCACCGTCAGCACCACGGCTATCCTGTCGGCGGCATAGACGCGGCGGCCTGCCACAAAGCGGTTGACTCCCGGCAGCATGGACACGCAGCGCACATAGGCGGCGATAAGAAAATGCAGAATGCCTATCCCCTTATAACCTTCCACCCTCAGGCGGCGCAGGTTCTTGTCCAGCACGGAGACCTCAAAGCTCTCCTCGTACTGGTTGCAGGCGTCATTGCGGGTGGGCATTATGAAGGGCATGAACTTGTTGAAGGCGGGCAGGGAACGGATCAGTCTGCCGTCCTTCCTGTCGCCGAAGCGGCGCTTATATGTACTCATAAGTATTTCCTGCCTTTAATTATTTGAAATATTTTAAGTATCTTTCAGCACCCACATTATACAGTCATTGGCCGAAGATTACAAGCAAAAGATTTTATATTCAGAATTTTTTAGTTATATTTCAAATACATCTACCGGAATGCTTTGACACTTTATTGCGGAGTGTAAAGTTTTTAACGCTCTGATCCTGGGGGGCTCCCGGCCTGAGCCGGTCCGGTTTCCGGCGGCAGCACTCACCATTTGTTTTCCACTTTTTCCGCAAAGCCGGGGAAATCCTTTACCTCTATCACCTGTCCGTCGTCCAGGACGGCTCTGCCTGTAAAGCGGCCAAAGACCTGGTGCTGGTCGGACTTTATCAGCTTGATATCGGTACAGGAAGCTCTGTCCAGCACGGGGACGAAATCCATTTCAAAGCGCCCGTCGTCGGAACTAAAGGTCCAGGGGGACATGAAGTCTTTTTCATTTCCGGGGATATTGAACTTCACCCGGCTGAGCTTATGGGCTTTGCCCTTATAAAAGAGCATGTTCTCGCTGGCGGCGGAGGTATCGCCGAAGCCGTAGCCGATGTTCCAGCCGAAGGGCACGCCATCCACATGGTAGGAGGCGGAGCCCCAGTACCAGGTATTGTGATAGGTCCAGACACCACGGCCCCAGTCCAGCACGGCGAAGCTCTCCGCCGGGTCAAAGTCATAGCTGCGGCCGTCATAGAGCACGGAGCCGGAGGCTCTCATGCAGTTTATCTTCTGATTATAGTAGAAATGTCCCGGTTTGGAGAAGGGGGTGCAGATGACCATGCTCTCCTCCGGTTCCTCCGTGAGCTCCACCTTGGCATAGAGGGAGCCGCCGGGGCCGAAGTTTTTCATCTGGGCTATCAGCGTCCGCTTGCCGTCCCCCCGGTTCACAAAGCTGATGGAGTAGTTCTTCCCGGCGTGGAACACGTCTCCCCGGGCGGAGCTCTCCGGCATTTTCAGCTTGCCCAGGGGCATGAAGCTCATGGGGCTTTTGGTTATCTCCCAGCCCTCCTGGAAGTCCAGCAGGGAGATGGAGTCCAGGCCCATATAGCCGTTGTCGTCCACAGTGAGGGCCAGGGCAAAACGCCCGTTGTTTATAAGATAGTAGTCCCATTCCTTTATACGGAGCTTTGAGGCTTTTATGTCAGCCCTGCGGTATACGGGCAGCAGGCGCCGGGCAAAGCCGGCCTCAGCGAGATTCCCCTCACCGTCAAGGAGGGGTATTGCCCTTGTTATCTCATGCTGCATGCTTCACACTCCTTTTTTCATGCGGCGTATATCCCGGCCCACAAAGGGCAGGGCGGTGAACTCCCCGGCTATCCTGGAGCAGATTTGAGGCGTATACTTCTTTTGCAGCTGTTCGTCGGTCAGGTTGGTGCTGATGATGGTCTTTTTCCCCCGCACCAGGCGGGTGTTTATCAGGGTATACAAGGCGCTCTGGGACATGGGCGTCACCATTTCCGTACCCAGGTCATCCAATATCATGAGGTCGCAGTCCTGCATACGCCGGGTGCGCACTGCGGCGGCCTCCCCCTCCTCCGTATCCCGGGAAAACTTGGCGGCCTCAAAGTAGTCCAGAGCCGTGGCCGCCGACTCGTAGCATACGGAAAAGCCCTTGTCCGCCACTACCCGGGCAATGCAGGCAGAGAGATAGGTCTTGCCCAGGCCCGTGCCCCCCTGCAGCAGGAGGTTCGGAGAGGCCGGGGAAAAATTCTCGGCAAAGCGGCGGCAGGCGGCATAGGTCAGAGCCATAGTCTCCCGGGGCACCACATGCTTTACCGGGTCTGCCTCCCTGGGGTAGAGATTCAGGTCAAAGCTCTCGAAGCTCTCGTCCCCCCGGCGCATCAGGGTGCCCAGTTCCTTTGTGAGCTCCCGGTTGTAAAGCCTGTCCAGGCAGGAACAGACGCCCCCCTCATACAGGCCCGTATCCCTGCACAGAGGGCAGGAGTATATCTCGTCCAGATAATCCGGTCCAAAGCCCGCCTGGGTGAGCAGCTCAGCCCGGCGCATCTGCATATCCAGGTTCCGCTCCTTCAGGTCGTCAATTTGCTCTTTGATGTCCGGGCGGCGGGATATGGTCAGCCGCACCAACTCCGTCATGTGGCTGCGCAAGCTGCCGTCTATCCTCTCCAGCTCCGGCAGCCGGGCATAGGCCAAGGCCCGGCGGCGCTGCTGCTCCGCCTGGTTCTCCCCCCGTATCTTATCCAGTTCGTTTCTGGCCCGGGCCAGAAGCCTGCCGTCATAGGCCATGCTCACACATCCTCACATTTTTTCCACGATGGCCCGGAGGGCATCCATGTCGATGGGCTTGTCCTGGGCCTTTTCCTGCCGGGGCGCCGCCTTGCGGCGTCCGTCCTTCTCTTCCACCTCGCTGCCGCTGTGGATATTTTTCTCGTGCCAGCTCAGGAGTATTTTATTCATATAGCTCCACTTGAGAGAGCCGGTGTTGGTCACGGTCCTGTCATAGGCGATGCCGATGCAGTCCTCCCCGAAGCCCATGTCCAGCCAGGAGGATATGTACTTCTGCTCCGTGGCCGTCAGCTCCCTTCCGCGGATACCCAGGCTCTCCTTGAGCCTGGACACATCCTCCCGGCGCTGCCTGCTGCTGCGGATATATTCCTCCGCCTGTTCCAGGCTCATTATCTCCCGGTTTGCCCAGGCGAAAGCCTCTTTCTCGATAAAGCGCATGGAGGGCCTGCGGCCCTGGGAAATAAAGACGCAGTGGTTCAGGAGCATGAGTATCACTTCCGGCGGCAGGGCCAGATAGTCGTATATGCCGAAAAGGCGCTTGAGGTCACTGCTGCTGAGCACGTGGCCCAGCACCTTCTGGGCCTCGGCTACGATGGCGGAAAAGCTTGCATCCTCCCGGGAGCGGCGCACCAGATCCTCCGTCTCATACTCCGGCAGCTCCTCCGCCGGGGCTGGCCTGATGTCCGGCCCGGGCAGTGCCGCCGAGCCCTCCTGCCCGGGGATCAGCCCCATGCGCTGGAGCTTTTCCCTGGCGGCAGAGATCTCATTCATGGTGCGGCACAGCTCCCGGGCAGCCTGCTCCATATCCCCGTCGCCCCGGCGGCAGAGATAGATATAG
>CASFJB010000101.1 GCA_949294945.1 uncultured Eubacteriales bacterium
CAGCAGGGGTCTTTACAATCGCTCCGGCCGTGGCCATAGTCATCAGCGTAATAACTCTGGCCAAGGATTTGGGCGTGCCCCTGCCTTGGCTGCGCCTCAGCGTGGTTGGCTCACTGTCCTATGAGACCATCGCCGCCTCCAACGCCGAGAGCGCCATGGGTCTCACCTTCGGTCAGGTCAGCAGCCTCAGCGCAACTGAGTATGTGACCATCGCCTGGGTGATGACTCTGAGCATCATGGTGGGCATCTGGCTGGTGCCCCTCATAGGCAAGAAGCTGCAAAACGGCATAATTTCTCTAGAGAATCGGGATAAAAAGTGGGGAGATATCTTCTCAGCCTCCATGTTCATAGGCATGATATCCGCTTTCGTGGGTTATGTGTTCTGCGACTTCTCCCTGGTGTTTCAGGGAGACTGGAGCGGCCTGATTCCGGCCCTGGTTATGGCGGTGTCCGCTCTTATAATGTGCCTGGCAGGACTGCTGGTGAAGAGGACCCAGTGGCGCTGGGTCTCCGACTATGCCCTGCCTATCAGTCTGGTACTGGGCATGGCCAGCGCCATACCCATCACCGGATGGCTGGCCTGAGAGGAGGAAAAAAGATGAAGAAGAAACTCTCCTATATGGATTCCGTCCACAGGGACGGGCGCATCTGGAACCTGTCCATGATGCTGATGCTGTTCATGTACCCCATTGCCGTAGGGGTAATATATAATGCTTTACCGGACTGGCGGGGGTTCGCTCTGGGCCTGGTAGCCACTGCCCCCATGTACTGGGCCGTGGCGGTGGTGGAGGTGCTCACCTATGTGCCCATGCTGGGAGCGGGGGGTTCCTACCTGTCCTTCGTTACCGGCAACATCTCCAATCTGAAGCTGCCCGTGGCCCTCAACGCCCTGGAGCAGGCGGGGGTGAAGGCCAGCTCCGAGGAGGGGGAGATAATCTCCACCATAGCCATCGCCGTCTCCAGCATAGTCACCACACTGATAATAATCCTGGGGGTCATACTCATCACACCTCTCACCCCCATACTCAACGCTCCGGTGCTGGCCCCGGCTTTTGCCCAGATACTCCCCGCCCTCTTCGGCGGCCTGGGGGTGGTGTTCATCTCCAAGAACTGGAAGATAGCCATAGCCCCGGTGACGCTGATGCTTATACTCTTCATTTTCGTCCCCGCCCTGAACTCCAGCACCGTGGGCATCATGGTGCCGGTGGGCGTGCTGTTCACTCTGGGCGTGTCCCGGATAATGTATAAAAAAGGTCTTCTGTAATAGGAGGAAGAGAGATGACTGTGCTGTATATCCTTCTGGCGGCGCTGGCGCTGTTGGTGCTGGTGATACTGGCCCGGACCCTGGCCTTTAAGCCCGGGGAGCAGGAGATGAAGGCCCCCGAGGCCGTGGATTATGACGCCCAGGCTGCCGTGGATGCCCTGGGACAGCTGGTGCGCTGCAAGACGGTGAGCTTTTATGACAAGAGCCTGGAGGACGAGGGGGAGTTTCAAAAGCTCATAGCACTGCTGCCGGAGCTGTATCCCAATGTGAGCAAGACCTGCCCGCTGACCAAGCTGCCGGACAGGGGCCTGCTCTACCGTTGGCAGGGCAGGGAGCCCGGCCCCGCCGCCGTGCTCATGGCCCACTACGACGTGGTGCCGGTGGATGAGGCCAACTGGGAAAAGCCTGCCTTTGAGGCCCTGATAGAGAACGGAGTCATGTGGGGCCGGGGCACCCTGGACACCAAGGTCACCTTCAACGGCATACTCTCCGCCGCCGAGAACCTGATAAAGCAGGGCTTTGAGCCGGAGCACGACGTCTACTTCGCCTTCTCCGGCGGGGAAGAGGTGAACGGCCACGGAGCGGAGAACATAGTTGAACATTTCCGGGAGAGCAAGACAGAACTGTCCCTGGTGCTGGACGAGGGGGGAGCCGTTGTAAAAGACGTGTTCCCCGGAGTGAAGGAGAGCTGCGCCCTTATAGGTATTGCGGAGAAGGGGCTTATGAACCTGGAGTTTTCCGTCTCCGGCGGCGGCGGCCACGCCTCCGCGCCCGCGCCCCACACCCCCGTGGGCAAGCTGGCCCTGGCCTGCGCCAAGGTGGAGGCCAAGCCCTTCAAGGTCCACTTCAGCAAGCCTGCCCTGGAGATGTTCGATGTGCTGGGCCGCCGCTCAGGCTTTGTCTACAGAATGATATTTGCCAATCTCTGGTGCTTCGGCTGGGTGCTGGACCTGGTGTGCAAAAAGAGCGGCGGAGAGCTGAACGCCCTGCTGCGCACCACCGTGGCCTTTACTCAGATGAGCGGCAGCCAGGCCCCCAACGTCATCCCGCCCCGGGCATCCATGGTGGCCAATCTCCGTCTGAACCCGGAGGATACCGTGGCCGGAGCCATAGAGTACATAAGAAATGTGATAGGCGACGACGAGATAAAGCTGACGAAGCTGGACAGCATGGAGCCCAGTCCCATATCCCGCACCGACTGTGAGGGCTGGGAAAAGGTGAGCGCCGCCGTATCCGGCACCTGGCCCGGCTCCCTGGTGGCCCCATATCTCATGGTCCAGTGTTCCGACAGCCGCCATTACGGCTCCATATCCGACAGGGTATACCGTTTCTCCGCCATGGCACTCACCGCCCAGGAGCGGAAGCTCATCCACGGCAACAACGAGCGCATAAGTCTGGAGGCCATAGGCAAGGCCGTTGAGTTCTTCATGCGGGTGATAAAGCAGTGCTGAGGGCCTGAACCGAAAGGAATAAACGGATTTTTAAAGCATAAGCTGAGAGCAGAAGCCTGCTCTCAGCTTTTCTTTTTATAAGCGGCCGGGAGTCCATATCTAAGGAAAGGACGATGTAAATGAAGCATGAAATAAAATGGAAGCTGCTTATCCCGGCTCTGCTGCTGCCCCTGGCAGTGGGAGGCCTGGCCGCTCTGCTCACTGGAGCTGCCATGGACAGCTATTCCCAGGTGCAGAGGCCGCCCCTGTCCCCGCCGGGCTGGGTATTCCCGGTGGTGTGGAGCATACTGTATATACTCATGGGCCTGGCCTCATACCTGGTGCTCACGGCCCCGGTGTCCGGGGAGAGGAAGGAGAGGGCCCTCAGCCTTTATCTTTTGCAGCTGGCGGTGAACTTTGCCTGGCCGGTGATCTTCTTCAAGCTCTCGGCCTACGGCGGGGCCTTCTTCTGGCTGCTGCTTCTTCTGCTGCTGGCCCTGGCTGCCCAAGTGCTCTTTAAACACATCAGCAATACCGCCGGCAGGCTGCTGCTGCCTTATCTGCTGTGGCTGGCCTTTGCCCTTTACCTCAACCTGGGAGTCTGGATACTGAACTGAGCCCGGGAACGCAGACACACAAAAATTTAAAAGGCAGCTCCCGGAAAAGCCGGCCGGACAGCTTCAGCCGTCCGGCCTTGAGTGGCCTTCCGGGAGCTGTTTTTTGCATATTATGACAGGAGCCCTGTATATTGTTTTTACCAAAGGGCCCTTTGTGTCTAAACACAAATTTGAAAAAGCATGAAAATTTTGATATTTTGCACCAAAACACGCAAATATTTCTTTTTAGATATGTTTAACTTGCATATTATTTGGGACTGTGCTAAAATGATAACGATAGAAATGTCTTATTCATTCGGCACCTGACAGGGGGGACGCATATGGAAAAAAAGGCCAAGATAATCACGGTGGCCGGCAAAGGCGGCGTGGGTAAAACATCCATCTCGGCAACTATGGTGAGGCTGCTGGTGGAGAAATACCCGGACAAAAAGATCCTGGCAATTGACGCCGACCCGGCTGTAGGCCTGTCCGTAGCTCTTGGCGTGGACGTGAAGCTGACGCTGGACGATATCAGGATGAGTATAGTGGACAGTGTGGAGAACGGGGACGCCAGGGAGGCTCTTGAGCTCCTCAGTGAGGCCAGGTTCAGAATTTTTGATGCCCTGGTGGAGATGCCCGGCTTTGCCTTTTTGGCCATAGGCCGGCCTGAGAGCTCCGGCTGCTACTGCAAGGTGAACTCCTATCTGAAGGAGGTCATCAGCCTGCTGGCCAACAGCTTTGACTATGTGGTCATAGACGGCGAGGCCGGCATAGAGCAGATTCAGCGCCGGGTCATGGAGAAGGTCACCCACCTGCTGCTGGTGACGGACCAGAGCAAGAAGGGCGGCCAGGTGGTCAGCACCATCAAGTCCGTGGCGGACGAGCTCATCGCCTACGACAGGATAGGCATGATCGTAAACCGGGTCACGAACCCGGAGCTGGCAGACATGATGCAGGTACCTAGGGTGGAGATACTCTCCCTCATCCCTGCCGACAGCACTTTTGCCGCCAACGACATCAAGGGCAAAAGCGTGATGGAGCTGCCGGAGGATTCAGTAATGCTCAAGGGAGTGCGGGAGGCGCTCCAAAAAATAGAAATTCTATAAAAGAAGAGGTGTAACATTTGAAAGATCTTAAGCATCTTATCTACTTTGAGAGTCTGCTTGAGAATGCCGACAACGAACTGGTAAGAAAAGCTCAGGAGGAAGGCCAGCTTGCTCTTGGCTACACCTGCTACCATGTTCCGGAAGCACTGCTCAATGTAGGCAACTGCTTTTCCGTCCGTCTGAGAGCGCCTAATACCGGCTCCATAGATATCGCCACCTACTACATGTCCAACTACACCTGCGAATACGCCAGAGCCCTGGTGGAGAGAGGCATTGAAGGCGGCTACCAGTTCCTGGATGCGGTCATAGGCGTGGACGCCTGCTCCATGATGAACAGAGCCATGGAGCACTTCGAGATCCTGAAGGTCAACGAGAAGCCCGGCTTCTTCGTCACCCACTGCGACATCCCCTATAAGGTCACCGACTATACCCTGGACTCCTATGTAAAGCAGATGCGCCTGCGTGTGCTGGACAGGCTCACCGAGACCTTCGGCGTGGACACCTCCGACGCCGCCATACGCCAGGCCGTGAAGGAGCATAACGAGGTCTGCTCCATCATCTCCGAAATGGGCGAGATGCGCAAGGCGGACAACCCCGTTATCACCGGCTATGAGTTCCATGTTATCAACCTGGTGTCCTATACCTGCCCCAAGAAGCTGATACTGCCCTACCTGCGGGAAACTCTGGAGGAGCTGAAAAAGCGCAAGCCCGACAAGGTCAGCCCCTACCGGGCCAGAGTGGCCATCGTGGGCTCCGAGATCGACGATCCCAACCTCACCAAGCTCATCGAGGGCTGCGGCGCTCTGGTGGTCTCCGACCGCTTCTGCTTCGGCTCCACTCCCGGCCGTGAGGTCATAGAGCTGAAGGACGATGAGGACGCCCTGAGGCAGGTCTGCCTCCATGTTATGGAGCAGTCCGAGTGTGCCCGCTACATATCCGATGAAAAGGTGCTGCAGCGCCGGGTCACTTCCGACCGCCTGGCCAAGGAGTACAAGGCTGAGGGCATTATCTACGAGCAGATGAAATACTGCGACTACTGGGGCTTTGAGCGGGCTCTGGTCAGCCACGTGATGCACGATGAGTACGGCTGGCCCGTGCTCAGTATAGACAGGCTTTACAATAACGGCAACTCCGGTCAGCTGCGTACCCGTGTCCAGGCCTTTGTTGAATCCCTTGAGATCAAACGCATTCACAAAGAGGAGGGCAAATAATAATGGCAAAGAAGGAAAAGATCAAATACCCAAATCCTGAATTCTGGAGATGCAAAGACGAGATCCAGTGGGGAGCCCAGTGGGAGAACCTGAAGGAGTTCGGCGGCATCGCCTGGGATCTGCTTAAAAAGACCGACTGGAAGCAGTTCGGCACCGACAGAGTAAACGACCTTAAGGCCGACGGAGAGCGCATAAAGGAAGAGTTCAACGACTTTATGGCGCTGGACAAGGCCGGCAAGATAGACCGCATAATAAACGGCGAAAAGAGCCTGGGCCGCCTGTACCGCAAGGGCGCCATGGCCACCGTCCGCCGTGAGTGGAAGGGCATCAAGGACACCGCTTACGACTTCTACCGCTGGGCCTACACCTGGGGAATGCTGCTTATGACCTTCTCCAAGGACCTGATCCCCGCCCTGAACGCCACACTGTACTACCGCTGGATGGTCTCCTACTTCTGCTGCCACGGCTTTTTGGACAAGAATACCATGGGCCTGCGGGGCTCCAACCTGCGCATGAGCCACATGCTCCTCTTCGACGTGTTCCGCTACGTGGCGGAGAACCTGGTGTTCCTGGCCAAGTGCGACAGGAAGAACGGCAACTGCGAGGCCCTGAACCAGAAGCTGGTGCTCTTCGACGAGATGACCATGGGCCAGATAATGGCCGGCTTCCCCGACCTGCTGGGCATACCCTACCAGCTGCTGCCGGTGTTCCTGGTGTCTGAGATCGACCAGCTCACCTGTGTGCCTTACATAGACGCCGTGGAGTCCTACGGCCTGCCGGCAGACACCTGTCCCGTGCCCTCCTCCGAGTGCGGCGCCATCGTTGTGGACGCTCTGCCCCACGCCGGCTGCTGCTTCATCTCCTCCTCCATGCCCTGCGACGGCTCCACCATGGCTTCCTCCTACATGAGCCGCCGCTTCCCCAACCTGCCCACCTTCCATCTGTGCTTCCCCGTGCGTTACATGGATGAGGAGACGGTGCAGATGGGCGCCGAGGATATACGCCACTGCATAAAGTTCGTGGAAGAGATAACCGGGGCGAAGTGGAACTGGGATGCTTACTTTGCAGCCATGAAGCGCTTCAACCAGGAGACCGACTACGAGCTTCAGAAGTGGGAAGTGAACAAGAGCGCCTATCCCCAGCTGCTGGGTCCCTGCTACGAGCTGTTCCGCAAGTGGAACTACGAGATGGACGGCGGTCTGGACCCCAGGGTGCTCAAGACCTCCGAGAAGGTCAACAAGATACTCATGAAGGCCTACGAGAACCGGGAGGAGCCCTTCCCCGGCAAGATGAAGTACAGAGCCATAGTCTGGTCCTGCCCGGCCCACTACTATGCCAACTTCTCCAACTGGGCAGCCAACTGCTGGGGCATCGACGTCCTGGTGGAGATGGAGTCTTTGAACTTCACCAAGCATCTTGAGACCGAGGATAAGGAAGAGGCCCTCCGTGACCTGGCCCGCCTCTACGAGCGCATGGTCATGCGCCGTCACACCAACGGCGGCTACCAGAACGTGGTGGACGAGCTGTGGCGCCAGTGCGAGGACTGGAACGCAAAACTGATAATCATGTACCAGAACGTGGCCTGCAAGAACATGGCCACCGTCCAGGGTATTCTGGACGAGCAGGGCCGCCAGAGAGGCTACGACCTCATCTGGGTGGAGCACGACCTTATGGACCCCCGTACCGTTTCCCGCCGCACCATGCGCGACAAGGTCCCCCGTACCGTTTCCCGCCGCACCATGCGCGACAAGGTCAGCGAATATATGCGCACCGTCATGAAGGCGGAGCCTGTTGACCCGTCCCTGGTGGAATTTGAAGACGAGGTCTGCATGTAAATAAAATGCCGGGGCCCCCTCCCCCCCGGAATAAGAGGCCGGGAAAAAGAAGGGCGGACGCCCCGTTCATGCACTACTAAAAATAATAATGGAGGAAAGATATATGAAATACTATGGCGGCTGCGACGTAGGGTCCACCTATACTAAGGCAGTGATACTGGACGAGAACGGGAAGATGGTGGCGGACACCACCATAAGGAGCAAGATAAATTCCGAGCAGAGCGCAATAGCGGCAATGGAAGAGGTGTGCAAGCAGGCTGGCCTGAAGGACAGCAAGGAGCTGGCCTATCTGATAGGCACTGGCTATGGGCGGAACAAAGTGCCCTTTGCCGACGAGAACATCTCTGAGATAAGCTGCCACGCCATGGGCGTGCACGTGACGAACCCGGACGTGAAGGCGATAATAGACATCGGTGGCCAGGACGTAAAGGGCATATCCATAGACACGGACGGCACGGTGAAGAACTTTGCCATGAACGACAAGTGTGCCGCAGGCACGGGCCGTTTCTTTGAGGCCATGGCCAGGAGCTTTGAGCTGAGCCTGCCTGAGTTCAGCAAGCTTAGCCTGACGGCAAAGAACGTGATCCCCATCACGGCCCAGTGCACGGTGTTTGCGGAGTCTGAGGTGATCACCCTGGTGGGCGAAGGCAAGGCCACGGACGAGATAGCTGCGGGCATAGAGATGGCCGTTGCAAAGCGCTGCTTTGTCATGGCAAAGAAGGCAGGAGCCACGGACTCCATCACCCTGACGGGCGGCTGCGCCAAGAACGACGGCCTGAAGGAAGCCATAGAGCACGTGCTGAAGCTGAAGGTTGTGGAGCTGAAGACCGACCCGCAGCTGATGGGCGCCCTGGGCGCTGCCGAGTACGCCCGCCAGAAG
>CASFJB010000102.1 GCA_949294945.1 uncultured Eubacteriales bacterium
TCATCGTTTATCACCATCTTGTCCGTGGAGTACACCAGCTGCCGCAGGTATTCCGCATCCTGCTCGCCGAAGAGCGTATAGGGCAGCTTCTGCTCCTGCTCATTTTCCAGCGACCGTTCCAGCTGGTTCTCCAGGGCTTTTTCAAAGCTGTCCTTCCTCACCGGGATGCCGTCGTATATATGCGGCTCGCTCTCCCCGGCCATGAAGCTGCGCATGAAGCGCCAGGCCCCGTCCCGCTTTTCGCCGGAAGCCAGGATGCCCAGGCTGGTGTTCAGGCCGGAGCTTCTCAGCTCCAGCCCCGCTTCATAATAGCCCAGGCCCCCATTGAGGCCGGGCCGGGCCAGCTCTATAAAATAGCTGCCGCTGCCCCCGGCCTCGGGAAAGCCCAGGGGCGCATAGGCTCCCCCATGGCTGCTTTGGACTCTGTGGCCCGCAGCGGAGGCAAAGTCGTTCCACACCGAAAATAGCCGTTTTCCCCTGTATTCCCCGGTGTCCCTCTCATATGTGGTCTTCAGCAGCTCCAGCCAGGAGGCGAAGGCCCCGGTATCAAAGCTGCAAGTCCCGGCGTCCCGGTCTATAAGCTCGGCGGTGGCGGCCCACAGGAAGCATTGCAGCAGCTCATCCCCGGACATGGGCAGCAGCAGCTCCGGATTTTCATTGCTCAGCTCCAGTATCTTCTCTGCCGTCCAGTCCTCCCCCTCCGGCAGCAGGCCCGCCGGGGCGGTCATGGTAAGCAGGGTGAACTTGTCCGTATATTCGTAGAGGCCGCCGTCTCTCATCATGGCCCTCAGGAGACTGGGGATGAAGTCCTCCCGGCTCAGATTAGGGTCTGCGTCTATATAGGGCAGCAGGTCCACCAGCAGCCCGGCATCCAGCGCCCCCTCCGGCAGCAGGCTGGTGTCTATCAGGTCTACATCTCCGGAGCTTATAAGCTCTATGAGCATCAGCTCCCGCTCCTCCTCGCTGTTATACACCACCGGCCTTATCTCTATCCTGTACTCCGGGTCGCTGTTATTGAAACGGATGACGGCATCCTTCAGGGCGTCGGTGCATACATAGCTTGTGAAAGGATTGACGGCACTGTCATCGCTGCCGTCCCCGAAGCAGGCCAGCACCAGGCTCTCCTTCTTGGGTATCTGCTCCAGGCTAACTTTTATCAGGCTGTGGGTGAGGTGATAGATATCCCCCTTGGAGTTTTCCATGCCCGTCCGGCCGTACATATAGCTGTAGCTCAGCGCCACGTCGGTCCAGGCAAAGAGGGGCTCCATGCTTCCGGATGCCGGGTCATAGCGGCAGAGCTTCTCCTCCTGGACGGTGAGTATGTTACCCAGGCTGCTGCTGTACACAGCCTGGTCCCGGATGTCTCCCAGAGCCGGGCCGTATTCCAGGCTCTCTGTATCCAGGGGCGCCAGGCCCTCGGGGGTGTTCACATAGAGGCTGTCCCCTATGCGGGCGTTATAGCCTTCGCCCGTAGTTAAGGGTTCCAATTCCTCCAGCAGCTGCCCCCGGCTGTCTACAAGGAAGCTGCTCGCCCCGTTGCCCAGCAGGGCCCGCTCCCCGTCCAGGGCTATGAGGGATAAGAAGTAGGGCATTCCCTCCTGCCAGAACTCCAGCTTATTACAGCTCTGCTCCCCGGTTTCCAGGTCGTAGCGCAGCAGCCAGTAATATTTATCCTGGTAATGATCCCTGTCCTCCGGGGCAAAGCCCTCCCGGAGCAGGACCCACAGCGCTCCGGCGGCGGCGGAGAATTTCTGGATGCGGGGGCAGTACACCGGGCTCATATCCAGGTCGTATCTCTGCCATTGCTCCCCCAGGGTGTCATAGGCCGCCACTGCCCGGGTGCCCTCCCTTGTCTCCGTCAGGATATAAAACACGTCCCCCAGGACCGCTCCGGAGCCAAATTCCTCCGCCCAGTCCGGCGGCTCTATCACCGTGCTCTTATAGCCCGGCTCCGTCTCCGAAGGTATCCGGGGTTCGCCTATGGTCACAGTGGGTCCGATCTCTCCGGCGTCCCCGGGCGTCTTTGATTCCGGCTCCGCCGCCGTACCGGCGCCGCTTTTGCCGCAGGCCGTGAGGAGCAGCGTCAGAGCCAGCAGCGCCGCAATGAGTTTCCTTTTCACTTTTTTCCCGCCTTTCTTTCCGATTTTCCGTTCAGGTATATATTTAGGACGGGGAAGGGCGGAGATTTGTTTCTTTTTTTCAGCGCAGTTTTAGATAAAGTAAAAGCACAGCGGCCGGAGGGCCGCTGTGTTTTGTGTTTCCGTATGTGGTTTACCGCTCCGCCTCTTACTCCAGCTCGAAGGCGCCGGTGTACAGGCGATAGTAGGTACCCTTTTCTTCGATGAGCTTTTCGTGGCTGCCCCGCTCGATTATGCGGCCGTGGTCCAGCACCATGATAACGTCGCTGTTCATGACGGTGGACAGGCGGTGGGCGATGACGAAAACGGTCCTGCCCTCCATCAGCTTATCCATGCCCCGCTGCACAATGGCCTCGGTGCGGGTGTCTATGGAGGAGGTGGCCTCGTCCAGTATCATAACCGGGGGATCTGCCACGGCGGCCCGGGCTATGGCCAGCAGCTGTCTCTGGCCCTGGCTCAGGTTGGAGCCGTTGTTGGCCAGCATGGTCTCGTAACCTTCAGGCAGGCGGCTTATAAAGTCGTCGGCTCCCGCCAGCTTTGCGGCGGCAATGCACTCCTCGTCGGTGGCATCCAGGCGGCCGTAGCGGATATTGTCCATAACGGTGCCGGTAAAGAGGAAGGTATCCTGAAGCACCAGGCCCAGAGAGCGGCGCAGGTCTTTCTTCTTTATCTTATTGATATTTATGCCGTCATAGCGTATCTTGCCGTCGGCTATATCGTAGAAGCGGTTTATCAGGTTGGTGATGGTGGTCTTGCCGGCGCCGGTGGCGCCCACAAAGGCCACCTTCTGGCCCGGCTCGGCATACACGCTCACATCGTGGAGCACCGGCTTGCCCTCTTCATACTCGAAGTCCACATTCACCATGCGCACGTCGCCCTTGAGGGGGGTATAGGTGACGCTGCCGTCGGCCTGGTGGGGATGGCGCCAGGCCCAGCGGCCGGTGCGCTTCTCGGTCTCGGTCATGGTACCGTCCTGGGCAACTTCCACGTTCACCAGGCTCACGTAGCCCTCATCGGCCTCCGGCTCCTCGGCCATCAGGGCGAAGAGACGGGTGGCGCCGGCGCCGGCCATGACCACGGAGTTTATCTGCTGGCTGAGGGTGTTCACGTTGCCGGTGAACTGCTTAGCCATGTTCAGGAAGGGCACCAGGATGCTGATGGAAAAGGCCTTGCCGGAAATGCTCACATTGGGTATGCCCGCCAGGATAAACACGCCGCCCACCAGGGCCAGGGCCACATACAGGATATTGCCGATGTTGCCGATTATGGGTCCAAGGGTGTTGGCATAGGCGTGGGCCCGCATACTGTCGTGGAACAGGCCGTCATTTATCTTATCAAAGTCCTTGATGCTCTCGTCCTCATGGCAAAAGACCTTGATGACCTTCTGGCCGTTCATCATCTCCTGGATGAAGCCCTCGGTCTTTGCTACGGACTGCTGCTGGCGCATGAAGTATTTGGCGCTGCCGCCGCCTACCTTTTTTGCCACCATGAACATGGCAAACACGCCCAGCAAGAGCACCAGAGTCATCCAGAAGCTGAAGTACAGCATGATGGCCAGCACCACCAGCACGATGGCGCCGGACTGGATGAGGGTGGGTATGCTCTGGCTCACCAGCATGCGCAGGGTGTCAATGTCGTTGGTGTAGTGGCTCATAATGTCGCCGTGCTGGTGGGTGTCAAAATACTTGATGGGCAGGTCCTGCATGCCGTTGAATATCTCTTCCCTCAGCTTGCTGAGGAAGCCCTGGGTCATGTAGGCCATGAGCTGGGTATAGGTGAACATGGAGATAAGGGAGAGTATATAGAGGGTGGCCAGCAAAGTGAGATAGGGCACTATCTCCGCCTGGGCGGCCGCCCAGTCCCGGCTCACATACCATTTTTCCACAACCGAAAGGATGTTCTGCACAAAGAGGGAGGGAATTGAGGAAACTACAGAGGAGAAGAGGATGCACAGCATGGTGAGGGGAGCCAGCACCGGGTAGTAGCCGAAGAACTTTTTTACCACGGCCTTGAGAGCCTTGACGTTTACCTGGGCAAACTTTTTATTCATTCTCCTCACCTCCCTTGTTCTGCTGGTGATAGGTCTCGCGGTATATCTCGCTGCGCTCCATAAGAGTCTCATGATCACCCATGTCGGAGATGCAGCCGTTCTCCATTACGATGATAAGGTCGGCATCCTGAACGGAGGCGATGCGCTGGGCTATGATTATCTTGGTGGTCTCGGGGATGTAGGCCCTGAAGCCTGCCCTTATAAGGGCGTCGGTATGAGTATCCACGGCGCTGGTGGAGTCGTCCAGGATGAGGATCTTGGGCTTCTTCAGCAGGGCCCGGGCTATGCACAGCCTCTGCTTCTGGCCGCCGGAGACGTTGGTGCCTCCCTGCTCTATCCAGGTGTCGTAGCCCTCGGGGAAGCTGCTGACGAACTCGTCTGCCTGGGCAAGACGGCAGGCCTCTTTTATCTCCTCGTCAGTGGCCTCCTCATTGCCCCAGCGCAGGTTCTCCTTTATGGTGCCGGAAAACAGCAGGTTCTTCTGCAGCACCACGGCCACGGCGTTGCGCAGGGTGTCCAGGTCGTAGTCCCGCACGTCCCTGCCGCCCACCTTCACCACGCCTTCGGTGGCGTCATACAGGCGGGGGATAAGCTGCACCAGGGTGGATTTGCTGGAGCCGGTGCCGCCCAGGATGCCCACGGTCATGCCGGAGGCTATGTGCAGGTCAATATTCTCCAGAGCGCTGCGCTTTGCTTTTTTGGAGTATTTGAAGCTGACGCCCTCAAAATCTATGGAGCCGTCGGTCACCTGGGTGACGGCGTTCTCGGGATTGTGCAGGCTGCTCTCCTCCGTCAGCACCTGGTAAATACGTTTGGCAGACTCGGCGGACATGGTGATCATCACATATATCATGGAGATCATCATCAGGCTCATAAGTATCTGCATGCCGTAGGTGAGCATGGCGGATATCTGGCCCACGTCGATGGTGGTGCCGCCGGAACTGATGATGAGCTTGGAGCCCAGGGCCAGGATGAACACCATGTTGAAATACACGCACATCTGCATCAGCGGGCCGTTGAGGGCCACTATACGCTCGGCCTTGGTGAAGTCGGCGCAAATATCCTGGGAGGCGGCGGCAAACTTCTGCTTCTCATACTCTTCACGGGTGAAGCCCTTTACCACGCGCATGGCCCGGACGTTTTCCTCAATGGATTCGTTGAGCTTGTCATACTTGTTGAACACGGCCCTGAAGGCGGGCATGGCCTTGCGGGCTATCATCAGCAGGCCGAAGATGAGCACCGGCACCACAATTACAAAGGTGGTGGCCAGGCTGCCGCCCATGATATAGGCCATGGTTATGGCAAAGACAAACATCAGCGGCGCCCGGATGGCAATGCGTATTATCATCATAAAGGCCATCTGCACGTTGGTCACATCGGTGGTCATCCTGGTGACCAGAGATGCGGTGGAGAATTTGTCGATATTCTCAAAGGAGAAGCCCTGGACCCGGGTGAATATATCCCGGCGCAGGTTTCTGGCAAAGCCTGCCGAGGCCTTGGCGCTGGCAAAGGCCGCCAGGCCTCCGCAGGTAAGGGAGGCCATGGCCATGAACAGCAGCATTATGCCGGTCTTGACCACCTCCGCCATAGGCTCCCCGGCCTTGATGCCGTTGACCAGGTCGGCGGTATTGGAGGGTATGAGCACTTCGAAAAACACCTCGCCCACTATCAGAAGCAGAGATGCAATGCTTGCAGACTTAAATTCCCGAAGGCTCTTTACAAGCGTTTTTATCACTTTCTTCCTCGCTTCCTTTCCTATATGATTTAAAAGCATTGTGCAGCATTACGTCCATTATCTCCCACAGCTGCTCCACCTGACGGCTGCTCAGGCCCTGACTCAGCTCCGAAAGCACAGCCTCATCCATTTCGCTCAGCTCCTGTCTCAGCTGCCGGGCCTTCTCCGTGGTGGATATGCACTTGTACCGCCGGTCGGTGCTGCTGCGCCGGCAGCTTATAAACTCCTTGCGCTCCAGGCGCTTGAGTATCTCCGTCATGGTGGGATGGGTCACATGGCTGATATTCTCCAGGTCCCGCTGATTCACCTCAGCCGCCCCGGAATTCTCCAGCCGTTCCAGCTCCTTGAGCACCGTCAGCTGCACCCCGGTCAGCTCCTTCTCCATCAGCTGTTCGTTCAGCCGCTTCTTGAAAAACCGGCCCAGCAGGGAGAATCTCAATCCGTAGGGCAGTTCATGCTCCATCTGTTTCACCCCTTTGCGCTCCTGCAAATTAGGTAGCGTGCTACTTATTTTAGCAGCTTATTCCACAAAGTCAAGGGCAATTTGACACAAAAGCCACAGCATTTTTCAGTGGCAGTTCATGCAGATTTCTGGTGGTATATTGACAAATTCCGGATTACTTGGTACAACACTGTAAGTAAAAACCCGCTGCCGCCGGCGACCTTTGGGGGTCTGTTCCGGCGCCGGCGGCCTTGAGCTTAGAAAAGGAGGGCCTGTCATGCCCGTTTTCGGAATAAGGATGCCTCGGTCTCCGGAGCTGGTCTCCCGGGCGGCGGAGTTCTGCCGCAGCCGGGGGCTGAGATTTATGGAGACGGAGGCTGTCTCTCTGCCCCGGGAGGCGGAGGGGCTGGAGCTGCTGCCCGCCGGCAGCGGCCTCCCCCTGCGCCCCGGCCCACGGGAGGAGATGGACGCCTTTCTCGCCTCTCTGCCCGCCGGGCAGCCGGTGCTGCTGGAGGCGGACAGCCGGGAGGAGCTGGAGCGGCTGGCCCTCTACGTCAACCACTGGCTCAACCGGCACAGCTCCGCCGGGGAGCTCTGGGACATCTACGACAAAGACCGGCGGCTCACCGGCAGGCTCCACCCCCGGGGAGAGGTGATGGCGGCAGGGGACTATCATCTGGTGGTCCACGTGTGGATAAGGGACAGCCTGGGCCGTTACCTGCTCACCAAGCGCAGCCCCAACAAGGGCTACGGCGGGCTGTGGGAGAGCCCCGGCGGCGCCGCCCGGGCAGGGGACGACAGTCTCTCCGCCTGCCTGAGAGAGATAAAGGAGGAGACCGGGCTGAGTCTTGAGCCGGAAAAAGGCAGGGTCATCAAGAGCTATCGGGGAGAGGGCTACTTCTGCGACGTGTGGCTCTTTCACCGGG
>CASFJB010000103.1 GCA_949294945.1 uncultured Eubacteriales bacterium
CGGCGGCAGGGGCAAAAAAGGCGAGACCTATCCGCTGCCGCAGATAAGTCTCGTCGTTTAAGATAAAGCCAGAAACTTGTCCAGTGTGTTGACCTCATCACGCACTATGCGCCGACTACTCCCTTATTGGGGAGCATTATAGCATGGGGAGGGGCGCTTTTCAACAGGAATATGCATTTTTCACAGGCTTTTTATATCAGGCTGTAGCCCAGGAGCAGGAGGATGAGCAGGGCGAAATTCACCAGGGAGAAGAGCCCCAGGTATTTCCTGCTGTCGGAGTGCTCCGAGTGGGAGAAGAGCTTCAGGCTTATTAAGCTGGCCAGGCTGGCGATGGGGGTGCCCAGACCTCCGATGTTCACGCCCAGCAGCAGTTCCCTGCCGCTTTCCGTAAAGCCGGAGAGGAGCAGGGCGGCAGGCACGTTGCTGATGACCTGGCTCACCAAGGCCCCCACCAGCAGCTCACGGCCCAGCAGCAGACGGCTGAGCATGGCCTCCACCGCCGGTACACGGGCCAGGTTCCCAGCAAAAACAAAGAAGCACACGAAGGTGAGCAGCAGCAAGAAGTCCGCCTCTTTCAGCCGCCGCCGGTCAAGGATGAGCAGCACAACAATAAGCACCGGCAGCATCACATACCAGCTGACCAGGCGAAGCACTACCGCCAGGCACAGGGCGAAGAGCAGCAGATAGAGGACAAGGCTCTTTTTGTCCAGCTCCGGCTCTTCTCCCAGAAAGATGTCCACATGGGAACGGCTGAGGCGCAGGCTCAGCAGCAGTACCACCGCCAGGGCTATGAGCCACAGGGGACCGGTGGCGGAGAAGAAGTCGGCCATGCTCAGGTGATAGCGGGAGTAGAGGTACAGGTTCTGGGGATTGCCCACAGGGGTGAGCACGCTGCCCAGGTTTGCCGCCACGGTCTGGAGCAGCACCACCCAGATGAGCTCCTTTTCCTGGTGGGCCATGCCCAGTACCACCACCGCAAAGGGCACGAAGGTGAGCAGGGCCACGTCGTTGGTTATGAGCATGGCGCTGAAGAAGCTCAGCAGCACCAGGGTGATGCCCATGGCGCGCACGGAGCCGGCCCGGGCGCAGAGCCTGTGGGCCAGAAGGGTAAAGACCCCGGCGTGGCGCAGGCCTGCCACCACCACCATCAGGGCGTAGAGCAGGGCCAGGGTGCGCAGGTCCAGATAGCCAAGGTAAGCCCCGTCCGGGGGCACGAAAAAGCAGCTTATGACGGCAGCCAGAAAGGAGATGCACAGCGTCAGCTCCCGGCGCATGAAGTCTTTGACTTTGCTCATATCAGTTCCTCCCTGCCGTTCAATACGGCCCGGACCAGCTTGTCTCCCCGGTAGCACAGCTTCAGGGAGAAGAAGTCCGCCCCATCATCCAAAAGACGAAGGAAGATCTTATCCCCTTCCCAGATGGGGAGGGAGGTGATACGCTTTTTCTCCACCCATTCCAGCTCTCCCTCGTCGCAGCTGCGCAGAGAGCCGGTGAAGCTGTGGGCGGTAAAGAGGTGCATGTACTCCGTGCCCCACTCATCGCTGACAAAGGTGACTATGCCCCGAAAGCGCCAGGACTCCAGGCTCAGCCCCGTCTCCTCCCGGACTTCCCGGAGCATGCAGTCCTCCGGGCTCTCCCCGGCTTCAAACTTGCCGCCTATGCCTATCCACTTGTCCCGGTTCTCATCCTGGGCCTTCTTGACCCGGTGGAGCATCAGATAGCGGCCGTCCTTCTCTATGTAGCAGAGGGAAGTGTTTTTCATTGATAACACCTCTGAAAATTTTAAATCCGACTAATTGTACATAGGAAGGCATGGAATGTCAATTGAAAAATCAGCAGAGAGGAAAAGTATTCTGTTCATGCCGGGAAAATCGGAAAAAGCTCAGCAACTTGAGGGCAAAGCCGCCAGATAACAGGTGACTTTGCCGGGGATTTGTGCTATCCTGAATCTTAAAGGCGGAGGACAAAGACCCTGCGCCCCGGGATAAAATACAGTGGGAGGCTTCCCGATGAAGCAGAAGAAAGAAAAGAAGGGCCTGAACATCAGCGCCCGCTCCTTCATAACGGCCATACTCATACTCTTTGCCCTGATGCTGCTGACTTACATACTCACTCTGCTGCTCCCCGGCGGGGAGTATCAGCGCATAGCCGACAGCGCCGGGAACATGGTGATAGACACCCAGGCGGGCTACTCCAGCGTAGAGGGCGGGCTGCCCTTTTACAAGTGGCTGCTGTCCCCCTTCCTGGTCCTGACTGCTGAGGGCAGCGGCACCATCATCGCCGTCATCATCTTCCTGCTGGTCATCGGCGGCATTTTCAACAGCCTGGACCGCTGCGGCCTGATGCTCTACATGCTCAAACGGGTGGTGGGCCGCTTCGGCGCCGCCCGCTACCGGCTCATGGCGGTGGTAGTGCTGTTTTTCATGGCCATGGGCTCCTTCATCGGCTCTTTTGAAGAGGTCATACCTCTGGTGCCCATAGTGGTATCCCTGGCGGTGGGCCTGGGCTGGGACGCCCTCACCGGCGTGGGCATGAGCATCCTGGCCGCCGGCTGCGGTTTTTCCGCCGGCGTGTGCAACCCCTTCACCGTGGGCGTCGCCCAGGAGCTGGCGGGCCTGCCCATGTTCTCCGGCATCTGGCTGAGAGCCATCAGCTTTTTTGTGGTCTATTCCCTGCTGCTGTTCTTCCTGGGCAGCCACGCCAAAAAGGTGGAGCGGCCCCTGAGCGGGGATATGGCCGGAGAGGACTTCCGGCCCAGCCCCGCCATGGACAGGGCCCTGGCTCTCTTCGGCGGTATACTGGGCCTGGGCATAGTCCTGGTGCTCTCCTCCAGCTTCATCACCGCCCTGCAGGACTACACCATGATAATCGTGGCGGCCATGTTCCTGACGGCGGGTATAGTGTCTACCCTGGCGGCGGGCATGGGGGCGAAGAAGCTGGGCTCCAGTTTTATTAACGGCCTTGTCAGCGTGCTGCCCGCAGTGCTTATGATACTCATGGCCAGCTCCATAAAATATACCCTCACCGAGGGCAAGATATTGGACACTATTTTATACTATGCCGTGGCCGCCGCCGGGACCCTGCCCCGCTGGGTGGTGATACTTTTCCTGTACCTGGTGGTTCTGGTGATGAACTTCTTCATCCCCTCCGGCTCCGCCAAGGCCTTTTTGCTGCTGCCCCTTATACTGCCGGTGGCCCAGATATTTGAGCTCTCACCTCAGCTGTGCGTCATGGCCTACGCCTTTGGCGACGGCTTTTCCAACGTGCTCTATCCCACCAACCCGGTGCTGCTCATATCCCTGGGCCTTGCCGGGGTGAGCTACGGCAGCTGGTTTAAGTGGACATGGAAATTCCAGGCGGTGATACTGGTGTGCACCAGCCTGCTGCTGCTCTTCGGCCTGGCCGTGGGCTACGCCTGATGAATTGATACGGCTTCAAAGGAGGCGATACCGTGCGTATCCTGGTGGTGGAGGACGAGAAGGATCTCAACCGCATAATCACAAAGACCCTTACCAAAAGCGGCTACACCGTGGACAGCTGCTTTGACGGAAACGAGGTGGAGCACTATCTGGCCGGGGCGGAGTACGACGCCATACTCATGGATGTGATGCTCCCGGGAAAGGACGGCTTCAGCCTGGTCTCCGATATGCGGGAGCGGGGGATGGACACCCCCGTGCTCTTCCTCACCGCCCGTGACAGCGTGGCGGACAGGGTGACCGGCCTGGACCTGGGCGGGGACGACTATCTGGTGAAGCCCTTTGACTTTGAGGAGCTGCTGGCCCGGCTCCGGGCCATGACCCGCAAGCATGCGGGCAGCCGCAGCAATGTCTTCACCCTGGCGGACCTCAGCGTGGACACCCGCCGCCAGAGGGTGGAGCGGGGCGGCCGGGAGATAGCCCTGCTGCCCAAGGAGTTTGCCATACTGGAACACCTTATAAGAAACAAGGGGGCGGTCATCTCCCGGGAGCAGCTGGAGGACAGGATCTGGAACTACGAGTACTCCGGCAGCTCCAACAACGTGGACGTGTACATGAGCCGCCTGAGAAAGAAGCTGGACGAGGGCTATGATGTGAAGCTCATCCACACCGTCCGGGGCGCAGGCTGGGTGCTGCGGGAGGACAAGGCATGAAGAAAAGCTCCATCAAGCTGCGCCTGACTATGTGGTACACCCTGCTGATGCTGCTCATGGCCGCCGTGACCTTGACCTTCGTCATGGCCATAAGCAGCTCGGTGGCAAACCAGACCACCCTGGACAGCCTGGACCGCACCCTGCGGGAGAACGCCCTCCAGGCGGAGCTGGAGGAGGAGCTGAAAATAGGCAGCGGATTCAGCTTCTACCGCAGCGGCATATATACCCTGGTGTACAGCAAGAGCCAGGCCCTGCTGGCGGGGCAGCTGCCCCAGGCCCTGATGAGCCTGTCGCTGCCCTTTGAAAACGGCCTGAGCCGCCCGGTGGAGACGGAGCAGGGGGACTATTATGTGATGGACCTGTGGCTGCCCTGCGGCTGGGATGACGGCATCTGGCTTCGGGGCATAACGGAGATATCCCAAGGGGCGGAGACCAGAGCGAACCTGCTCATAGCCGCCGGGGTGGCCCTGCCCCTGTTCGTCCTCCTGGGGGCCCTGGGGGGCTGGTTCATAGTGCGCCGGGCCCTGCGGCCCCTGGACAGCATGAACGCCACCGCCGCCGCCATCAACGAGGGCCGGGACCTGTCCGCCCGGATAGAGCTGGGGGAGGCCCCGGAGGAGTTCAGCTCCCTGGTGGGGAACTTCAACAGGATGCTGGAGCGGCTGGAGCGGGCCTTCGAGGCGGAGAGACGCTTTACCTCCGACGCCTCCCACGAGCTGCGCACGCCTCTTTCGGTGATACTGGGCGCCTGCGAATACAGCCAGAAATTCGACGAGACCGGGGAGGAGCGGGAGGAGACTATACAGACCGTCCACCGCCAGGGGAAAAAGATGGCGGTGCTCATAGACCAGCTTTTGCAGATGACCCGACTGGAGCAGGGCACCGAGGGACTGCGCATGGAAGCGCTGGACCTCTCCGCCCTCACGGAGGAGCTGTGCCGGGAGCAGGGGGAGAAAAGCGAGTACCTGAAGCTGGATATCCTGCCCGGAGTAAGGGTCCGGGGGGACAGGCTGCTGCTCAGCCGCCTTATCCAGAACCTGCTGGACAACGCCTATAAATACGGCAAGCCCCAGGGCCGCATCTGGCTGTCCCTAGGCCGGGACGAGGGGGAGCTGCGCCTCAGCGTCCGGGACGAGGGGGAGGGCATAGCCCCGGAGCAACAGGAGAAGATATGGCAGCGCTTTTATCAGGCCGACCCCTCCCGCAGCGGAGGCCAGGGGGCCGGACTGGGCCTTGCCATGGTGGAGCAGATAGCCCGCATCCACAATGGCCGCATGAGCCTGGAGAGCCGCCCGGGGGAGGGCAGCACCTTTACACTGCACCTGCCGGATGCGGGGGCAGAGGACGTAGAAAAAATCTGAAAAAATTTTCCCCGTTTCATGTTCCTTTAATATTTCCCTGTTATGCTTTCACCATAGAAAGGAAAACAAGGAGGAAATAAAATGAAAAACAAGATGAAGATATTCGTTCTGGCAGTCCTGGCCTGCCTTGTGCTGGCAGGCTGCGGCAGCCCCACCAGCGTACAGGCCCAGCCCATAGGCCTGGAGGCGGCAAAGGCCGTGGCCCTGGAGGACGCCGGGCTCAGCGCCTCCGCCGTGAGCTTCACCACCACCGGCCTTGACCGGCAGGGGGACACCGAGTACTACGCCATAGACTTCACCAGCGGCGACAGCAGCTACCAGTATGACATCGACGCCATCAGCGGCCGGGTGATAGAGTGCAGGATAAGCGAAGGGACGGCCCTTGCCGCCCAGACTACAGCCCAGCCCCAGACTACTTCCGCCCCCGCCGCCCAGAGCTCTTCCGCCCAGACCCAGAGCAGCGGGGAGCTGATAGGGGAGCAGGCCGCCAGGGATGCGGCCCTGGAGCATGCCGGGCTCACCGAGAGCCAGGTCACCTTCCTCAAGACCAAGCTGGACCGGGAGGACGGACGCCAGATCTACGAGGTGGAGTTCTACACCCAGGACTACAAGGAATACGACTATGAGATAGACGCCCTCACCGGGGAAGTGTACTCCTACGACTACGACGTGGAGACTTACTTCCAGTCCTCCGGCAGCGGCAGCGAGATAACCGCGGAGGAGGCCAAGGCCCTGGCTCTCTCCCAGGTGCCGGGAGCTACCGAGAGCGACATCATCGAGTTCAAGACCGACCGGGACGACGGCCGCATCGAGTACGAGGGGGAGATCCTCTACTCCGGCATGAAGTATGAGTTTGAGATAGACGCCTACAGCGGCGCAATCCGCAGCTGGGAAGTTGAAAAAGCCCATCATTGGTGAGAAGACGGGCCGCAGCGCATCGGAAGCTGGAAAACCCGGGCAGCCTTAAAGGGGCTGCCCGGGTTTTCGTATAGGGCGTCGTGCCCGGCACAAAGAAACAGACCGCCGGATAAATTCCCGGCGGTCTATTTGAATTCCACGATGTCGTTGGGCGTGCAGCCGATTATCCTGCACAGCTTTTCCAGGGTCGTCATGGTGATGTTCCCGTTTTTCTTCAGAGAGTCCAGAGTTTTGTTGTCGATACCGTTTTTCAGCAGCTGGTATTGGGACACCTTGCTGCGCTTCATGGTCTCCCACATCGGCCCATAGTCAAAGATATCCCTCACCGCCCTCGATTTAAGTATATTTTGATTATACCCACTGTTGCGGAAAAGAAATATTGTGGGTATAATCACAATACAGCGGCAAAAAGGGAAGGGAGAATTGATGACTTGCTTTTTTATAGGGCACAGAGATGCAGGCTGGGAACTGATGCCAAAGCTGGAAGCCGAGGTGAAACGGCATATTTCAGAACTTGGAGTGACGGAATTTATCGTTGGACAATATGGAGCCTTTGACCGTATGGCAGCCAGGGCGGTTTTAAATGCTAAAACAGAATATCCAGCAATCAGGCTTACCATACTGCTGCCATACCATCCGGGAGAGCGTAATATTAGAGCGCCGAAAGGCTATGACGGCACCTTATATCCTCCGGGCATGGAGCAAGTACCACATAGATATGCTATCATCCGGGCTAACAGGTACATGGTAGAGCACTCAGACTATCTCATTGCTTATGTGTGGCATCCGGCAAGCAACGCACGGAATCTGCTGTACTATGCCAAAACCAGAGAAAAAAGGGGATTAATACAAATTACATGTATGGATGAATTGGTAG
>CASFJB010000104.1 GCA_949294945.1 uncultured Eubacteriales bacterium
CATTGCCCTGGTCATCCTGGGCGAGGATGACGGTACCGGCAACAAGAGCTGGATACGTTTTGCCGGCATAGGCATACAGCCCTCGGAAGTCATCAAGGTAATATACATCGTCGTTTCGGCAAAACAAATGACATATTTAAAGGAATATAAGGATATCAATTCCTTCTTTTCCGTGGTGCAGATGGCCGCCCACTTCATGCTCGTATTCGGCGCAGTTGTGGTGGTGTCCTCGGACCTGGGCAGCGCCTCCATACTGCTGGGCATCTTCCTGGTCATGTTCTTTGTCATCGGCGCCCGGCTGTATTGGTTTGCCGCCGGAGCTGCGGCGGTGGCGGCAGCCATACCTTTGCTATGGAACTACTTTTTGAAGGACTATCAGAAGCAGCGGCTTATTGCCCCCTATGACCCCAGCATAGACCCGGACGGCTGGGGCATCACCTGGCAGACTACCCAGAGCAAGCAGACTCTGGCCTCAGGCCGCCTTACCGGGGTGGAGGCGGGACATTCTCCCTCCATATTTACCGGCAAGCACACCGACTTCATCTTCTCCTGCGTGGGGGAGAACCTGGGCATGATAGGCTGCATTGCGGTGATACTGCTGCTGATGATAATAATTATCCACTGCGTGCGCATAGGCATCAAGTCGGGCCGGACCTTCGATATGCTGGTATGCATCGGAGTTGCCGCCGCCGTCACTTTCCAGACCTTTATAAACATAGGCATGAATATAGGCATAACTCCCGTTATCGGCATAACCCTGCCCTTCTTCAGCTATGGGGGCTCCTCAATGGTGACCATGTTCGGCGCCATGGGATTGGTGTCGGGGGTAAAATACAAGCTGAAACCGGAACACTTCTCCCTTATATACTGAACGAACAGCTGCAAAAAGCCCGGCCGCCCGAATGTTTTTCGGGTGGCCGGGTTTAACTTTTTTCAGCCCTGCCTGAAATCGTAGGTGCGGTACTGCACCGCCTCGGCGATGTGTTCAGGCCCGATGGCTTCACTCCCCGCCAGGTCGGCTATGGTGCGCCCTACCCGCAGTATGCGGTCGTAACTTCTGGCGGAGAGATCCATGCTGTCAAAGGCGGCCTTCATCACAGCCTCGCTCTCCCCCTCCAGGGCGCAGAACTCCCGCAGCTCCCGGCTGCCTATGAGGGCGTTGCACATGGAGGCGCTGCCGTAGCGGCGGCGCTGTATCTCCCGGGCAGCGTCCACCCGCTGCTTTATGTCGGCGGAGGACTCCCCGGGCCGGCGGCTCTTCAGCTCCTGGTAGTCCAGAGCCGGCACCTCCACTATCAGATCTATCCGGTCCAGCAGGGGGCCGGAGATGCGGCTGTGATAGCGGCGCAGCTCGCTGTCGGTGCAGCGGCAGCGGCCGGAGGGGTGGCCGTACCAGCCGCATTTGCAGGGGTTCATGGCGCATACCAGCATGAAGCGGCTGGGGAAGGTGACGGAGCCCGCCACCCGGGACACGGTGACCTGCCCATCCTCCAGAGGCTGGCGCAGAACCTCCAGGGCCTCCCGGGAAAACTCCGGCAGCTCGTCCAGAAACAGGACCCCGTTGTGGGCCAGGCTTATCTCCCCGGGCCGTGGGGAGCTGCCGCCCCCAGACAGGGCGGTGGCTGAGACGGTGTGGTGAGGGGAGCGGAAGGGCCGGCGGCAGACTATCGGCTCTTCCCTGCTGGTAAGCCCGGCCACGGAGTGTATCTCCGTAGCCTCTATCATCTCCTGGCGGCTCATGTCCGGCAGGATGGTGGGCAGACGCTTTGCCATCATGGATTTGCCCGCTCCCGGCGGGCCCACGATGAGAATGTTGTGGCCCCCGGCTGCGGCTATCTCCATGGCCCTTTTTACGTTCTCCTGACCCTTCACATCGGAGAAGTCCAGGCCGGAGACGGAGAGCCTCTCAATGTCCGGCGGAGAGGCGGGCGCTATAGTCTTTTCCCCTCTCAGATGGGCTACGAGTTGTGCCACACTGTCCACAGGGTAGACTTTTATCTCCTGAGCAAAGGCGGCCTCGGCGGCGTTGGCGGCGGGGAGGTACAGCTCCCGGATACCGCAGCGGGCGGCGGCCAGAGCCATAGGCAGGGCTCCGGGTACCGGACGCAGCTCACCCAGCAGGGACAGCTCCCCGAAAAAGGCGCTGTTCTCCGGCAGCCGCTCCACTTCCCCGGCGGCGGAGAGTATACCCATGAGTATGGGCAGGTCGTAGACCGTGCCCATTTTCTTTTTGTCCGCCGGGGCAAGATTCACCGTGAGGCGGCTGACGGGAAAGCGAAAGCCGTTGTTTTTTATTGCGGAGCGCACCCGCTCCCGGGACTCCTTCACCGCCGCGTCCGGCAGGCCCACGATGTCAAAGCCGGGCAGGCCCTTGGAGATATATACCTCCACGGCCACCTCATAGCCTCCCACGCCGCTGACGCCAAAGCTCTTTATTTTGGAAAACATGCGCCTCACTCCTCTTTAAAGGGGATATTTTGCTGCTGACGGCTGAATTTGCCTGCTTGACGGGAAACATTGCTTTCCCCTTATAGAACAGCCGGAGGGCATGCAGCCCTCCGGCCGGAAAGTTTCCGCTTATTCTTCGGTCTCGCCCACTATGGCGATGTGCAGCTCGTCCAGCTGCTTCTGCTCCACGGTGGAGGGAGCGCCCATCATGATGTCCTGGGCGTTCTTGTTCATGGGGAAGGGTATGACCTCCCGGATGCTCTCCTCCCCGGAGAGGAGCATGACCATGCGGTCCACGCCGGGGGCTATGCCGGCATGGGGGGGAGCGCCGTAGCAGAAGGCGTTGTACATGGCGGGGAACTTCTTCTTCACGTCCTCCTCGCCCAGACGCACCATCTCAAAGGCCTTTATCATTATCTCCGGGTCGTGGTTACGCACGGCGCCGGAGCTGAGCTCCACGCCGTTGCACACCAAGTCGTACTGGTCGGCGGTAATGCTCAGGGGGTCTATCTCCCCACGCTCCGCCTTCAGCAGCACATCCAGGCCGCCGGAGGGCATGGAGAAGGGATTGTGGCAGAACTCCAGCTCACCGCTCTCTTCCCCAATCTCATACATGGGGAAGTCCACTATCCAGCAGAACTCGTAGCGCTCCTTGTCCATGTGGTTGGGGCAGGCGGCGCCCAGCATCTTGCGCATGACGCCGGAGGTCTTTTGGGCGGCCTCCTTGCTGCCGGCGGCAACGCCCACCAGGCAGCCCGGCTTCAGGCCCAGGGTATCAATGACCTGCTCCTTCCTGTCGGCAAGGAACTTGGCAATGCCGCCGGAGAGCTCGCCGCTGTCGTCCAGCTTGAACCAATAGGGCTTGTGACCGGCCTGGACTTCCACGTCGGCGCAGAGCTTATCTATATTCTTGCGGGTCAGGGCGCAGTCGCTTACCACGATGGCCTTGACGGCATTGCCCTGGGCAAAGGGGGCAAAGTCCACCCCTGCCACCAAAGCGGTGATATCCTGAACGGTGAGGTCTATGCGCAGATCCGGCTTGTCGGAGCCGTAGGTCTCCATGGCCTCCAGATAGGGGATACGGCGGAAGGGGGCGGCGGAGGCCACATTGTAGGTGCCGAACTTGGCAAAGATGGGGGGCAGCACGTCCTCCAGCACGGCAAACACGTCGTCCTGGTCGGCAAAAGCCATCTCCATATCCAGCTGGTAGAACTCGCCGGGGGAGCGGTCGCCTCTGGCGTCCTCGTCACGGAAGCAGGGGGCTATCTGGAAATAGCGGTCAAAGCCTGCGGTCATCAGCAGCTGCTTGAACTGCTGAGGGGCCTGGGGCAGGGCGTAGAACTTGCCCGGGTGCTTCCTGGCGGGCACCAGGTAGTCTCTGGCCCCCTCAGGGGAAGAGGCGGTGAGTATGGGGGTGGTTATCTCCAAAAAGCCGTGCTCGGTCATGGCCTGGCGCAGAGCGGCCACCACATTGCAGCGGAGGATGATGTTCTGCTTTACTGCGGGGTTCCTCAGATCCAGGTAGCGATAGCGCAGACGCTGGGTCTCATCGGCTTCACGGCTGCGGTTTATCTCAAAGGGCAGCTCATTGTAGCGGCACTTGCCCAGGACCTCAATCTTCTCCGGGACCACCTCGATGTCGCCGGTGGCCTGTTTGGGGTTTTTGCTGGCACGCTCACGGACTACGCCGTCCACGGCGATGGTAGACTCCTTGTTGATGCCCTTCACCTGGGCCATCAGCTTCTCGTCCTCAATGACCACCTGGGTGGTGCCGTAGAAGTCCCGGACCACTACAAAGGCGAAGTTGCTGCCCACCTCACGGACATTCTCCATCCAGCCCACTATGCGGACCTTTTCGCCCACGTTCTCTATACGAAGCTCATTGCAGGTATGTGTACGGTTCTGTGTCATTTTCCTGTCTCCTCACTTTTCCCGGTTTATTCTTTGATAACGGCGCCGCTGTTGCGCTCTGCCACGGCGGCGGCAATGTGTTCTGCCGCCTGGACGGGGCTCAGCTTCACCTGCTCTCCGCTGGCCATGTCCTTCACGGACAGCAGACCCTCTTTTATCTCGTCCTCGCCAACCAGCACCACGAAGGGGATGGAGAGCTTGTCGGCATAGCTCATCTTGGCCTTGAACTTCTTCTTCTCGCTGTAGAGCTGGGTGCGCACTCCCGCCTGACGCAGGGCGGTGGCGGCGGAGATGGCGTAGCCCAGGTCCTCGGTCATGGGTATGACCAGGGCGTCGCAGGGGGCGGTGATAAGCTCGTCGGACAGAAGGCCCTGCTCGCCCAGCACGTAGAACAGGCGGGTGAGGCCGATGGATATGCCCACGCCGGGCAGCTGCTTGTCGGTGTAGTACTCCGCCAGATTGTCATAGCGGCCGCCGGAGCAGACGGAGCCTATCTCCGGGTGCTCGGTCATCTCCGTCTCATAGACGGTGCCGGTGTAGTAGTCCAGGCCCCGGGCTATGGTCAGGTCTATGGCGAAGTTTTCCTCCGGCACACCAAAGTCAGCCAGATACCGGGCCACGGTCTTAAGCTCGTCAAGGCCGGTGTCAAAGGTGGCATCCATGCCCCGGAAGCGCTCCAGGGCGGCAATGACCTCGGCGTTGCTGCCCTTGATGGCCATAAAGTCCAGCACGTTCTCCGCCTTGCAGGGGAGCATCTTCACATCGTCGATAAGGAGCTGGCGCACCTTTTCGCTGCCTATTTTATCCAGCTTGTCCACGGTGCGCATGATGTCCCCGGCCTTGGAATCCATACCGTTCATGGTATAAAAGCCGTTTAAAAGCTTGCGGTTGTTCACCTTTATCTTAAACTTGCTGATTCCCAGTTTGGTAAAGGTGCTGTAGATGATGGCGGGGATCTCTGCCTCGTTTATAATGTCCAGCTTACCGTCGCCGATGACGTCGATGTCCGCCTGGTAGAATTCCCGGAAGCGGCCGCGCTGGGCCCGCTCGCCCCGGTAGACCTTGCCTATCTGGTAGCGGCGGAAGGGGAAGGTCAGCTCGCCATAGTGGGCGGCCACATACTTTGCCAGAGGCACGGTGAGGTCAAAGCGGAGGGCCAGGTCGCTGTCCCCCTTGGAGAAGCGGTATATCTGTTTTTCCGTCTCGCCGCCGCCCTTGGCCAGCAGCACCTCGGCGGATTCGATTATGGGCGTATCCAGAGGAGTGAAGCCGTAGACGCCGTAGCTTTGGCGCAGCACTTCCATCATCCGCTCCATTTTCATTTGAGAATCCGGCAGCAGTTCCATGAAGCCGGAGAGTGTACGGGGTGATACCTTTGCCATGGATATAGATTCCTTTCAGTCTTTTTCAACATATTATAAGTATACCAGGATATCCCTTTTGTCAATAGCACAGGGTGAAAAAAGGCAAAACACTGGCGCAGCATTGCTGCGCCAGTGGCTTCCTGCCGGAGAGGGGAGGGTGTGGGACAAGCAGTCCCTATTAGATTCGGGATCAGCGCTTCTGGGGATTGACGATGTTGCGCCAGTCCAGATCGCCACGGCGCAGGCCCTGAACAAGCACCTCCGCCGTGGCGGCATTGGTGGCAAAGGGAATCTGATATTGGTCGCAGAGGCGCTCGATTTTATTGATGTCGTCAAAGCCCTTGGGGTTCGCCGGGTCGCAGAAGAACAAAACCAGGTCTATCTCGTTAAAGGAAATACGGGCGCCGATCTGCTGGGCTCCGCCCTGATCGGCATGGAGGTACAGGGTTATGGGCAGCCCTGTAGCTTCGGAGACCAGTTTGCCGGTGACATGGGTCGCACATAGGGAATGCTCGGCCAGAATACCGCAATAGGCGATGCAAAACTGCACCATCAGCTCCTTCTTCCTGTCGTGGGCCATCAACGCAATGTTCATACTCTACTCCATTTCACATTAAATTCAATCCAAAAATCATCCATTCGCCTAATTATATACAAAAAAACGAACTTATGCAAGGGCTTTTGCTGCCAGTTTACTGGAAATTAACAATCTGCCCCGTCAGGAGGCGCGGCTCACTTCAAAAGAGTCATTTCTTCCTCGGAAGTATCGCTGTAGCTGCGGATGGTTATATAGGCGTCCATGATATTTCGGGCGATAAACTGAACGCTGGCACCGCTGCCGCCTCGCTCCACAACCACGAAGATGGCCACTTCCGGGTCATCGTAGGGGGCGTAGCACATGAACAGACCGTCGTTCTGAATGTTTTCGCCTTTCTGGGCAGTACCGGTCTTGCCGGCCACCGTCCATTCGCAGTCCACCCAGACCTCGACGTTCTTGCCGTTATGGGCCCAGTCGTGGAGCACTTCGTACATGCCCTCGTGGACGGCGGCCCAGTTGTAGTCGGCGCTCTCCACGGTGCTGAGTATCTCCGGCTCACGCTCATAGAGCTTCTCGGAATAGTCATAGCTGCGGATGGACTTGAGAATGGAGGCGGAGTAACGGGTGCCGCCGTTGGCAACGGTGGCGCAGTATTCCGCCATCTGCAGGGGAGTGAAGATGCTGTCCGCCTGGCCGATGGCTGCCTGCAGGGTATCACCTATACGCCACTCGGTACCGGCGTAGTCGGCGTGGTTCTCCCGGTTGGACATGTTGCCGGTGGTCTCCACCAGCTCTATGCCGGTGGACACGCCCAGACCGAAGTTGTGGGCAAACTCGCCCATAGAGTCAACACCCAGCTCATTGCCTATGGTGTAGAAGAAGTAGTTGCAGGAATCTCGTATGGCGTAGGTGACGTTCTCCTCGTCATGGGTGTAGCCTTCGGACCAGATCCAGCACTCGGGGGCGTAACCGTCGGCGGCGTATTTTGTAAAGACGCCTTCGCATTTGTACTTGAT
>CASFJB010000105.1 GCA_949294945.1 uncultured Eubacteriales bacterium
AAGGGTTACGGCGCCGGCCGGGTGCGCCAGGAGCTGCAGCGCCGGGGCATCGACCGGGAGCTGTGGGAGCAGGCCCTGGAGCAGATGCCGGAAGGCACCGGAAAACTGGACAGCTTTATTGCCTCCCGGCTCACGGACCCTGAGGACAGGGCTCAGGTGCAGAAGATCAGCGCCGCCCTCTTTCGCCGGGGCTACTCCTGGGAGGAGATACGCTCCGCCCTGAGGCGCTTTCAGGCCGGAGACGGAGACTGGTAACACTGGGCTGTTTTCATGCAGCAGACAGAACGGAGATAATAAGATATAAAATGGAAAAGACTTTTGCAATGATATCCCTTGGCTGCGCCAAGAATCTTGTAAACAGCGAGCAGATGCTCTACCTGATGAGCGAGGCAGGCTTTATCCTCACGCCGGAGCCGGAGGGGGCCGGCCTGGTGATAGTCAACACCTGCGGCTTTATAGACTCAGCCAAAAGCGAGGCCATAGACAACATCCTCCAGATGGCGGAGCTGAAGAAAGCCGGAAAGCTGGGGGGCATAATAGTCACCGGCTGCCTCAGTGAGAGATATAAGGACAGCATACTCCGGGAGTTGCCGGAGATAGACGCTGTGCTGGGCGTGGGCAGCTTCGGGGACATTGTGGAGGCCGCCAAGGCGGTCCTGGCAAAGGAGGCCTTCAGCCGCTTCGGCGACAACAGCGCCCCCATCGACGAGATACCCAGAGTTGTGTCCACCGGCCCGGGCTGGGCTTACCTGCGCATAGCCGAGGGCTGCAACAACTTCTGCGCCTTCTGCGCCATCCCCTACATCCGGGGCCGCTACCGCTCCCGCTCCATGGAGAACATCCTGGAGGAGGCCAGGGACCTGGCGGAGCACGGAGTGAAAGAGCTTATCGTAATCGCCCAGGATATCACCCGCTACGGCACCGACCTTTACGGCAGGCGATGTCTGGCGGAGCTTTGCAGGGAGCTTTCCAAAATAGAGGGTATAGAGTGGATAAGGCTCCACTACCTCTATGTGGACCAGTTCGACGACGAGCTGATAGATGAGATCGCCAACAACGACAAGATAGTAAAATACCTGGATATCCCCATCCAGCATATAAATGACCGCATTCTGAAAACCATGAACCGCCGGGGCACCGGGGAGGACATTCGCATTCTCTTCAAAAAGCTCCGGGCAGCCATTCCCGGTCTGGTGCTGCGCACCAGCCTCATTGCCGGCCTCCCCGGTGAGGAAGAGGCGGAGTTTGAAGAGCTGTGTGACTTCCTCCGGGAGTACCGCATAGAGCGGGTGGGCGTATTCCCCTTCTCCCCGGAGGAGGGCACTCCCGCCGCCGAAATGGAGCGGCCGGACAGCGAGACCGCCCAGCGCCGGGCAGACCTGATAATGGAGCTGCAAGCCCCCATCATGGAGGACTTCTGCCAGAGCTTCTGCGGCAAGACCCTCCGGGTGCTCTACGAGTACTACGATGAGGAGAGCGGCTACCACGTGGGCCGCAGCTACGCCGACTCCCCGGATATCGACGGGCTGGTCCTCTTCTCCGGAGACTGTCAGGAGGGCGAGATGGTGGACGTGCTTATTAGATCCACCGAGGACGGGCTGCTCTACGGAGAACAGCTGTGACTATAGGAGAGAGATAAATGAACACTACAGCCAACAAAATAACCATATTCCGCATAATCCTCATACCTGTATTCCTGGTGCTGGCCTACATGGGCCAGAGCCTGGCCGCCCTGGTGGTTTACATAATCGCATGTCTCTCGGACATGGCCGACGGATACATAGCCAGGCACTACAACCAGATAAGCAACTTCGGCAAGTTCATGGACCCTCTGGCCGACAAGGTGCTGGTCCTGGCGGCCATGTGCTTTTTCATTGAGAACGGGCAGATGCCAGGCTGGGCAGTAGTCATAGTGCTGTTTCGGGAGTTTGCGGTCTCCGGCCTGCGGCTCATCGCCGTGGAGCAGCAGCGGGTCATTGCCGCCGGCTGGTCCGGGAAGATAAAGACCGCCTGCACCATGGTGGGCCTCTGCGCCATGCTGGCCTTCCCCGCCAGCACCATAATCAGCGCCGTCACCACCTGGGTCATTGTTATCACCACGCTCTATTCAGGAATAGAATACTTTTACGTCAACAGGGACGTATTTAAAAATGCCGACTGAGGAGAATAGCTATGAAACTATATAATTCCGCCACCCGCACCAGAGAGGACTTTGTCCCCAACCATCCCGACATAGTGAAGATGTACACCTGCGGCCCCACGGTATACCACTTTGCCCACATCGGCAACCTCCGCTCCTACATCATGGAGGACGTACTGGAGAAATATCTGCGCTATGCCGGTTACAATGTGAAGCGGGTAATGAACATCACCGACGTGGGACACCTCACCTCCGACGCCGACGAAGGCGAGGACAAGATGCTCAAGGGGGCAAAGCGGGAGCACAAGAGCGTCATGGAGATAGCCAAGTTCTACACCGACGCCTTCTTCTCCGACTGCGCCAAGCTGAACATCAAGACCCCCGATGTGGTGGAGCCCGCCACCAACTGCATCGACGACTACATCCGCATCATCTCCAAGCTCATGGACACCGGCTATGCCTACTTTGCCGGAGGCAACGTGTACTTCGACACCTCCAAGCTGGAGAAGTACTATGTTTTCAACGACTTCAACGAAGAGGATCTGGCCGTGGGCGTCCGTGAGGGCGTGGAGGAGGACAGCAACAAGCGCAACAAGAACGACTTTGTTCTGTGGTTCACCAAGTCCAAGTTCGAGGACCAGGCCCTGAAATGGGATTCCCCCTGGGGCGTGGGCTACCCCGGCTGGCACATAGAGTGCTCCGGCATATCCATGAAGCATCTGGGTGAGGATCTGGACATCCACTGCGGCGGAATTGACAACGCCTTCCCCCACCACACCAATGAGATCGCCCAGTCCGAGTCCTATCTGGGGCACAAATGGTGCAATTTCTGGATGCACGTCTACCACCTGAACACCAACTCCGGCAAGATGAGCAAGTCCAGCGGGGAGTTCCTCACCGTGTCCCTGCTGGAACAGAAGGGCTATGACCCCCTGGCCTACCGCCTCTTCTGCCTCCAGAGCCACTACCGCAAGAGCCTGGTATTCAGCTGGGAGAACCTGGACAACGCCCAGACCGCCTACAACAAGCTGATAGCCAAGGTGTCCGCCCTGAAGCCCGGCGACGGAGAGGTGGACGCCCAGGTAATTGCCGCTCTGAAGGAAAAGTTCACCGCCGCCCTGGACAACGACCTGAACAGCTCCCTGGCCGTCACCGCCCTCTACGACGTGCTGAAGGCCAAGACCAACGACGAGACAAAGCTTACCGCCATTGCCGACTTTGACCGGGTGCTGAGCCTGGACCTTATCGCCAAGGGCGAGAAGAAGCGGGAAGAGCTGAAGAAGCAGGCTGTTGCCGCCGGCCAGTTCACCATCGTCTCCGAGAGCGGAGAGAGCGACAGTGAGGTGGAGGCCAAGATCCAGGCCCGCCAGGACGCTAAGAAGGCCAAGGACTTTGCCAAGGCCGACGCCATCCGTGAGGAGCTGAAGGCCGCCGGCATCGAGCTCACCGACATCCCCCACGGCGTAAAGTGGAAGAGAATTTAATAAACGTAACGATGCCCCCGGCCAAATGGCCGGGGGCATCAGCTTTTCAAAGAAGGCTATGCCTTCTTTGAAAAAAGGGATTACACTTCGCTTCATGCCTCGGTTGTACGCCAAAGGCGTACAATTCGACACTCCGCTCCGTGAGAAGTGTTTTCCGCGACGCACATGTCGCCGCAGAAAACGATTGAATTTATTTTTTCGCCGGGGCGAAAAAACTCTGCGAGGCTTTTTCTACAGCCTGGCCCCCGGCCAAATGGTCGGGGGCATGATTTTTATCCATGCTCATTCTATTTCGTGTGGAAGCGCTTTTGAAATTCCTTTAGAAAGTCTTTGCCCAGGGCCGCGATACAGGCGATAAGCAGGGCCAGGGACAATATGCCCATCACCGCCAGGGGCCAGCGCACCGCCTCCCCGCCCCACAGCAGGCCCGCCGCAGAGCCCAGGGCGGAAAAAAAGATGAGGTTCAGCATGGGCAGCATATTCTGTTTTTGCTTCACCATATCGGAGAAGAACAGGGCGGCGCAGACTATGAGTCCGCAAAAGCCCACAATGGGCACCACGAAGAGGGCCCAGCCGGGGACGATGACCAGCTCAATAATGATAAGCATTATGCAGGAGCAGAGCAGCAGCTTAATGAACTGGCTTATCCGGTTATACTCCACCAAGTCCGGGGAGAGCACCAGGGTCCAGGTCATATAAAGGCCCATCAGCACTATAAGGCTCCAGGCCTTGCCTCCTACCGCCAGGTTCACCACCGGGCAGACTACGGCTGCCAGCAGCATCAGCCAGCCCGCCGCTCTTATCAGCTTCTTTTTTCGCTGCCTCCGCTTTTCCACCGGGGGATAAGTGATATCAACCTTCATAGAAGCCGCTCCCCTCCACCTTTACATTCACTCCATCCGCCTCCAGCAGCTCATAGAGCTTTTCCTCAAAGCTGGGGTCGGCGGTCAGCTTGGCTATGGTAAACATTGCCCTGCCGTTCACGGTCACCAGGGAGCAGCTGGCCCGGTTGCTTATGGCGGTGCCAAGGACAAAGTCCATGCAGTCCACATGTTCGGCCATCCATTCAGGCAGCTGCACCACGCCCATATTTGACAGAGTAGTGGTAAATATTTTATCCCCCAAGAAGCCGTATATCAGCCGGGCTGCCGGCTGCTTCACCACCAGAGGAACAAATTTCAGCACATTCACCAGGCGCTCCGTTGCAGTGAGCATGGAGTCCATGGCCTCCCTGGAGCCCTTCTGCTCCAGCTGGCGCTGTATCTCTCCTATCAGCTGCCCCATGTCCTCCGTCTCCTCTATGGGCAGACGGATGCCGCAGTACAGGGAGAAGTTGCGCACCGTCTTTGTGGGGTAGAACTTGCGCATGTTTATAGGTATCTGTATGCTCTGTTCGCCCTGCAGCTCGTCTATGGCCGCCCGGCCCGCCAGAAACATCAGCGCCGTCAGGTACACCGTGACGGTAGCCCCATGTTTTTTTGCCGCCTCGTAAAGCCGGGCGGCATCCATTTTGAAATGGAGGATGCAGCAGGGCCGCTGCTCCGCCAACCTGCCGTTCATCTGTAAGGCGCTCTTGTCCATGAAACCGGAGGCAGCGCCCTTTTGCTCCACCCGGACAAAGGCATTTTCAAACTCCTCCGGGGAGGGGGTGGCATTTATATCCCACAGCTCCGGAGAAGGCCCGGCCACAGCGCCCATAAGGCGCAGGTATTCTCCGGTGAGCACCTTAAGGAAGGTCATTCCCCCGGTGCCGTCGGTGAGCACATGGAAAAATTCCAGGCTGATCCGGTTATTCCAGTACAGCACCCGAAAGGCCAGGGAGCCGCTCTGGGAGACTTTCAGGGGCCGGCAGGGTATATCGCTCTCCCGGGACACTGGGAAGCGCCGCTTGGTGGTGTCCAGATAGTGCCAGAAAAAGCCCTTTTTCAAGGTGGTGGCAAAGCTGGGGAAACGCCTTATGGTGAAGTCCAGAGCCATTTGCAGCATCTCCGGCACCACCGGTTCTTTGAGATACACCGACATCCTCCCCCGCTCCATAGACAGGGGATATATTTTCGCCGCATCGTCCAGAGGGAACCACAGCACCGGAGGCCGGGCATAAAAGCCCCCCAAGTTTCTGGTGTCCAGCAGCTCCAGGGAGCTCTCCAGGCTGAGGCCCCGGGAGGAATAGTACATTATTGCTTTTTCGAAGTCCTCTTTCAGCTTCCTCTTTTCCCGCCAGGGCAGGTCACAGTGGCGCTCAAAGTCGGCAAAAAATTCCTTCAGCCGGGCCGACTCCTCCCCCGGCAGGGAGGAGATGTACCCGTCAAAGGGATTTATTATGGTAGATATTTTCATCTGTTCACTTCCGCAATATAAGTCCGCTTCATTCTAACACAGCCCCGCTGCTTTTAAAAGCCCCAAATGTCCCCCCTGCGCAGGAGGACAAAAGTACCCGCCCCGGAAAGCTCCGGGGCGGGTAGAGAGTCCGCTGTATCATTCAAATCAGAAGCGGGCAATTATATCCTTGATCTTGTCGAAGAAGCCGGAAACGGAGTCCACCACTTTCTTCACTCCCTCAACAAAGCCCACCACCTTGTTCTTGGCGTCGGACACCTTCTGGAGAGTGTTCTGCACATCCTCCACCCGGGCTTTCAGGGATTCGGCATCCAGGCCCTCCAGGGACCGGCAGAGGGTGAGCAGCTGATTCACCTGGGTATCGGTGAGGCGCACGTTGTACCGGGAGGCTATCTCCCTTATCTCTGCCCGGATCTCGTCGTCGCTCATATCCTTGGTCACGTCCAGCATCAGCTTCAGCTCGTTGACGATAGAGGTGGAATCCATGGAGCCGATCTCGGCGGCCAGTTCTCCGGTGATGGTCAGCTCCTGGGTGCTAACCAGCTTGGCCAGATCGTCCAGCTTTTTTCCGGTCATATCCTCATATGCCTTGTATACGCCGCTGAGAGCCGCCGTGCCGCTGACCTCAAAGGGGGCCGCCACAACGATGTTGGCATCGGTTATGCCCGCCGTTGCCAGGGCACTGATGTACATCTCGCCGGTGCACCAGTTGATGTTGCTGGTGGTCACTGCCATGCCGCTGCCGGAAGGCAGCAGCTCCACATACACGCAGGATATGGAGCGGGTGCCGATGAGACTGTCATCCACATAGCCCTCCAGATAGGCCCGCTCCTCGGCGTTGGTCATTTTCAGCTCGATGGGATCTCCCCGCTTTACGCCGAAGGCGTTGTACACTGCCTCCACCTGTTCGTCGGTAAGGTCGGCGCCAATGACCGCCCGGCTCTGGTTCACTTCAGCATATGCCGGCACCGCCATGGTACATACCAGCAGCGCCATAAGTAAAATCGAAATAATCTTTTTCATTGTCTCTCTCCTTTCAGAGTACATCTATATGACGAGGCAAAAGCCCTTTTGTTCCCCGGGCATGTTACCACGTTCCTCCGGAAAAATAAAGGCTTTTTCATAATTCTTAATAATCTTTCCCTTTTATCGTCTTTTGTTTCTCTCTTTCTCTAAAAGCCATTGTGCCCACTTGACGAAAAA
>CASFJB010000106.1 GCA_949294945.1 uncultured Eubacteriales bacterium
GGCGGCGGCGCCCAGAATGGCCTCGTTGGTGGGGGAGAACTTATAGCCGAAGGTGCCGCCGGCGTGGTTCTGAACCAGACGCAGCTTCTCCAGGGGCACGCCGATGCCGTCGGCGATCATGGGCATATGCAGGTGGATGCCGATGGACTTGGAGTGGACGGTGACCATTCCGTCCTCGTCTATATAGGCATAGCCGCAGTCCGGCTCCAGATGCAGGTGGGGCTGGCGGGAACAGTAGGAATGTATCTCTACCACGTTGGGTGCGGAATCAAAGTCGAAGTCCGGCCCCTTGATGCAGTTGGTCTCGTAGTAGGCGTTGGGAGTGCCGGGGTGGATCTCTATGGCGTCCTCGGCAATGGCATCCATGGCGTTCATGTAGGCGGGCAGCTCCTCGATGTCCACCACCACCGCGTCGGCGGCGGCTCTGGCGTGGGCCTCGGTATCGGCGGCCACTATGGCTATGGCGTCGCCGAACTGGAATATCTTCTCGTCACAGAGCACCGGGCGGTCCCAGCCGTCGCACTTGTTGTTGAGAGGCAGCATGACCAGGCCGTTTATCCTGTTCTTGCCGCCGGCAGAGACGATATCCTTGGCGGTGATTACCTTGGCTACGCCGGGCATCTTCTCGGCGGCGGAGGTGTCCACGGATTTGATGAGGGCATGGCTCACCTTGGCCTGTACCAGGGCCAGGCGCAGCGTGCCTTCGGGCATCTTCAGCGCATCGTCGGCGCCGAAGTCCCAGGTGCCGGTGACCTTCTGGGCGGCAGAGGGTCTGATGTACTTGGTGCCCACAATGGAGTCGCCGGTGGGCTTGAATATCAGGTCTTCCTTGCTTATCTCGCCTCTGATGACTCTGGCGGCATCCATGACCGCGTCCACCAGGGGCTTATAGCCGGTGCAGCGGCAGAGGTTGCGGTTCTTGTTGAACCAGTCCCTTACCTCCTCCCGGGTGGGGGAGGGGTTGTTGTCCAGCAGCACCTTGGCGCTGATAATGAAACCGGGGGAACAGAAGCCGCACTGGGCGCAGCCATGGGCCATCCAGGCCACCTGCAGGGGGTGCATGTCGGAGATAGTGCCCACGCCCTCGATGGTGGTGATATTGGCCCCGTCTTTCACCTTGCCAATCTTCACGATGCAGGAGCGGGTCACCTTGCCGTCCATTATCACGTTGCAGGCGCCGCAGTGGCCCTCGCCGCAGCCTATTTTGCACCCGGTGAGCAGCAGCCGCTCCCGGAGCACTGATGCGAGAGTCTCATTTTCTTCCACCAGCAGCGTGCGGGTGACGCCGTTGATGACCAGGGTTTTCTTGACCATAATGTTTCCTCCTTTTTTTTGAAAAGATCTTCCGTATATATTTCTTTTGTATATTCCGCTCAGCGCTTATTTATGGCTGCCGCAGGGGTCCAGGTCGGGGCCGCCCCCCGTCAGGTCCTGCAGCCGCTCCAGCCCCCGGCCGGAGTAGAACACCAGCTGGGAAAAGCTCCCGTCCAGATTCTCGCCCCGGAGCACCAGAGTGTTGGCATTTTCATAGTAGTCAATGGGCAGACTGCGCCGGTATTTTTTTCCCGTGCGCTCGTCGGTGACCTCTACCGTCACTTCCCGGGCGGAGATGTCCAGTATTTCCTCTTCCATATTATCAGCTCATCCCCTTACGGCCGCTGAGATCACGGCTTCTTACATGTCAATTGTACCTTTAGCTTCCTTAGGATTTCAACTTATATCCAATTATAATTCGACGAAATTGCCTCCGAGTTGATTGGTGGTTTTTCACAAAGGTAGTACCACTTTTTATGATTTTTTGTCAATCTCTTTTGTTTTCCTCGCTGAAGTCTTGCACAAGGAAAGAGCCGGAAAATTTCTTTCCCCGGCTCTTTGGATATTATTCAATTTTCCGCCAGATTACATGAAGCGCTCAAGGTACTGGGCAATATTATCTCTCAGGCGCTGGCGGGTGCTGTTCATCTCCTCTTTCATCTCATCTCTCAGCTCCCTGTACTCCTGCCTCAGCTCCAGCATTTTGCTCCGCTGCCTCTCCCTTAATTCGTCCCAGGCCTCCATGCTGTTGGACATGGTCCGTATAAAGTCGTCGCTGAGCCGCTCGTGCTGGGGATACAGGCCCCGGCGGTAGTTTTCTATCACCGTCTCATATCGGCGGCAGGCTCTGCCCACCGCCTCCTCCCAGGAGATGTACAGGCGGCTCTGGGCCTGCTGTCCCACCCGCTTCACGGTGTTGGGGCAGCGACACAGGGTCTCCAGCTTCTCCGCCATGGAGGCACTGTTTTCCTCGATAAGGAAGCCGGTCTCCCCGTCCTCCACATCCTCGGCGGCGCAGCTGCCCCGGATGAGGACGCTGGCCAGGCCGCAGGCCGCCGCCTCCCTCACCACCAGGCCGTTGGTATCGAAGCTGGAGGGGAAGAGGAAGAGGTCCGCCCGGCAGTACCAGGCCCTGACTATATTCCTGTCATGGACGGCGGGGCAGAAGAAGACCCTGCCCTTCAGGCCCAGCTTTTCGCTGTATTTCACTATCTCGTCCCGGTCGGCGCCGCCGCCTACAAATACCATGCGGAAATCCCGGCCCCCGTCCGCCAGGGCCTTCAAGGCGTCCAGGATGATGCGGATGCCCTTGTACCACATCATGCGGCCCAAAAACAAGAACACCGGCACCCCCCGGGGCAGGTCGTAGTCCCGGCAGGTCTGGGCTATCAGCTCCTCATCTACCCGTCCCCGGGGCAGGTCCACACCATTGGGCATTATCAGATAGTCCCCCTCATAGCCCAGAGAGCGCAGGTTCTCCCCCGCTCCCCGGCTCACGGTCCACACCTCGTCACAGGCGGAGATGTTTTCCACCAGCATGCGCTTGGCCTCCTCCTGCAAAAGCTTGCTGCTGATGGCCTTGGCTATGTCTATATCGAACTTGGTATGGTAGGTCATCACCAGGGGGACGTCTATCCTCTCCCTCAGCAGCCGGGCAAGCAGGGTGGAGCTCACGGGGCAATGGCTGTGGATTATATTGAAGTCCTTGTCGTCCAGGCGTCTCTGTATTTCCGGGGAAAAGGGCAGGCCCGCCCTGTAGCCCACCAGCCGGGTGGTGTCCAGGCTGGGATAGCGGCAGACGGGAAAGGGAAAGGCCGAGTCATCCGCCTGGGGATTGGAGGGAGTCACCACCGTGGCGGAGCCGTAGCTCTCGTTTATTATCCCCGCATAGTTCACCACGGCGTTGGCCACGCCGTCTATCTCCGGCGGGAAAGAATCGTTTACCAGACAGACCTTCAGTTTTTCCATTTACGTTCCTCCTTTGTATTCAATACATTTTCCTTTTTCTGATATTATAGTGGAGCGGCTCCGGTATTTCAAGCGGCAGCCGCCGATTGACATTCCCGCTCCCGGGTGTTACCATCATATAAAGTTCTGCGTGAAAAGCCGGGCTGTTTGCCGCCCGGCTGCAAGACGCCGCAGAGGAGGATTATAATGTTCAGATTCAACCACTTCAATTTCAACGTCATGGACCTGGAGCGCAGCATCAAATTTTACAATGAGGCCCTGGGTCTCAAGCCGGTACGGGAGAAAAACGCCGCCGACGGCAGTTACAAGCTGGTCTTTCTCGGGGACGGGGAGAGCGATTTCAGCCTGGAGCTCACCTGGCTGAGGGACCGGGACAAGCCCTACGACCTGGGCGAGGGCGAATTCCACCTTGCTTTCACCGTTGAGGACATGGAGGCTGCCCACGCAAAGCATGAATCTCTGGGCTGCATCTGCTTTGAAAACACCGCTATGGGGGTATACTTCATCGAGGACCCGGACGGCTACTGGATAGAGATAGTACGGAAGAAATAAACCTGAGATACATTATAGACAAAGGAGAGGACAGTCATGCAGGATATACTCGTAGTCGTGGACATGCAGAACGACTTTATCGACGGTGCCCTGGGCACCAAGGAGGCCGTAGCCATAGTTCCCGGGGTTAAAGAGAAGATCGCTTCTTTTAACGGCCCGGTGATATTCACCCGGGACACCCATCCGGAGAACTACATGGAGACCCAGGAGGGCAGGAATCTCCCTGTGCCCCACTGCATCAAGGGGACCCAGGGCTGGCAGATACGTCCGGAATTGGACGCCCTGAGGAGGACTCAGCCGGTGGACAAGCCCGGATTCGGCTCCATTGAGCTGGGGCGTATGCTGCTGGAGATGGATAAAAAAGAACCCATCGGCTCCGTCACCCTCATCGGGCTTTGCACCGATGTGTGCGTCATCTCCAACGCCCTGATAATCAAGGCCTTTCTGCCGGAGGTGCCGGTAAAGGTGGACGCCGCCTGCTGCGCCGGCATAAGCCCGGAGAGCCACAACAATGCTCTTGCCGCCATGGCCATGTGCCAGGTGGAGATACTGAACAAGAATGGGGAGGAATAAATGGAAGATCTTAAGCTGAGGAAGAAGAACCTGATAATGTTCCCCCTGGGCACCGTGGGCCGGGACATGGTGTACAACCTGTTCACCAGCCAGCTGCTCACCTTTGTGCTCTTCACCCGTTTCCTCACCGCCGCCCAGCTCACCGCCATCACCGCCATCATGGTGGCCGCCCGGGTCTTTGACGCCCTCAACGACCCCATCATGGGCAACATCATAGAGCGCACCCGCACCCGCTACGGCAAATTCAAGCCCTGGCTGGTCATCGGCATACTCTTTACCTCCCTGGTGGTGTACCTGATGTTCAATACCCAGCTCCAGGGCTGGAGCTTCGTGTGGTTCTTCGGAGTGATGTACTTCATGTACTCCATCGCCTACACCATGCATGACATCTCCTACTGGGGCATGGTGCCCGCCCTCTGCTCCGACGCCAACGCCCGCAACCAGTTCACCGCCCGGGCTACCCTCCTGGCCGGCATAGGCGGCACCTCCGCCTCTATCCTAATACCCATGCTCACTGCCGGCTCCCTCACCATCGGAGGCAGCGCCTCCGTGGCCTACGGCCGCATCGCCCTGGCGGTGGCCGTGCTGGCGCCGCTGTTTCTCTGTTTCACCATCTTCGGCGCCAGGGAGCGCCGGGACGACATGCAGGAGAAGGCCCCTCCCATCAGCCTGAAGAAGATATTCACCACCATCTTCTCCAACGACCAGCTGCTGTGGGTCTCCCTCATCTTCCTTATCCAGCAGCTGGGCAACAACCTGGTGCTGGGGGGTATAGGCTCCACCTACATATACTTTGAGTTCGGCTACACCGGCGGCCTCTATTCCCTCTTCACCACCGTGGGCATGTCCGCCACCGCCTTCCTCATGATATTCTACCCGGCCATCTCCCGGCACATCACCAGAAAGAAGCTTATGGGCCTGATGATGCTCATATCCTCTGTGGGCTATGTGCTCATGTTCCTGCCCGGTCTGCTGCTCCCCGCCGGCAGCACGGTGAAGTTCGTGTTCATCGTCCTGGGCTACATGCTCTCCAACTTCGGCCAATACTGCTACTATCTCATAATGATGATATCCATCATCAACACCGTGGAGTACAACGAATACAGGACCGGCTCCAGGGACGAGGCCATCATCGCCTCCCTGCGGCCCTTCATCACCAAGCTCAGCTCCGCCCTGGTGGTGGCGGTCACCTCCTTCACCTACATCCTCCTGGGGGTCACCGACTTCACCAACCGCATCTCTACTCTGGAGCAGAGCTGCACCCAGGGGGCCATCACCGAGGCCGACAAGCTCAGCCAGATCGCTCAGGTGCTCCAGGGAGTTCAGTCCGTCCAAAGCGCCGGGCTGCTCATCGCCATGACCCTCCTGCCCTGGCTGCTGATGTTCCTGTCCTATATACTGTACAAGAGGCACTACAAGCTGGACGAGGAGGAATATGAGCGCATCTGCGGAGAGATAGAGAGCCGGAGAAGGGCAGGGGCAGAGGCATGAGTCTGACCCGTTTGGCTCTGCGCTTTGCTGCGCCTGTACCCAAGATAGAGAGTTTCCAGCGCTATCTCTTCATTGGTCCCCACCCGGACGACATCGAGATAGGCGCCGGCGCCACGGCGGCAAAGCTGGCCGCCGCAGGCAAGGACGTCTGCTTTCTCATCTGCACCGACGGCCGCTATGGCGACGGCTGCGCCCCCAAGGGGCTGAGCCGGGAGGAGCTGGTGGAACTGCGGAAAGAGGAGAGCCGCAATTCCGCAGCCGTCCTGGGAGTTCGGGACCTGCGCTTCCTGGGGCTCTCCGACGGCGGCTTCTACGGCGATACAGAGCTGCTGGAGGGCATGGCCGCAGTCATAGGGGATTTCAAGCCCGACTGTATCTTTGCCCCGGACCCCTGGGTGAGCAGCGAGTGCCACCAGGACCATCTCCGCTGCGGCCGGGCCGCCCGGCAGCTCGGCTGCTTTGCACCCTACGCCGGTATCATGGAGCGGCTGGGAGCCTCCAGCGCCCCGGTGAAGGCCCTGTGCTATTACATGACCGCCAAGCCCACCGCCTATGTAAAAACCGCTGGCGGCTACAGGGAAAAGCAGTTCAGAGCCGTCTTTGACTGCCATCTGTCCCAGTTCCCCAAGGGCTCCCAAGAGGCCAAGTCCATCGCCCTGTACCTTAAGCTGCGCTCGGCGGACATGGGCCTGCGATGTCTCGCCTCCCAGGCCGAGGGCTTCCGGGCCCTGGGCCAGATACACATGCACTGCCTCCCGGAAGCGGGGATATAAAATTTCTGAAAATCAGCGGCAGTTTTCCCCCTGCCACTGATTTTTTTGCCCCTTTCCGGCTATAATTTCACCGGCGCAACCGGGCGCAACCTGGGGTTGCGAAACTTCAAGCCGGGAATGCTTGCCCGGCGCAGGCTCTTCCGTTATAATGAAGCCAGACTGAAAGCAAGGAGAACTGCACATGAAACTATCGGAAAAAATCTATAACTGCCGCAGAAAGGCGGGCTGGTCCCAGGAGGAGCTGGCCGCACGGCTGGGAGTCTCCCGCCAGGCGGTGAGCAAGTGGGAGACCGGGGACGCCGAACCGGAGGTGTCCAAGCTGCGGCTGCTCTCCCAGGTCTTTGATGTGAGCATCGACTGGCTGCTGTCGGAAGATGGCGGAGAGGCCGCCTCCGAGAACACGG
>CASFJB010000107.1 GCA_949294945.1 uncultured Eubacteriales bacterium
CTGCAGCAGGCCGGCAACCGGCCCATCGCCCTTATCGGCGGCGGCACCGGCCATGTGGGCGACCCCTCCGGCCGTACCGACATGCGCAGCATGATGACCAAGGAGGTCATCGACCACAACTGTGCCTGCTTCAAAAAGCAGATGGAGCGCTTCATAGAGTTCGGCGAAGGCAAGGCCCTTATGGTGAACAATGCCGACTGGCTGCTGAAGCTCAACTATGTGGAGCTGCTGAGAGAGGTGGGCGCCTGCTTCTCCGTAAACAATATGCTCCGGGCCGAGTGCTACAAGCAGCGTATGGAGAAGGGTCTCAGCTTCCTGGAGTTCAACTACATGATAATGCAGAGCTATGACTTCTACTACCTGTTCCAGCATTACGGCTGCAACATGCAGTTTGGCGGCAACGACCAGTGGAGCAACATGCTGGGCGGCACCGAACTGATACGCAAGAAGCTGGGCAAGGATGCTCACGCTATGACCATCACCCTGCTTCTCAACTCCGAGGGCAAGAAGATGGGCAAGACCGCTTCCGGCGCCGTATGGCTGGACCCCAACAAGACCAGCCCCTACGAGTTCTACCAGTACTGGCGGAACGTGGGAGATGCAGACGTGCTCAAGTGCATCCGTATGCTCACCTTCCTGCCTCTTGAGCAGATAGACGAGATGGACAAGTGGGAAGGCAGCCAGCTGAACAAGGCCAAGGAGATCCTGGCCTATGAGCTCACCAGCCTGGTCCACGGCGAGGAGGAGGCCAAGAAGGCCGAAGCCTCTGCCAAGGCTCTCTTTGGCGGCAGCGGAAGCAGCGAGGACATGCCCACCACGGAGATAAGCGAGGATGAGCTCACCGACGGCGCCATGGATATCATGACCATCCTTGTACGTACCGGCCTCTGCTCCTCCAAGTCCGATGCCCGGCGCAACATCCAGCAGGGCGGTGTCACCGTGGACGACGTCAAGGTAAGCGATATCGGCAAGAGCTACTCCGCCGAGGAGCTGAAGGCCGGGATCGTAGTCAAACGGGGCAAGAAGAATTTCAATAAGCTCACTCTAAAATAAGCTGCATATAGTTAATGCTTCAATTCAGGCATAATGATGCCCGGGCCGCAATAGGGAGGTCCGGGCATCTCATTATGCTCGCTTATGTTTATTTGCTCCTCAGATACTTGAGAATATCCTCTGCATTGGTGTCCGGCTTTACCTTGGGCATGACTTTCTCAATGACGCCCTGCTGATCTATAACGTAGGTACTGCGTACTACGCCCATACTCACCTTTCCGTAATTCTTTTTCTCCTGCCATACATCATAGGCCTTGATGGCTTCCAGCTCCGGGTCGGAGATAAGTATAAAAGGAAGAGAATACTTCTCGTCAAACTTTACATGGGAGGCCACGGAATCCTTGCTGACTCCCAGGACTGCCACATCCATAGACTTGAACTCCTCGTAGGCTCCTGCAAAAGCGCAGGCCTGGCGGCTGCATCCCGGGGTGTTGTCCTTGGGATAAAAGTACAGGACAACTTTTTTCCCAAGAAAGTCCGAAAGGGCAACGGTGTTTCCGTGCTGGTCCTTAAGGGAAAAATCCGGCGCCTTCATTCCGACTTCAAGCATAATCATTTCCTCCTTATTTCTCAGCCGTTGCGGATCTCAGCCATAGCTGCCTTGTATGCCTCGGTGAAAACGGTAAAATCAATACTGTGGGCCACACCGTCAAAGCCCTGTTCCAGATAAGCTCTGGCCTGGTCAATGGCTGTGGAGAATATGAGAGAGTACTTACCGGCCTTTTTGCAGGCTTTCAGTATTCTGGCCACGGCAGCCTTGAACTCCGGGTTCTCAAAGTCTCCGGGCATGCCTAAGGATATGGACAGGTCAAAGGGCCCGACAAATATTCCGTCGATCCCTTCAATGGCCAGGACTTCCTCTATCTCTTCATAGCACTCCCTGGTCTCACACTGAGGCAGGACCAGAAGCCTGTCGTTGCTGGCAGTCATATACTCTGCCACGCTGCCGCATGCCCAGTCCTGATATCCAAAGCCGCTGCCCCGGCCTTTGATGAAGCCCCGGTTTCCCACAGGGGCAAATTTTGCCAGATCCACCAGCTTCCTCATGTCCCCCAGGCTGCGCAGACAGGGCACTATCAGGCCCTGCACCCCCATGTCCACGGCCCGCTGGATCTCCTTATGGCTCACATCGGCTATGCGCATAAACGGGCTGAGGCCAACCGACTCCGCGGCCCTCACCAGGGCCATGGCATTCTCGGTGTCAAAAGGACCGTGCTCCGTGTCTATAATGGCAAAATCCATACCCGTATAGCCCAGACACTCCATGGCAGAGGGGTTTCCCATGGAGAAGAAAGTGCCCAGTATCTTTTCGCCGTCTTGAAGTTTTTTCTTAGCTGAATTTTCCATATCTGCACCTCCTGTTAGCGTACTGCACCTATGGCGCTGCTCCATAGGTGCAGGTCAATAAATCAGTTTTTTGATGCCATTAATATACCAAATCTCCCCTAATTTCTCAATACCCTTTGCCACGATTCACTGCCGCAACAATACACCAAAGCAGCCCCGGGGCGTTGACTTTTTCCCTGGCTGTGATATATTAAGTTAAACTGATATTCCAATTATATATCAAAATATCCAATTATGATAAGGTCGGTATGCAGTGTTAACCATCGATTTTAATGACTCCAGCCCTCTGTACGAGCAGCTGTACAACTATATAAGGAGGGAAATAGAGAGCGGTAAAATAGCCCCGGGAGAAAAGCTCCCCTCAAAACGGGCCCTCTCTGCACACCTGAAGATTAGTGTAGTGACGGTGGAAACCGCCTATTCGATTCTTGCTGCAGAGGGATATATATATTCCGTCCCCGGCAGCGGCTTTTATGCGGAAAATATTCCGGGCCGTTCCGGCGGTGAGGCTGCGCAACCTGTAATTTTAAAGCCCGCTCCGCCAAAGAGGGAATATGCTGTGGATTTCAGCACCAATCGGGCGGACACTTCGCTTTTCCCTTTTTCTGTCTGGGCCAAACTGTCCAGAGAGATTCTCAGCGCCGGGGGTGAGGAGCTGCTGAACTCCTGCAGCGGCAAAGGCGCCTACTGTCTCAGACAGGCCATAGCCGACTATCTGCGCTCCTTCCGGGGGCTGACTGTTCACCCGGAGCAGATAGTTGTGGGCGCAGGCAGCGAATATCTCACCGGCCTGCTCATTCAGCTTTTGGGCAGAGACAGATGCTACGGTGTGGAGGACCCGGGCTATGTCAAGACTCACCGGGTCTTTTCCGCCAACTGTTCAAAAGTCCTGCCAATAGCCGTGGACGGCAGCGGAGCCAGGCTGGACTCTCTGACTGCCCAGGGCATACAGGCAGCCCACATAACTCCCTCTCACCACTTCCCCTTGGGGACGGTCATGCCCGCCGCCAGGCGCCACGAGATACTTGCCTGGGCCTGCGCCTCCCCGGACCGCTATATAATAGAGGACGACTATGACAGTGACTTCCGTCTGTACGGCAGACCCGTTCCCACCTTGCAGAGCCTTGACCGCTCCAGCAAGGTAGTATATCTGAACACTTTCACCAAGAGCCTGGCTCCCTCCATGCGCATAGGTTACATGGTCATCCCGCCGGAGCTTCTGGAGCGCTTTGGCGAAAAGCTCGGCTTCTATGCCTGTACGGTGCCGGTATTCGAGCAGCTCATCCTGGCGGAATTTTTAAAGCGGGGCTACTTTGAACGCCATGTGAGCCGCCTTAGAAAGCTCTATCTCAGCCGCCGGGAGCATTTTGTAAAGGCTCTGGAGGACAGTCCTCTGTCCGGCATACTGGAGGTAAAGAGCTCCAGCGGCGGGACGCATCTGCTGCTAAGAGCCACCAACGGCCTTGGGGAAAGGGAGCTGGTGGAGCGGGCAGCCGGGGAGGGTGTAAGGGTCTACGGACTGTCGGAATACTATTCCTTCGGCTCTAACCCGGATGAGGCCAGAGTCATTGCCGGTTACTCCGGCATGAGTGCTCAGAACATAAGCCGGGGCATAGCCGCCCTGGAACGGGCCTGGCTATGATTGTTGTTGCTATAAGGGCAAAAATGTGTTAAAATCCATGCAGGATGTGATCAAATGCGCGTATTGGGTATAGACCCCGGGATTGCCACCATAGGCTTTGGAATAGTGGATTCAGAGAAAAACAGCCATAAGCTTATAAATTGCGGAGTGATAAGCACCCCGGCTCATACAAGTTTGTCCAGCAGGCTGGAACAGATTTACGACGACATGCTCCAGCTGATAGAGCTGTTCCACCCGGACGCTGCATCCATTGAGGAGCTGTTTTTTAACACCAACCTTACCACAGGCATTGCCGTTGCCCATGGCAGGGGAGTTATACTCCTGGCCTGCCGCAAGGCCGGTCTGAAGGTATATGAATATACGCCTCTTCAGGTCAAGCAGTCGGTGGTGGGCTACGGTAGGGCAGAGAAAACTCAGGTCATGGACATGGTCAAGCGCATATGCGCTTTGCCAAAACCGCCTAAGCCGGACGATGCGGCAGATGCCGTGGCTTTGGCCCTGTGCCACGCCAGAAGCTCCACATCATTACTTTACAGAGGAGAGAACGAGGAATGTTCTACCATATAGAAGGCAGCGTAGCCGAGCTGGAGCCCGGCCTGGTGGTGCTGGATTGCGGGGGCGTAGGCTATGCTCTCAGCGTTACTTTGAACACCGTCTCCAATATACATCTGGGGGACAGAGTCAAACTCTATGTAGCCGAGTCCATAGGGGAAAACAATTTCGACCTCTTCGGTTTTTATACCAAAAGCGAGAAGCGCTGCTTCGACATGCTGGTCTCCGTCTCCGGCATAGGGCCCAAGGCCGCTCTGTCCATCCTCTCCTACAGCACTCCGGAGACCCTGGCTCTGGCCGTAATGAACGATGACGTAAAGGCCCTCACCGTGGCCCCCGGAGTTGGAAAGAAAATTGCTCAGCGGGTCATACTGGAATTGAAGGATAAAATGAGCAAGGACAGCTCCCTTCAGGATATCCAGCTTCCCGCCGCAGTTCCCGCTCCGGGAAGCGACAGCACCATGTCAGACGCCATGGCGGCTCTCAGCGTACTGGGTTACAGCAGCACGGAGATCGCTCCGGCTCTGAAGAAGATAGACCCCAGCGGAATGAGCGCTGAGGAGATAATCAAGGCAGTACTTAAACAAATGGTGAAATAGGAGCACTAAATGAGCATCAGCTTTTCTGAGGAAGTCAACGAAGAAATAATAACCACTGCCGCCAGCCTCCCGGAGGACGGAAATGAGGGCTCTCTGCGCCCCAGGACTATCCGGGAGTATATAGGCCAGGAGAAGGCCAAGGACAATCTTGAGGTGTTCATCAACGCCGCAAAGATGAGAGGGGAGCCCCTTGACCACGTGCTGCTCCACGGCCCCCCGGGACTGGGAAAAACTACTCTTGCAGCAGTGATCGCCAATGAGATGGGCGTGAATATGCGCATCACTTCCGGCCCGGCCATAGAGAAGCCGGGTGACCTGGTGGCCATGCTTACCAACCTTAACGAGGGAGACATACTCTTCGTTGATGAGATACACCGGTTAAACCGGGCTTATGAGGAGATACTCTATCCGGCTATGGAGGACTATGCCATTGATATCATTCTGGGCAAAGGACCCTCAGCCAACTCTCTGCATCTGGACCTGCCCCATTTCACCCTTATAGGAGCCACCACCCGTTCCGGCCAGTTGACCGCCCCGTTGAGGGACAGATTCGGCGTATCCCTTCGCCTGGAGCTGTACACACCGGAGGAGCTGCAGCGCATCGTCATGCGCTCCGCCGGAATCCTGGGAGTCAGGATCCTGCCTGAAGGCGCCGCAGAGATTGCCGCACGTTCCAGAGGCACTCCCAGAATAGCAAACCGTATGCTCCGTCGGGTACGGGACTTTGCCCAGGTAAAGGCAGACGGCGTAATAAGCCGGGAGATAGCCGATGAAGCCCTTTCCCGCCTGGAAGTGGACAAGCTGGGCCTGGATGCGCTGGACAGGCGTATGCTCAAAAGTATCATAGATTTTTATAACGGCGGGCCAGTAGGACTTGAAACTCTTGCAGCCACCATCAATGAGGAAGCAGTGACGCTGGAGGATGTCTATGAGCCGTATCTGCTTCAGCAGGGCTTTTTGACCCGTACTCCCAGGGGCCGTTGCGTCACAAAACGGGCATATGAGCATCTGGGACTGGAATATATTGGTCAGCAGCAGCTGGATATGTAAGATTTTATGGAAGAAATGAATAAAAAGCTATTGACTTTATACAAAGCTGTTGTATAATGTAACATGTAAATTTGTTAAGAATTTAAATTGGCAGATATGGAAGACTATACAAATTTCCACGACGTCGAATTGCAGCGAATGGTTGTTGCAGGCGACAAGGAAGCCGAGGAGACATTGGCTGCCAGATATATGTATCTGGTGCGAGTCTGCGCAAGACCATTGTTTTTGGCCGGCGGTGACAGCGAAGATCTTATTCAGGAAGGCACCTTTGGCTTGGTTTCAGCCATAAGGCAGTATTCTCCGGATTGTGACACATCTTTTAAGACCTTTGCAGAGCATTGTATCAGAAAGCGGCTATACTCCGCTGTTAAATCCGCATCCCGTTTAAAGCATTTCCCGCTCAATGACGGAGTTCCCTTTGAGCAACTCTCAGAAGACCATTGTGCCCAATTGTCGGCAGTTCCTGAGATTTTCCGGCTCAGCCCGGAAGAATTAGTTCTGGCCAGAGAGAGCAAGGAAGAACTTTACACCGCCTTTTCACAGTGCTTATCCAGTTTCGAGAGTAAGGTACTGGACCTGTATCTGGACGGTCTGTCCTATCGGGAGATAGGCCAGCGCCTGGGTAAGGAGCCTAAAGCCGTGGATAATGCAGTTCAGAGGATAAGGCGCAAGCTGGCGCGGAATCTAAATTTAGGCGATATCAGCAAAAGCTGAACGCAAATAAAAGCCGACAGGCACATTTATCAAAAGAGAGGATTCAAAATGTACGAAGACAAGACCTTAGTTTGCAA
>CASFJB010000108.1 GCA_949294945.1 uncultured Eubacteriales bacterium
GGGTCAAGAGCGCTGGTGGCTTCGTCACACAGCAGGTATTTGGGGTCGGTGGCCAGGGCCCGGGCTATTGCCACTCTCTGCTTTTGACCGCCGGAGAGTTGGGAGGGATATTTATCCGCTTTCTCCTCAAGGCTGACCAGCTTCAGAAGCTCCATGGCCTTTTTCTCGGCCTCCTGTTTCCTGACTCCGGATATCTCCAGAGGGAAGCAGACGTTTTTAAGCACGGTGCGCTGCTCCAGCAGGTTGAAGCCCTGGAATATCATGGAAATGCTCCTGCGCATTTTAAGAAGCTCCGGGCGGCTGAGGAGGGTCATGTCCTGGCCGTCGATGATGACCTGACCGGAGCTGGGCCGCTCCAGAAGATTGATGCAGCGCACCAGCGTGCTCTTACCTGCGCCGGAGAGGCCGATTATACCGAAGATCTCCCCGTCGTTTATTGTCAGGTCCACATCTCTCAGGGCCTCCACGGAGCCGGAGGCGCTTTCAAAAACCTTTGAGAGTTTTTTCAGCTCTATCATTTTCTCTGTCCTTTCAAATAAAAAAACAGGCTTGGGAAACTCACTTTGTTTCCCAAGCCTGTGTAAGTACGCTTTAAAGCACTTTTCAGATGGATATGAAACAAGGCGAGTCATGTTTTTGCGCGCACATCATCATGCACATGCGGAACATGTACATCATACCCATCATCATGCTGTTGGTGCGGAAGCTGCGCATATGACCCGTCTCCTTTCTTGAAAACTGTTTGGATTATAGTCCAATTGCTCCATCTTGTCAACACATAAATTTCTTAACCGGTGATTTTGAAACATAATAACAATATTTCGCATTTACGTAAATGATATTACGTAAATGATAATATGTTAATTATATTATGTAATTTAAACCGGGGTACAGAACAAGACCGGGGGAAAAACCTTGACAGGCCGGACCGCCTGGGATAGACTGAGAAAAAGAGAACAAAAGGAGAGGGAGAGGAAAATGGAAAAAAGAATAGAAGAGCTGCTCGGCGCTTTCCGGGAACTGTTTGGGGAGGCCAAGCCTGTAATTTATTCCGCACCCGGGCGCACCGAGATAGGGGGCAACCACACTGACCACCAGCGGGGAAAGGTGCTGGCGGGCTCGGTGAATGTGGACATTCTGGCAGCCGCTGCGGAAAACGGCGGCAGTATGGTCAATGTAAAGTCCGAGGGCTACGATATGATAAGGGTGGACCTGAGCAGCCTGGAACCGGTGGAGGCGGAATATGGCAGTACCGCATCCCTGGTGCGGGGCATGTGCAGCCTGGCGAAGGACAGAGGATATGAGATACGGGGCTTTGACGCCTGCATAACTTCCCAGGTGATGCAGGGCAGCGGCCTTTCCTCCTCTGCGGCCTTTGAGGTGCTCATGGGCGCCGTGGTCAACGGCCTTTTCTGCAATGAAGAGCTGAACGCCACCGACCTTGCCATAATGGGCCAGGCGGCGGAGAACCGTTTCTTCGGCAAGCCCTGCGGCCTCATGGACCAGATGGCCTCCGCCTGGGGCGGAATAATTGCCATAGATTTCAAAGACCCGGCAAAGCCGGTGGTACATCCTGTTGACTTCGATTTTGCCTCGGCTGGCCACAGCCTGTGCATGATAGACGTGGGGGCTGACCACGCCAGCCTCACTTATGAGTATGCGGCTATTCCTGCCGAAATGAAGAAGATATCCGCCCACTTCGGCAAGGATGTGCTGCGGGAGGTGGAGGAGGCGGAGTTCTTTGCCGCCATACCTGCCCTGAGGAAAGAGGCGGGAGACAGAGCAGTGCTCCGGGCTATACATATCTTCCAGGAGAACCGCCGGGTGGATGAGCTGTGCCGGGCTCTGGAGGCCGGGGACTTTGACGCCTTCCTCCGGACCGTGCGCCGCTCCGGCCAGTCATCATGGATGTATTTGCAGAACGTGATCGTCACCGGCAGCGTCCAGGAGCAGTCGGCAGCCCTGGCCCTGGCCATGTGCGACAGCATACTGGGCAAGCGGGGGGCATTCCGGGTCCATGGCGGCGGCTTCGGCGGCACGGTCCAGGCCTTTGTCCCCGACGATATGCTCCAGGACTTCCGGCAGAAGGTGGAAGCCGTGTTCGGCCCCGGCAGCTGCCATGTGATGAAGATAAGAAGCCAGGGCTTCATGAAAGTGGAATACTGAGAAAAGCTGTTTGCTGACGGAAACCCTGTTGTAAAAAAGGAGGATATAACAAAATGAGCAAAGCTCTGATGATAAACGGCAGCCCCCATGAGTTCGGCTGCACCTACACCGCATTGAAGGAAGTGGCGGACACTCTGGAGAAAAACGGAGTGGAGACGGAGTTTTTATACCTGGGCATGAAGCCGGTAGCCGGCTGCATCGCCTGCCGCAGCTGCGTAAAGACCGGGCGCTGTGTCTTTGACGACCAGGTTAACGAACTGCTGGACAAGCTGGACAAATACCAGGGCATTGTGGTAGGCTCTCCGGTGTATTTTGCCGGGCCCTCCGGTCAGCTCTGCGCCTTTTTGGACAGGCTGTTTTTCAGCAGCGGAGACAAAATGGAGGGCAAGATCGCCGCTTCCGTGGTGTCCTGCCGCCGGGGCGGAGCCAGCGCTGCCTTTGACCGGCTGAACAAGTATTTCACCATCAGCAATATGCATATAGCAGGCTCCCAGTACTGGAACCAGATACACGGCAACAGCCCGGAGCAGGCCGTGCAGGACCTGGAGGGTATGCAGACCATGCGCACCCTGGGCCAGAATATAGCCTGGCTTATAAAGAGCGTGGAGGCGGGGAAGGCCGCCGGCGTGGCTGCCCCCGAGCATGAAAAGCCCATAAAGACAAACTTTGTTCGCTGAAGCGAAGCGCATAAGTAGTGTATAAGTATTTAACGGCGGCCCCAAGAGGGGCCGCCGTTTCTGCATTTCGTAAATATTTGCTTATTGAATTTCCTTCTGGAGCGCAGGCTTCACAGCACCATCAGCAGAGTGCCGGCCACAATGAGCAGACAGCCGAAGACGGACTTGGCGTTCACCTGTTCGTGGAGGAAGAAGTAAGCCAGGACGATGGTAAAGACGATGCTCAGCTTGTCGATGGGCACCACCTTGGAGGCCTGGCCCAGCTGCAGAGCCTTGTAATAGCAGAGCCAGGAGGCGCCGGTGGCAAGGCCGGAGAGTATGAGGAATATCCAGCTTTTGCGGCTGATATCCGTAATTCCCGACTGGGTGTTGGTTATAAAGACCATAAGCCAGGCCATGGCCAGGACCACAAGGGTCCTTATGGCGGTGGCCAGGTTGCTGCTGACCCCCTCGATGCCGACCTTGGCCAGAATGGAAGTGAGAGCTGCAAAGACTGCCGAGAGCAGAGCCAGGATGAACCACATATCCTAGTGCCTCCTTTGTTTGGTCAGGGCTTATTTCTTAAGGCTCAAAGCGTATCTGGCCTTCTCAAGGATACCCTGGGCCGTGAGGCCAAAGTATTCCAGCACATCGGCGGCGCTGCCGCTGCGGCCGAACACATCGTCCACACCGTGGCGTACCACGGGCACCGGGCACTTCTCGCAGAGAAGTTCGCAGACTGCGCTGCCCAGTCCGCCTATGATGCTGTGCTCCTCGGTAGTGAGGATGCAGCCTGTCTCCCGGGCCGCCTTCAGCACCAGCTCCTTATCCAGCGGCTTGAGGGTGTGGATATTTATGACTCTGGCGTGGATACCTTCGGCCTCCAGAAGCTCAGCGGCCCGGAGGGCCTCGCTCACCATGAGGCCGGTGGCAATGATGCTCAGGTCACCGCCGTCTTTCAGCGTGCAGCCCTTGCCCAGGGTGAAGCTGTAGCCCTCCAGCTCATCGGTAAAGACCCGGGTGGCTAGGCGCTGGAGCCGCAGATAGGCCGGGCCCTCATATTCCATCAGCGCCTTCACAGCCAGGCGCATCTCATTGCCGTCGCTGGGGCAGCAGACCAGCATCCCGGGAATGGCCCGCATCAGGGCAAAGTCCTCGATACACTGATGGGTGGCTCCGTCCTCGCCCACGGACACGCCTCCGTGGGAACCCACTACCTTTACGTTCAGGCGGGGGTAGGCGATGGAATTTCTTATCTGCTCGTAGATGCGGCCGGTGGAGAACATGGCAAAGCTGTTTATAAAGGGCTTGAGGCCCTCGGCAGCCATACCGGCGGCAATGCCTGCCATGTCGCACTCGGCTATACCGCAGTCAAAAAAGCGTTGGGGATAGGCGGAGGCAAAGAACTTGGTCATGGTGGAGCCGGAGAGGTCTGCGTCCAGTACCACAAGCTCGGGGTACTTCTCGGCCAGCTCCACCAAAGTCTCGCCGTAGGCGTTGCGGGTAGCTATCTTTCCGGCCATATCAGTTTCCCTCCAGTTCTTTTATTTTGGTTTCCAGTTCGGACTTTGCCTGGGCAAACTGCTCGTCATTGGGGGCCTTGCCGTGCCAGCCCGCCTGGCCCTCCATAAAGGAGACGCCCTTGCCCTTGACGGTAGAGGCCAAAATGGCGGTGGGAGCGCCCTTGAAGCTGCGGGCGGAGTCCAGGGCGGAGAGTATCCGGTCAAAATCGTGGCCGTCTATCTTTATGACGTTCCAGTTGAAAGCCTCAAATTTTTTGTCCAGGGGCTCGCTGGGCATGACGTCGGCGGTACGGCCGTCTATCTGCAATCCGTTTACATCCACGAATACGCAGAGGTTGTCCAGATGCCACTTGGCTGCTGCCATGGCGGCCTCCCAGATCTGGCCCTCCTCCACCTCGCCGTCCCCGCACAGAGCATAGCAGCGGTGATCCTGAGCTTTCAGCTTTGCCGCCAGGGCCATACCCACGGCAGTGCTGAGCCCCTGGCCCAGGGAGCCGGTGGACATGTCTACCCCCGGCACATGCTGCATGTCGGGATGGCCGGATATGTGCCCCTCTATGGAGCGCAGCAGCTTCAAATCACCCACAGGGAAATAGCCCCGGAGAGCCAGCACGGAATAGAGGGCCGGGGCACAATGGCCCTTGGAGAGGACGAAACGGTCCCTGTCCTTCCAGCGGGGATTGGCCGGTTCCACTTTCATCTCATTGAAATACAGGGCGGTGACAATGTCCATGCAGGACAGTGAGCCGCCGGGATGCCCGGAAGCGGCGGTATGCACTGCGTCCACAGCCAGCAGCCTCGCCCTGGCGGCCATGAGCTGTAGATCCTTGCCGTAAAGCTTTGCCATTGTGAGTTCCTTTCCTTATTTTCCGGCCGCAGCGGCCCCCTGAAAAAGCCGGGGAGCCGTGAGGGACGCGGAATAATTTATTGCCGTATGGCGGCGGTCCGGTGGCTGAAACCAACCCGGCCGCTCAATAAATCATTCTACCAGCTTGAAATGATTTAGGCAATAGCCATATTTACGTTTTTTGACAAAAGACAAAAAAGGAAAGTAAAGAAAAGAAAAAACCTTGTCCCTGTGCTGCATACACACAGAAACCTGCAAAAATCATCATAGTAAGAAATGTAAGTATAGTCTTTTTCATATTTCTCATCCCCCTATCAAATTGTTTCATTTGGCTCAATCGTCAGAGTCAGTGTTGCGTTATACTTCTCGGCAGCCGCCTCTGAGAAATCTTCAGTAATGAAGTCAAGCTGCACGGCACCGTAGTCACCTCCGGTTGCAGATGTTCTTGTGTGAACATTCTTTGCTGTTGTGTAGACTCCAACATCTGAAGATTCTGATAACAGGTTTTCAGGACCAAGTGTCTGCTGAGTACCCTCTTTATCTTCCCATGTGACATTCCAGTCGATTGCGTTGCTGCCAGAGCCTGCAAGTGCGCCGCTTGCAGCAAGACTGATCTTTACCTTCTGACCGCCCTTGATGATCCAGTAAACCCAGACTTCACCATCGTCTTCAGCAGTCATTGCGTTCTCACTGAGAATCATGGTTGTGCTCGGCAGATTAGTTTCCGGACTCTTAGCAGATGTGACATCAGCATTCGTGAAACCGATTTCCCAGTAATTTGCAGAAGATGCACCACCTGAAAGGTCAAGAGTAACAAGAGCGGTTGCTTGATTGCTACCTTCAGTAGGCACAGAGGAGCCACTCATACTTCCAGAAGGACTACTGCTTTCATCTGTTCCTTCAGCTGCAAAAACTGCAGAACATGCAAGAAGCAGTGAAAGCATGATAATCAGAAATTTTTTCATCTTTTATTCCCCTTTATCTATTTTCAGTTATTTGATTCTTCACTCTGTGAAGCATCACTTGCTGTGATGATCAGTTTCAGTGTACCTGTGTATGTACCGGGAGCTGCAGAAAGGATGTTTCCGGTTTCAACCGTGATTTTCTCAGCACCGACATCTCCATACGCAGCAACACTTGTTCTGTCGAGTATCTCGTCACCGGTATCATTGTAGTTTGATGCACCGCCAATAGTTGTGACAGGCTCAGTACCCCAGGAAGCAGTCCAGTCAATTGATTTTTCATCAGCAGTCTTAAGAGCAGAAGGCATTGCAAGGTCTATTGTTATTCCCTGTGCACTCTTGATAATCCAATAGACATACAGATCATCAGGACCTTTTGCTATAGATTCTCCAAGAATGAGAGAAAGAGAATCTACCTGTTTAGGTGCTGTATAACTGCCGTCTTGCTTTGCATAGCTATCTTCATTAAAACCGGACAGATCAGCTCCTGCTGAAAAACCTACTTCAACAGAATAAAGCGGATCATCACCCTCTTCCTGACTGTCAGAGAGATCCAGAGTAACATTGAGAGTTGCATTTCCTGGTTCAGTCAACCTCTCATCTGAATAAAATCTTCCTTCCCCATCAGCAAACAGCGGAGCTGCAAGCAAAGCGATAATCATGACAACTAAAAACTTTTTCATATTGTTCCCCTTATTTATTTTGATTTTCATAAAGTATTCATCCTCAAAGTCAGCAATGCTGAATAAACTCCCGGATCCAGATCGAGTCCGAGATCCCAGGAAAGAGCGACATCCGCAACAGGATCACCGCGGCGCGGTCCTGCAGGAGGTACAGTTACACTGACAGCAACATTGCTTATTT
>CASFJB010000109.1 GCA_949294945.1 uncultured Eubacteriales bacterium
CCAGGCTGCTGCTTATGTCCACCGCCACCAGGTCCACCCTGGGGGTGAGCACGCTCTCCACCGTCACCTCACCGAACTGGAGGGCAGAGGATATCAGCTCCCCCTGTTCTTCGTTGAGGCTGCCCTCTTCGGTCATGTCCTCGATTATATCGTAGAGCTCGTCTTCCGTGACTGACACCGGGTTTTCCTCTGCCGTCAGCTTTGCGGCGGACTGGCCTATCCAGGTGAGCAGAGCCGACAGAGGCGAAAAGACCTTCATGAGGAAGCTCAGTATGGGTCCCGTGGCCAGGGCCAGGGCCTCGCTGTACTTTTTGGCCAGACTCTTGGGCAGCATCTCCCCGGCAAAAAAGACCACAATGGTGGTTATCAGAGTGCTCACGGACACCGCGCTGAGCCCCCACAGCTTTGTCACCGCCACGGTCACTATTGAAGCCGTTGCGATATGTACGATGTTTGTACATATAAGCAGGGTGCTTATGGCCTTATCAAAATCATCCAGAATAAACAGCGCCGTCTTTGCCCTGCCGTCGCCCCGTTCTGCCGCCGCTCTTATGCGGCTCTTGGAGCAGGAGGCAAAGGCCGTTTCCGACACGGCAAAAAAAGCCGCACAGAAAAGCAGCAGCACTGCTATTATCCATGGCAATTGACTGCCATCATCCATTTTAGGATATACATCTCCTTTATTTTAAATTAATGTTCAGTATAGCATACCATCATTTCAGCGTCAATATTCCCGGGGATATTGTTGCATTTCAGTAATATTTCCTCAGGTCTCTCCGCCCCGGCGGCTGCCTTCGCCCAGGGTCCCCCTCCCCGCTTTTTTGCCTCCCGGCCTCTTTGGTCGCCCGGCGCCCGCTCCCTTTTATCTCTCATTTCTCCGGGAGCAATCAGGGGGATTGATATTTTATTCACAGAAGTGTATCGGTTTCCACCCTCAAAAATCTTCGATAAAGTTCTGACAATGCTCTGTTTTGCACAAAATAGTGGTTTTTTGCTTGGCAATTATTCCGAATTTCCCTGTGGATGTCAAGTTGCTTCTTGACATGTTACTCACCTGGAAATATACTTGTATTACAAGCTAACAAACACGCAAGTTAACAATAATACAGGATAAAAAAACAGGAGATGAAAACCATGAATGTAGTAATGATCGGCACCGGCGACATTGCCTACTCCCATGGAAGGGCAGTTGTCAAACTTGGCGGAAAAGTCATCGCCGCCTACGATGTGAACCAGGCAGGACTTGCCAAGTACTGCGGGGAGTTCGGCAGCGAGGCTCTCAGCTACGAGCAGCTGGATGAGTGGATACCCAAGGCGGACTACGTGGTGCTCTGCACTCCTCCCACCAAGCGTCTGGACTATGTGGAGAAGGTCCTCTCCGCCCATGTACCCCTGTACATGGAGAAGCCCATTGCCACCACCCTTGAGGATGCTCAGACTCTGAAGGACATGGAGCAGAAGTACGATGCCAAGATAATCGTGGGCTTTGCCCACCGTTACCGTCCCGCCTTCCAGAAGCTCCACGAGCTGGTTGCTTCCGGCGCTCTGGGCGATCCCGTCAATGTTTTCGACCACCGTGTGGGCCCCGGCTTCGGCTTCAGAGGCAGCTACTTTGCCCCCTCCTGGCGCACCGACCCCAAGCTGGCCTGCGGCTTCACCATTGAGTCCATCTCTCACGAGTGGAACCTGCTCACCTCCCTGTGCGACGAGTTTGAGACCATGAGCGCCAATGTCTGGTGCACCATCGACAGCCTCCCCACCTACGACACCAACTTCTCCGCCACCATGAAGATAAAGAAGGGCGGCATAGCCACCATCACCGCCAGCTGGAGCAGCGACCTGGGTTCCAACCTGAAGGGCTACATCGGCACCAAGGGCACCGCCTTCCTCAAGGGCAAGGACATGTTCGAGTTCGACGAGCTCACCTACAAGACCGAGGACATGGCTCAGGCCGTCACCATCACCTACAACGACTCCTACAAGTACGATCAGGACGGAGTCATCTTCCCCATCCACCAGCATTTCCAGGACTGCCTGAAGAACGGCACTCCCATCTGCACTCCCCTGGACGAGGGCATCAAGGTCCTGAAGCTCTCCACCCTGGCACTGGAGTCCTCCAGAGAGCACAAGGAGATCATTCTTGCGGAAAGGATGTAAGTCATGGATCAGAAAGAATTGATCGCGCTGAAAGATAAGGCCACTGAGCTGCGCATCCGTGTGATAGATATGATATGGAAGGCCCAGAGCGGTCATCCCGGCGGCTCTCTGTCCGTTGCGGATTTCGTCACCGCCTGCTACTTCCACTTCATGAAGGTAGATCCCCAGAACCCCCGCTGGGAGGATCGGGACCGCTTCGTCCTGTCCAAGGGCCATGTGTGCCCCGCCCAGTACGCCGCACTGGCCATGAAGGGCTTCTTCCCCATGGAGGTGCTGGACACCCTGCGCAAGGAGGGTTCCATGCTCCAGGGCCATCCCAGCATGAACAAGTGCCCCGGCATCGACATCTCCACCGGCTCCCTGGGCCAGGGCTTCGCCTGCGGCGTGGGCATGGCCATGGCCGGAAAGATGGACGGCAAGGATTACCGGGTCTATGTGGCCCTGGGCGACGGCGAGTGCCAGGAGGGCGAGATCTGGGAAGCTGCCCAGACCGCTCACAAGTACAAGCTGGACAACCTGGTGGTCTTTGTTGACAACAACGGCCTCCAGCTGGACGGCACCACCGACGAGGTCATGCCCAACATCGACCTGGGCAAGAAGTTTGCCGCCTTCGGCTTTGACACCTACGAGATAGACGGCAACGACATGGAGCAGGTAGTGGCTGCTCTGGAACTGGCCAGAGTGGTAAAGAACGGCCGCCCCAAGTGCATCTACGCCCACACCGTCAAGGGCAAGGGCGTCGGCTACATGGAGAACGTCTGCGGCTGGCACGGCGTGGCTCCCAACGACGAGGAGTACAAGCAGGCTATAGAGGAGCTGAAAGCCCTCTACATTGAGAAGGAGGCCTGAGCATGGAGACTAAAAAGATCCCTACCCGCAACGGCTTCGGCGAGGCCATTGTTGAACTGGGCAAAGAGAACAAAGACATTCTGGTAGTTGATATAGACATCGGCAAGTCCTGCAAGACAGGGGAGTTTCGCAAGCAGCTGCCGGAGCAGTACATAAACGTGGGCATAGCCGAGCAGAACGGCGCCGGCGTAGCCGCGGGCCTTGCCACCTGCGGCAAGATCCCCTTCGTGGTCACCTATGCCGCCTTCGGCTCCATGCGCATCTGCGAGATGATACGCCAGGAGATCTGCTATCCCCGGCTGAATGTGAAGATCGCCTGCTCCCACGGCGGCGTGACTCCCGCCAACGACGGCGCCAGCCACCAGGCCATCGAGGACATGGGCATCCTGCGCACCATCCCCAACATGACCGTTGTAATGCCCGCCGACTACGCCTCCGCCAAGACTCTGGTGAAGAAGGCCGCCGCCTTTGACGGCCCCGTGTACCTGCGCTTCACCCGTGACGCCGTCCCCGTGATCTACGGAGAGGACGAGGACTTCGAGATAGGCAAGGCAAAGCAGCTGAAGGACGGCAAGGATGTAGCCATCATCGCCAACGGCGACACCGTGTGCCTGGCCCTCCAGGCCGCCGAGGCTCTGGCCGCTCAGGGCGTTCAGGCCCGGGTGCTGGACATGCACACCATAAAGCCCCTGGATACCCAAGCAGTTGCCGCCTGCATAGAGGATACCGGCAGGATAATCACCGTGGAGGACCACAACATCCTCAACGGACTGGGCAGCGCCGTGGCAGAGGTGGTGGCCGAGGCCGGCAAGGGCAAGCTGAAGCGTGTGGGCATCCAGGACCAGTTCGGCCAGTCCGCCCCCTACCAGCGCCTGCTGGAGATGAACGGCATCACCGTTGAAAACATTGTTGCCCTGGCTCAGGGCCAGTGGTAAGCTTGGGAAGAGAGCTTCCCCAACAAACAGGTTCAATTTTAATTGAGAAATACAACACAAAATCACTGAGGAGGAAAACTACTGTGAAAAAATTCTTGGCACTTGCTCTGGCGGTCCTGATGATCGCATCCCTGGCCGCCTGCTCCGGCGGTTCCGACACTTCCGCTGAGACCGCCCAGAGCGGCGACGGCTCCGTGGAGTATGACGAGATCAACCTCACCATGGCAGTAAACGGCACCGACACCCAGATAGACACCCAGGTGGGTCAGGAATTCGCCCGTCTGGTGAAAGAGGCCACCAACGGCAGCGTCATCATCGACGTGTTCCCCAATGACCAGCTGGCCGGCGGCAACGCCACCAAGGGCATGGAGATGCTGGCCGACGGCTCCGTTGACATCGCCGCCTACGCCACCGTCACCATGGGCGCTCTGGACGAGCGTCTCACCATCGGCATCACCCCCTGGATCTTTGACGACTACACCCAGGCCCGCACCGTCATCGACGAGACCGGTCTGGACTACTACGCCGGCATCCTGGCCGAGCAGAACATCACCCTGCTGGGCTCCTTCCACAACGGCTTCCGTCAGCTCACCAACAACAAGCGCCCCGTTCTCACTCCCGATGACCTGGCCGGTCTGAAGATCCGTACTCCCGGCAGCGCCATCTACCAGGATACCTTCACCGCCCTGGGCGCCAGCCCCTCCACCCTTAACTGGAGCGAGTGCTTCACCGCTCTCCAGCAGGGCACCATCGACGGCCAGGAGAACGGCCTGAGCATCACCAGCACCTCCGGCGTCCTGGAGGTCCAGCCCTATGTCACCATCTGGAGCTACAGCTATGAGAACGACCTGCTCATGTTCAACACCGATGTCTGGAACAGCCTCAACGAGGCCACCCAGCAGGTCCTGAAGGAGAAGGCTGTTGAGGCCTGCAACTGGGGCCGTGACATTGTAGAGGCCGAGCACGACACCCTTATCGAGGAGTTCCGCGCCGAGGGCGCTCAGGTGGATGTTCTCACCGACGAGCAGATCCAGCTCTTCAAGGACAAGGTCGCCGACGTCAAGGCCGAGTTCCTGGCCAAGTTCGACGCCGAGGCTCTGGCTGCCTTCGGTATCGAGGCATAAATCAGGTTTCATCCGGGAAGAGCTGAGCCTTCAGCTCTTCCCGAACACTACAGAAGGTAAGGAGCTGCTATGATAAAAAAGATCATTGACAATATAGAAGAGATCATATGTCTGATCTCTCTGTCGGTGATGACCTTGCTCACCTTTGCAAACGTCGTCACCCGCTATGTCTTCAACTTCTCCATGAACTTTGCTGAAGAGATCTCCACCTACATGTTCGTTCTCCTCAGCCTTTTCGGAGCTTCCATAGCCGCCAAGCGGGGCGCTCACCTGGGCTTTACCCTGCTGGCCGACCACGTCCCCGCCATTGTGTCCCGCATTTTTGAGGTCATCTGCGCCCTGGCAGGCCTCCTGTTTGCCGGCGTCATCTTCTATTACGGCATTGATATGACCATCACCCAGTTCCAGCGGGGTCAGCTGTCCCTGGGCGCTCAGATACCCGAGTGGATATACGGTTCCTTCGTGCCCCTGGGCGCTTTCTTCCTGATGCTCCGCTTCCTGGAGCTGCTTGTCAAGGCTGTCCGGGGCCAGGCCGCCGTCCGTGAGGACGTGCTGGCCGACGCCATGGCCGCCGCCGGTGTGGAAAAGGAGGACTAAGCAATGGTAACAACTATACTTTTCGGTCTCTTTGCTTTGCTGCTTTTGCTGGGTGCTCCCATAGCCACCTGTCTGGGCATGTCCAGTGTGGCAGCCATGATAGCTCTGGGCTCCGGCAGGTCCCTGGACGTGGTCCTGGGCACCGTGCCCCAGCTGGTCTCTGCCGCCATCACCAAGTCCGTCCTGATGGCCATCCCCTTCTTCATCCTGGGCGGCAACATTATGGAAAAGTCCGGGATATCCTCCCGCCTCATAAACCTGGCCCAGGCCTGCGTGGGTCATTTCAAGGGCGGCGTGGCCATGGTGTGCGTACTGGTGGCCTGCTTCTTCGCCGCCATCTCCGGTTCCGGCCCGGCCACCGTGGCCGCTCTGGGCCTCATCCTTATCCCCGCCATGATAGAAGTTGGCTATAAGCCCTCCTTTGCCGCAGCCCTTATGGCCACCGCCGGAGCCATCGGCGTCATCATCCCGCCCTCCATCACCTTCGTGGTCTACGGCTCCATCTCCGACGTGTCCATCGGCGACCTGTTCATTTCCGGCGTCATCCCCGGCCTGCTCGTGGGCGCCGCGCTTATCATCATCACCCTGTGGCTGGGCCGCAAGACCAACCTGAAGCTGCTGCCCAGGGCCAGCTGGAAAGAACGCTGGGCCGCCTTCAAAGAGGCCTTCTGGGGCCTGCTTATGCCCGTCATCATCCTGGGCGGCATCTACGGCGGAATCTTCACTCCCACCGAGGCGGCTGCCGTCTCCGCAGTCTACGGACTGTTCGTGGGTCTTTTCATATACCGCAGCCTCAGCCTGAGGGATATGAAGAAGATACTCATAGACTCCGCTTCCACCACGGCCGTGGTCATGCTCATCACTGCCGCCGCCTCCCTCTTCGCCTACGTACTGACCCGCGCCCGTATCGACGTGGCCATCAGCTCCGCCCTGGAGACCTTTGCCGGCGGCAACACCGTCATCTTCCTTATCATCGTCAACATCTGCCTGCTGATAGCCGGCTGCTTCCTGGACTCCACCTCCGCCCTGTACATCTTCACTCCCCTGTTCCTGCCTGTGGCCCAGGCCCTGGGCATGAACCTGGTGCACTTCGGCACCATCATGATAGTGAACCTGGCCATCGGCCTGGTGACTCCTCCTGTGGGCGTGAACCTTGAAGACCATCTCCAAGTCGGTCATACCGCTTATAATAGCTTCCCTGGTGGTCCTGCTGCTGGTCACCTATGTGCCGCAGCTCTCCCTGGCCCTGCTGGGCGGAGCCTGAGCGGACAATTCTGTATAATTCTAAGCAAAAATACGGGTATGGTTAGCAAACCATGCCCGTATTTTTAAAAAAGCCCGTTTCCGGTGTGTTGAAGTATTGACAATCTTACAGGGTCGATGTTAAAATCACGTTAAACTTGTATTATGAGGTTACATTTATGCCCCCTTTCAGTCCCGTCACCAACAACAAACTGTATATCCAGATATACAACCAAATAAAGGATGCCATCGTGAACGGCAGCTTCAAGGTGGGCGACAAGCTTCCCAGCGAGAAAGAGTTCTGCGAGATGTTTGGCGTCAGCCGTGTCCCGGTGCGGGAAGCTCTCAGTGCTTTGGAACTCAACGGCCTTGTGGAGTCGGTGCATGGCGCGGGCGTCTTCGTGAAAGAGGTCAGCGTGCTCACCAACGATTGGATCGAGGAGACCGACCCCCAGGATATTATTCAGGTCCGAAAGCTCATGGAGCCGGAGGTGGCCCGCTGCGCCGCCCTGCATATAAGCGAGGCGGAAAAGCAGCGCCTGCGGGAGATAATCGAACGCTTCCGTCAGGAGGCCGAAGGCAATATCTACTCCGAGATAACCGACCGGGATTTCCACATGAGCATCGCCAGAGCCAGCGGCAACCATATGTACATGGTCATGTGCGAAATGATTTGGAAAGCCATGAAGCAGCGGATGTGGAGCCTCATACTCAGCCGCACCGTCACCGCCGAGGAGAACCGCAAGCAGCACTACAAAGAGCATATGGAGATAGCCCAGGCCATTCTCACCGGCAACGCTGAGCTGGCCTACAACTACATGAAAGCCCATATGGAAGACCTGGAGCGGCGCTACTGGTCCTGAACATGCAAAAAAGGAAGGGAAATTTCCCTTCCTTTTTTGATTCTTACGCTCATCCCGCCTGCTCGGCCACATATATGGAGGCTCGGCTCTGGATGTTTCTCACCGTGTCCTCCAGGCTCTTGTCCCCGGCAAAGTAGGCGGAGGCTTCACTGCTTATTATCTCGGTTAGAGTGTCGTCCTGCCTTGCCATCTTCTCTGTGGAGTACACCAGCTCCCTGAGCTTGTCCGCATCCTCCCGGGTGAAGCTGTACTCAGGGAACATGACGTCCTCATATATATTCTTCTCCAGCTGTACTTCAAAAGCGGCCTTGGTGACGGGTATGCCGAAACTCAGGTCTAGTCCATACTCCTGGTTCTCCGGCAGCAGCGCCAGGCGCAGGAAATCCCAGGCCGCCTCCTTGTGCTCGCTGGAGGCCAGGATGCCGTAGCCATTTTTGCTGTACTGGGCGGAGTCGGTGAAGTAGCTGCCGTTTCCCGAAGTTCCTGGGAAGCCCGCATACTCATAATCCCCCTGAAAGAAGTTTCTGCTCAAAGCGACGGAACTGCCTATTCCCATAATCGGTTCCATAAGTACCGGCGTCGCCGCCTCTGCGGTATAGGGAGTATCCTTTACAAATTGCAGCAGCCGGGCAAAACCACCCTCATCGAAGCTGCAAGTCCCCGCCTCCCAATCCACATATTCCCCGCTTGAGATGCGGCAGAGCATATCCAGCATATACTCCTGATCCCTATGCCAGAAATATACAGGCTCACCCGCCGGGCGGTTTGCGATCATCTCTTCCACATAGTCCATGGTCCAGTCCTTCCGGCCTGGGAACAGCTCCGCCCTGACGGAGAGGCTGAGCAGATCCACCTGGGTCAGCAGCTCATATAGCCCGCCCTTTCTTATCATGCTCTTCAGCGCCGGCTCAATAAAGTCCTCCCGGCTTATGCTCTCATCGGCGTCTATGTAGGGCAGCAAATCCACGAACAGTCCCGCATCTATGCTGTTTTGTGGCAGCGAGGGGGTATAGACTATGTCCGGGCTGTCCTGGAGCACCAGCTCAAGTATCTCCTGCTGGCTCAGCTCATGGCCTGAGCCTATAAACTCATATTCCACCTTATAGTCCTCGTTGGTGCTGTTGAAGCGTAGGGCGGCATTCAGGATGGCCGGGTCTGAGATGCCCAGGAGCCTTATTGGCTCCCTGTCCTTCACCAGCGCAGGGCTCACCTTCTGTATATTTCCAAAACTCATCCCTGCCATGTAATAGTCCCCGGCGGCGCTCTGGACTATGGTGCCTCCTCCCTGGGCAAAGTCCAGGCTGGTGGCCACATCCAGCCATTTGAAAAGGCTCTCGGTCTCACCGGTGTTCACATCCAGGCTCACCAGGCCGTTGTCCTGGGAGAGGAAAGTCTCTCCCTTTTCGCTGACATAATAGCCGTAACAGTTGGCATCGGTCTTTACCAGGGGTCCAAGGTCACAGCTCTCCATGTCAAAGGAGCGAAGGCCGATGTCCCCCTTCTCCTCTCCGTAGGCATAGAGCTCTTCGCCGCAGCGCAGCACCAGATTGAAGTTGAAGCCCTCCAGGGGCAGGGTCTCCAGGAGCCGGGCCTGGCCGTCGATCATATAGGCGTTTTCAAAGTCGCAGAGCGCCGCCCTGTCCGCCCCCAGAGGCGTCAGATTGCTGAATACGGGAGTGGACGACTCGGTGCCGGCTATGGCCTCAAAGCCCACCTGGGCCCGGCTCAGCTCCTCACCGGAGGCGCAGTCATAGCGCAGAACGTAAAAACTTCCTTCGTCCCCGGTCCCCGTGAAATACTGCCTCACCAGCACCCACAGCACCCCGTCGCAGACGTCGAAGCCGCTTATGCCGTAGTTTGAAAAGCCCCTGCTGTCTCTGCCCCCGAAGTCTGCCCCGTCAAAGGGCAGGAAGCTCCAGCTGCCGCCCTCCAGATCCAGAGCGCACAGCCTGTAGTCCTCCCCGCCGCCGCACACGGCCAGCAGCCTGTCCCCCTCTATGGTCATGAGCCGCGCGGAGGTGCAGCCCTCCGGCAGCTCTATCACTTGGGAGATGTAGCCCGGGACCATTTCCGCCGGGCCGTCTCCTGTCTCCGCCGCCCTCGAATCCGCCGGTACGGCGCTTTTCGCTTCGCCCTCTTTGCCGCAGGCGCAGAGACTCAGGCTCAGAGCTAGGGCCAGCAGCATGGCCAGGATTTTTTTGCTCATTCAGTCCACCTCCGTCATATTTTATTTTCCGAAACATCTACATTAATATTAACGGAGTTTCTGCCCTGTTTGTTTCAGTTTTCCTTAAGAATTAAGAATTATTAAGATTAGCCCCCTGATAACGGTACGGCCATCCTGTTTACATGTTCATATTTGTCTGGTATATTGTAGAAAAAATGAAAGGGTGAACACGCCTATGAAAATAAACAGAGCGGAGCTTAAGGAGCGGTCAAGGGATCTTATCGCCAGGTCGAAGCCAAAGGTGCTGCCGGCGGGACTAATATATATTCTTCTTGCCCTGGTCATGTACCTGCTCTCCTCCAGGCTGCTGGGCATTAATTACACGGATACCCTCAGTCAGCTGTACACCCAGTACCTGGAAAACGGCAACGTGGAGTATGCCCTGGCGGTGGCCGCCAGGATGGCGCCGCCCTTCTACGCCGTGGTGCTCAGCTGGCTCACCGACTTTCTCACCTATGTGGTGGGGGCGGGCTTTATTATCTTCCTGCTGAACACCATACGCCGCTCCGGGGCCAGCTACGGCAACCTGCTGGACGCTTTTCCTCTGTTTTTCAAGATCTTTCTTCTGAGCCTGCTCACCAGTGTTTTTACCTTTCTCTGGTCTCTCCTCCTCATCTTCCCCGGTGTCATTGCCTCCTACCGCTACCGGCAGGCCCTGTATGTCCTGCTGGACCACCCGGAGAAGTCCCCTCTCCAGTGCATACGGGAGTCCAAGGAGCTGATGAAGGGTCATAAATGGGAGCTCTTTGTCCTGGATCTGAGCTTTATCGGCTGGAGCCTTCTGGCTTCCATCCCCTATGTGGGATACATCATTCAGATATGGACCGTGCCTTATATAAGTCTCAGCTACGCCATGTACTATGAAAAGCTCTCCGGCGGAGATATCTACGCCGCGGACAGCGGAGATGAACTCCCCCCGCCTCCCATTGATTACTAAATCGTCGGACATGAAAAAGCTCCTGCGGATGAACCGCAGGAGCTTTTTCATAGTCTGTTATATTGCACGGGAAGGAGCTCACTTGCCCACGCTCTCGAACTCTTCCACTATCTCCTTTTCGGGGGCGGCGGTGAGCAGGCTCACCACAACAATGACTATGGAGGAGATGATGAAGGCGGGGAGCAGCTCGTAGATGGCGAATATGCCGCCCAGCTTTGCAACGCCGAACTTCCACACGAAGATCATCACTCCGCCGGTGACCATGCCGGAGAGGGCGCCCCACTTGTTGCAGCGTTTCCAGAACAGGGCGAAGAGCATCACGGGGCCAAAGGTGGCGCCGAAGCCCGCCCAGGCGAAAGATACCACCCGGAAGATGGAGCTGTTGGGGTCGCTGGCAAAGATGATGCCCAGAACTGCCACGCCCAGAACGGTGAGGCGGGCGATGAGCATGGTCTTCTTGTCGCTGAGCTTGATTCCCAGAACATTGGTGAGTATGTTGTGAGTAACGCCGGAGGCGGCGGCCAGGAGCTGGGCATCGGCAGTGGACATTGTTGCTGCCAGGATACCGGCGATGATGACGCCGGCGATGAGGGCGGGGATAATGCCCACCTGGGCCAGGGCGCTGGAGGCGTTTACGATCATGTTCTCGGCCTCAGCCTGGGAAGCAGGCATGGCGATGGTGCCAACTTTGGCCATGCTGTAGCCCACAACGCCGATGATGACGGCCACGCCCAGGGAGATGACCACCCAGATGGAGCCCACGCGGCGGGAGAGCTTCAGCTTGGTCTCGTCGCCGATAGCCATGAAGTGGAGCAAGATGTGGGGCATGCCGAAGTAGCCCAGGCCCCAGGCCAGAGTGGAGGCTATCATAAAGGGAGTGTAGCTGCCGGCCTCAGTGGCCTGGATGTTGGTGGAGGCGGTGAGGCTCAGGTAGCCGGGGATCTCCTTGGCATTGGCTATGACGGCGTCCACGCCGCCGGCGGTGTTGATGCCGAATATGAGCACTACGATGAGGGCAACGGTCATCACAATGCTCTGGATGAGGCTGGTGACGGAGGCGGCCATGAACCCGCCGGTGGCGCAGTAGGCCACGATGACTGCGGCGGAGATCACCATGGAGGTCATGTAGTCAAAGCCGAAAAGGCTGTTGAAGAGCTTGCCGCAGGCGGCAAAGCCGGAGGCGGTGTAGGGCACGAAGAAGATGATGACGATGAGCGCGCCCAGGGTCTCGATGAGCTTGGTGTTGTCCCGGAAGCGGATGGCGATGAAGTCCGGGATGGTGATGGCGTGTATCTTTTCAGAGTAGAGACGCAGCCGCTTTGCCACGATGAGCCAGTTGAGATAAGTGCCCAGGGCCAGGCCTATGGCCGTCCAGCTGGCCTCGGCAAGGCCGCAGAACAGGGCCAGGCCGGGCACGCCCATGAGCAGATAGGCGCTCATGTCGGAGGCTTCGGTGCTCATGGCGGTGACTATGGGGCCCAGCTTGCGTCCGCCCAGGTAGAAGTCTTCGGAATTGTTGTTCTTGGAGTACATTATGCCGATGGCAAGCATACCCACAAGATATACCACAACGGATATCAGGATGCAGATAGATGATGTAGTGAACATTGCTTTCTCCTCGCTTTTCTTAACATGGTTGGAATTATAATATATTAATTTTTTATTTCAAGCGGGGAGCAAGCCTAAAAAACTTGAATATCTCTTTTTTTGGTTTATAATATAAACGCCCCTAATTCTTTTCATAACTGCATGAGCAAAATTCATACAAAGGTCGTGAGGACATAAACATCGCAAAATATCAGACTCTGGTGGCGGTGGTGGAGACGGGGAGCCTGACCCGGGCGGCCCAGGTTTTGGGCTGCACCCAGTCCGCCGTGAGCCACAGCATAGACAGTCTGGAGCAGGAGCTGGGCTTTGCCCTGCTGAAACGCAGCCGGGCGGGGGTCCGCCTCACCGGCGAGGGGGAGCGGATGATAGCCGCCGTGAGGAACCTCCTCAACAGCGCCGAGCAGCTCAATCAGACCGCCGCCTCCATACGTGGGCTGGACAGCGGCACGGTGCGCATAGGCAGTTTTACATCCGTGGCCGTACACTGGCTGCCCCCCGTGCTGAAGGAATTCCAGCAGGACTTCCCCCGGGTGGATATAAAGCTGCTCAACGGCGACTATCACGACGTGGAGCAGTGGCTTCTGGAAGGCAGCATAGACATAGGTTTTGTTAATGTCCCCTGCGCCGTGGACTGTGAGTGCATACCTCTGATAGACGACCGGCTGCTGGCCATCCTGCCACGGCACAGCCGCTTTGAGAGCTATCCCAAGTTCCCCCTGGTGGAATGCGAGACAGAGCCC
>CASFJB010000110.1 GCA_949294945.1 uncultured Eubacteriales bacterium
GATACTTAAGGACTGGCGGGAAAAGCCCTCCCTGCTGGAAACTCTGGACGAGTTCTCCGAGGGGATGTGCAGGGCCTCCGCCCGGCTGATACGCTACAGGGCCTCCTTCGTCCAGAGGCTGAAGGAGGCGGCGGCCCCCATACACCGGGAATTCTCCGGCAACGGGGAGGAGCTGGGAATGGAATATAAGACCGTCAGTTCCGTGAAGGACCCCTTTGCCTCGGTGAGGGAGATCTATTACGATATCTGTGAGCACCAGGAGCGGCACCGCCAGGCGGAGCTGGACAGCGCCCAGTGTCTCACCGGGGCCCACAAGGACGATCTGGAGATATATATAAACGGCCGCCTGGCCAGGAGCTTCGCCTCCCAGGGCCAGACCAGGACGGCGGCTCTGTCGGTAAAGCTGGCGGAGCGAGAGATATTCCTGGCGGAAACAGGGGAGTACCCCATACTGCTGCTGGACGACGTGCTCTCGGAGCTGGACGAGAAAAGACAGGAATTCGTCCTCAACCGCATAGGCGGGGGCCAGACCCTGATAAGCTGCTGCGAGGACGAGGGCATCTCCCGGCGCACCGGGGGAAAGGTGCTCCTGGTGGAAAAGGGCAGGGTAAAATGAACTATCTGCATCTGGGCAAGGGCTGGGTGGTGAACACCGGGGAGATAATGGGTATCTTCGATTTGGACATCAGCTCCCAGTCCCACCTGACAAGAAAATATCTCAGCATGGCGGAAAAGGCCGGGCAGGTCATCAACGCCTCGGAGGATATACCCAAGTCCTTCGTAGTCTGCTGGGACGGAAATAAAAGAACTTTGTATCTCTGCCAGATGGCGTCGGCCACGCTGCTGCGCCGGGCCGAGGCGGGGATGCTGTGAAATGGAGATTAGCAAATGTCTGAAAACATAGAAAGAGCGGCTCAGGAATACGACGCTTCACAGATCCAGGTCCTGGAGGGCCTGGAGGCCGTGCGCAAGCGTCCCGGTATGTATATAGGCTCCACCTCCTCCTCAGGTCTGCACCACCTGGTCTATGAGATAGTGGACAACTCCATAGACGAGGCCCTGGCGGGCTTTTGCAGCCACATTGAGGTCTGCATCGAGGAGGGGGACATCATCTCCGTCCGGGATAACGGCCGGGGTATCCCCGTAGATATCCAGGAGCAGACCGGCAAGAGCGCCCTGGAAGTGGTGTTCACCGTGCTCCACGCCGGGGGCAAATTCGGCGGCGGGGGCTACAAGGTCTCCGGCGGCCTCCACGGCGTGGGCGCCTCCGTGGTCAACGCCCTGTCGGAGTGGCTGGAGGTCCAGGTCCACAAGGACGGGGATATATACCAGATGAAGTTCTCCCGGGGGGACATCACCGAGGGCATACATGTGGTGGGCAAGACCCAGGATCACGGCACCTTCGTGCGCTTCAAGCCGGACCCGGAGATGTTTGACGACACCGTCTACGACTACGAGATACTCCACCGGCGCATGCGGGAGCAGGCCTTCTTAAACGGCGGTCTGCGCATCAGCATAGAGGACAAGAGAGCCGGCAAGGAGCAGAGCGAGACCATGTGCTACGAGGGGGGCATAAGGGAGTTCGTCCGCTATATAAACAAGAACAAGAACCCCATCCATGAGGACGTCATCTACCTCAGCGGCGCCAAGGACGAGGCCATAGCCGAGATAGCCCTGCAATATAACGACGGCTACAACGAGACCCTGGTCTCCTTTGCAAACGACATACACACCCCGGAGGGGGGCATGCACGAGACCGGCTTCAAGACCGCCCTCACCAGGGTCATAAACAACTACGGCCAGAAAAACAACATCATCAAGGGGGACGACAAGGTCTCCGGCGACGATGTGAGAGAGGGCATCTCCGCCGTCATCTCCGTGAAGCTGCCGGAGGCCCAGTTCGAGGGCCAGACCAAGCAGAAGCTGGGCAACGCCTACATCCGCACTTTGGTGGACAACATCGTGTCCGAGCAGCTGGCCACCTACTTCGAGGAGCACCCGGCCGTGGCCAAGGCGGTGCTGGACAAGGCCATGATGGCAAACCGGGCCCGGGAGGCCGCCAGAAAGGCCAGGGAGTCCGTGAGAAGGAAAACCGGGCTGGAGAGCGGCCAGATGCCGGACAAGCTCCAGGACTGCAACGAGCGGGACCCCTCCCTCTGCGAGATATACATCGTTGAGGGCGACAGCGCCGCAGGCTCCGCCATCCAGGGCAGAGACTCCCGCTTCCAGGCCATCCTGGCCATGTGGGGCAAGATGCTCAACGTGGAAAAGGCCCGGGCCGACAAGATATACGGAAACGACAAGCTCTATCCCCTTATAGTTGCCCTGGGGGCCGGCATAGGGGACGAGTTCAACATCGAAAAGCTCCGCTACCACAAGATAATAATAATGGCGGATGCGGATGTGGACGGCTCCCATATAAGAACCCTGCTCCTCACCTTCTTCTTCAGGTACATGCGCCCCCTCATAGAGCACGGCTACGTGTATTCCGCCGTGCCTCCCCTCTACAAGCTCACCCGGGGCAAGACCCAGAAGGTGGCCTATTCCGACGAGGAGAGGGACAGGCTCAGCGCCCAGCTTAGGGCGGACAATCCCAACGCCAAGGTGGATATCTCCCGCTTCAAGGGCCTGGGCGAAATGGACCCCCACGAGCTGTGGGAGACCACCATGGACCCGGAGAGACGCACCCTGCGCAGGATAACCCTCAGCGACGCACTGAAGGCCGACCCAAATATGTGGCCAACCTGGATATCTGAGGAGGTGAGGGAAAATGGCACACAAGAGAGATTACAAGCCTGAGGATATCGCCTTTCCAAATCAGGCCATAACCGAATCGGAACTGGTCAGCGAGATGCAGACCAGCTATATAGATTACGCCATGAGCGTCATCGTGGGCCGGGCCCTCCCGGATGTGAGGGACGGTTTGAAGCCGGTGCACCGGAGAATACTTTACACTCTGTACGAGGACAACCTGACCTCCGACAAGCCCTTCAAGAAGTCCGCCACCTGCGTGGGCGACGTGCTGGGCCGCTACCACCCCCACGGAGACAGCTCGGTCTACGACGCAATGGTGCGTCTGGCCCAGGACTTCTCCATGCGCTACATGCTGGTGGACGGCCACGGCAACTTCGGCTCCGTGGACGGCGACCCCCCGGCTGCCTACCGTTACACCGAGGCAAGGCTCTCCAAGATATCCAACGAGATGCTGCGGGATATAGACAAGGACACCGTGGATTGGGAAGCCAACTTCGACGAGACAAGGAAGGAGCCCAGGGTGCTGCCCTCCCGTTTCCCCAACCTCCTGGTGAACGGCAGCAGCGGCATTGCCGTGGGCATGGCCACCAACATCCCGCCCCACAATCTCAGGGAGGTGATAAACGCCTGCATCTGCCTGTTGGAAAATCCGGAGGCGGGGCTGGGCGAGCTGATGCAGCATGTCACCGGGCCGGACTTCCCCACCAAGGGCATCATCATGGGCCGCAGCGGCATCCGCCAGGCCTATGCCACCGGCAAGGGGAAGATAATAGTCCGCTCCCGCACGGAGTTTGAGGAGCACGGTCAGAACCGTATACGCATAATAGTCACGGAGCTGCCCTATCAGGTGAACAAGCGGCAGCTGATAAAGAACATCGCCGACCAGGTCCACGACAAGCGGCTGGAGGGCATCTCCGATTTGCGGGACGAGACCGACCGCAACGGCATGCGCATGGTCATTGAGCTGAAGAGGGACGCAAATCCCCAGGTGGTGCTCAACCGCCTCTTCGCCCAGACCGCCATGCAGAGCAGCTTCTCCATAAATATGCTGGCCCTGGTGAACAATCAGAGCCAGCCCAAGATACTCTCCCTGAAGGATATCCTGAACGAGTATCTGGGATTCCAGGAGGAACTGATAATCCGCCGCACCAAGTACGATCTGAGGAAGGCGGAGGAGCGGGCCCATCTGCTGGAGGGCCTGCTGATAGCCCAGGACAATATAGACGAGGTCATCCACATCATCCGCTCCAGCTATGACGACGCAAAGCAGCGGCTCATGGAGCGCTTCGGCCTCAGCGAGGTCCAGGCCCAGGCCATCTGCGACATGCGCCTTATCTCCCTCCAGGGCCTGAACCGGGAAAAGCTGGAGGCGGAGTACAAGGAGCTGGAGGAGAAGATAAGCTACTTCAAGGCCCTCCTTGCAGATCCTGAGAAGATAAAGGCCGTGCTGAAGGATGAGCTTGCCGCCATCCGGGACAAGTACGGCGACGAGAGAAAGACCGAGATACAGGACGTGGCCGACGAGATAGACCTGGAGGACCTTATCGAAGAGGAACAGTGCGTCTTCACCCTCACCCACGGCGGCTATATCAAGCGCCTGCCCGTGAGCGAATACCGCAGCCAGGGCCGGGGCGGCAAGGGCATAAGGGCCATGGCCACCAAAGAGGAGGACTATATGGACACGGTGTTCACCGCCTCCACCCACGACTATATCCTCTTCTTCACCAGTAAGGGCCGGGTCTTCTCCAAGAAGGGCTACACCATACCCGAGGCAGGCCGCAACGCCAGAGGCACCAATATCGTCAACATCATACCTATAGACACCGGGGAGGACCGGGAACAGGTCAGCGCCATGATACGGGGCCGGGGCATGGAGGAGGATTGCTACCTGGTCTTTGTCACACGCAAGGGCACCGTCAAGCGCATGGAGCAGTCCGCCCTGCGGAACATCCGCTCCAGCGGCATAAGGGCCCTGACCCTGGAAGAGGGGGACGAGCTCATCACCGTGCTCCAGACCTCCGGGGATGAGAACATCCTCATCGCCACCAAGGACGGCATGGCCTGCTGCTTCAGCGAAAAGGACGTGCGTCCCATGGGCCGCGCCGCCGTGGGCGTGCGGGGCATAAAACTGAGAGAGGGCGACTATGTTATAGGTGCGGGCAGCTCCGGCAGCGGAGAGAGCCTGCTGAGCATAACCGAAAAGGGCTACGGCAAACGCACGCTCCTCAGCGAATACCCGGTCCACGGCCGGGGCGGCCTTGGAGTCATCAGCTACAAGCTCAACCACAAGACCGGCCAGGTGGCGGACGTGAAGATAGTTGGGCCGGGAGAGGATATCCTTGTCATCAGCGACGACGCCACCATCATCCGCATGGCGGCGGACAGCATATCCCTGCTGGGCCGGGCCACCCAGGGCGTGAGAGCCATGCGCCTGGGCGAGGGCAGCCGGGTCATCTCCATAGAAAAGACCGACAGCGAAAGCGAGGAGGATACCGCCGGAGAAGAGACGGCGGAGCAGGCCGACGAGGAGGAATAAGCCATGTACGGCAGGAAAAGAGACAGTAAGTCCAAAAATCAGAGCGGTTCCCTTATTTATATCGCAGTCTTTGTGGTGCTGATGCTGCTGTCCGGCGGAATAAGCGGCCCTCTGCTGGCCCTGATAATCGGTGTGGCAGTCATCGGGGCCGTGGGATATCTGGGCTTCCGCCTGGGGAAAAAGTACCTGAGCGGCAGGCAGCAGGGGAGCGCCCCACGCCCCAGGAGGAGCTATACCAGCCACCAGAACTACAAGCCCCGGGCCTACAATCCGGAGGAAATGCGGGACCTGGACAATGTGCGCCGCCTGCGCCAGCTGGACAGCTTCCTGGAAAACGGGCTCATAGACAAAAAGGAATACGCCGTGCTCCGGAGCAAGTATGAGCGGTATATGAGGGAAAATGAAAACAGTTGAGATCTATACCGACGGGGCCTGCAGCGGCAACCCCGGCCCGGGAGGCTGGGGGGCCATACTCCGCTATAACGGGGCGGAAAAGGAGCTAAGCGGCGGGGAGGCACAGACCACCAACAACCGCATGGAGCTCACCGCCGCCATCAAGGCCCTGGAGGCCCTGAAGGAGCCCTGCGCCGTGGAGCTGTATTCCGACTCCAAGTATCTGGTGGAGGCCCTGGAAAAGGGCTGGGCCGAGAGCTGGCGGAAAAAGGGCTGGGTGAAGGCGGACAAAAAGCCGGCCCTGAACCCGGACCTGTGGCAGCGGCTGCTGGAGCTGTGCCAAAAGCACAGCGTCAGCTGCCACTGGGTGAAGGGCCACGCCGAAAACGAATTCAACAACCGCTGCGACGCTATGGCCGTTGCCATGAGGGACAGCTTTGCAAGGTGATATTATGGCTAAAAATTATTTCGGAAATCCGTTCAGGCTGTTCATGTCCTATGTGGCGGGGCACAAAAAGCTCTTCGCCATCGACATGGGCTGCGCCCTGCTGGTGTCGGTGATAGACCTGGCCTTCCCCTATGTGTCCAGAATATCCATGAACAGCCTGCTGCCAAACAGGCTGTTCGCCCTGTTTTTTACCGTCATGGGCATCATGGTGGCGGCCTATGTGATAAAGGCCGCCCTCTACTACATAATCACCGTGGTGGGACACAGGATGGGCGTGCTCATAGAGGCGGATATGCGCCGGGACGTGTTTACCCATATGCAGGATCTTTCCTGCAGCTTCTATGACAAGAACCGCACCGGCGTGCTCATGAGCCGCATAACCAGCGACCTGTTCGAGATAACGGAGCTGAGCCACCACGGGCCGGAGAACGTGCTCATCTGCACCCTCACCATAGTGGGGGCCCTGGCGGTGATGTTCACCATAGAGTGGCGCCTGGCCCTGACCCTGGCCATAGTGCTGCCCCTCTGCCTGTGGTTCACCCTGTCCCAGAGGGTGAGGATGAAAAAGGCCAACATCGAGGTGAAGAAGAAAACCGCCGATATCTACGCCGCCATCGAGAGCAGCATCTCCGGCATACGCACCGCCAAGGCCTTCGCCAACGAGGAGCAGGAGAGCCGGAAGTTCGACGAGGCCAACGCCATGTTCAAGGGGGCCAAGGTGGAGTACTACCGCACCATGGGCCTGTTCCAGAGCGGCATGGACTTCACCTGCTGCATTGCCCAGGTACTGGTCATCACCGTGGGGGGACTGCTGATAATGCAAAACTCCATGGACTATGTGGATCTGGTCACCTTCTCCCTGTACGTGTCCACCTTCATCTCACCCATACGCAAGCTGGCCCAGTTCTCCGAGCAGTACATGAACGGCAGCGCCGGCTTCACCCGCTTCATAGAGCTGATGCAGACCCAGCCCTCGGTGAAGGATAAACCCGACGCCATAGAGCTTCAGGACGTGGAGGGCCGGGTGGACTACGACGATGTGAGCTTCGACTACGGCAACGGCGTGGAGGTGCTCAGGGACATAGACCTGCACATAAAGCCGGGGGAGTGCCTGGCGGTGGTGGGCCCCTCCGGGGGCGGCAAGACCACCCTGTGCCAGCTGCTGCCCAGGTTCTACGACGTGTGCTCCGGCAGCGTGAAGGTGGACGGCATAGACGTGCGGGACATAAAGCAGAGCAGCCTGCGCCGGAACATAGGCATGATACAGCAGGACGTGTTCATGTTCGCCGGCACTATAAGGGAGAACATCCGCTACGGCCGGCCCGACGCCACCGATGAGGAGATAGTGGAGGCGGCGGTGAGGGCCCAGGTGCACCAGGAGATAATGGAGATGCCCCAGGGCTACGACAGCTATATTGGCGAGCGGGGAGTCATGCTCTCCGGCGGCCAGAAGCAGCGGATATCCATAGCCCGGGTGTTTTTGAAAAATCCCAAGATACTCATTCTGGACGAGGCAACCTCCGCCCTGGACACCGTCACCGAGCAGCGCATCCAGGCCTCTCTGGACGAGCTGAGCCAGGGCCGCACCACCGTCATCATTGCCCACCGGCTCTCCACCGTGAGGAATGCGGACATGATAGCCGTGGTGGAGGGGGAGCACATCGTGGAGATGGGCACACACAAGGAGCTTATGGAAAAAGACGGGGAGTACGCCAAACTCTGCCGGGCCCAGGAGCTGAAATAAAAAACTTCCATAATACATACACAGGAGGACATAGCCATGCTGGATATTAGAAAAGGCGGCCACGCCGAGCTGGAGAAATATTACCCCCTGATGGAGATGGACTTTGACAGTGAGGAGCTGCTGAGCAGGCTCAGCCTCCACCGGGCCATGATGAAGGGCACGGCGGAGCTGCTGATAGTCTACGAGAAGGAGAGCGGCCTGGACGTGGCCTATGCCCTCACCATAGTCAAGAACCTCTACGGCTATGTGCTGCTCAAGTACATGGGGGTGCTGCCCTGGTACCGGGGCCGGGGCATGGGGGTGGAGACCATGCGCTTTATAAACCGCCGCTATGCAGACAAACAGGGCCTTATCGCCGAGATAACGGAGTTTCCCGACGAGGACGAGGACCGGGTGAAAAAACTGCGGAAGTTCTTTGCCCGCTTCGGCTATGTGGAGGCGGACTGTGACTGCCGCATTGGCGGAGTGAAGGCCAATGTGATGGCAAAGCCCCTGAAGTGCGCCGGGGACGTAAGTCCCATAGTCCACCGGATACTCCCGGACTTCTACACCCGCTGCCTCAGTCCGGCGGCGGCACGGAGGATGCTGGATATCCGCCCGGCGGAAAAGGACTGAGAAGCACACAAGGAAAATAAATTGTGGAAAACTTTCAGGGATGAGGGATGAAAACAGCCCGGAGAGACGGTCCATTTTCCGTCTCCCCGGGCTTTATATGTGGGAAAAAATTTCAGGGGAAGCTCACACCGTGTACTCCATGACCCCCAGGCCCCGGGCCACGATGGTGATGAAGTCCTGGACATTGGTGACGATGGAGGTGGCGCTGAGGCTGCCCCGGTCCCGGAGCTTGTTCACCACGAATTCGTCCGCGTCCACGGTGTAGAGGAAGAGGGGGCGCAGCGTCCCGTCGGGGAGCACCCGGAAGGAGGGAGTCATGTTCCCGGCGGCTATGGTGTGGAGCATGGTGGCAAGGCAGATGAGCGTGGTGGCCCCACGGATGAGGGAGCGCATGGCGGAGGCCCCTTCATACACGTCGGCGTAGACCTCCGGCAGGGGACCGTCGTCCCGGATGGAGCCGGTGAGGACGAAGGGCACCGAGTTTTTCACGCAGCCGTAGATTATGCCGTTGTCAATGTTGTACTTATCTATGAAGGCGGGGATGGAGCCGCAGGAGCGCACCTTGTTTATCACGTCCAGGTGATTGTAGTGGCCCTGGGGCTGGGGCTTCTGGCTGTAGATATCCTGGCCCAGGGCGGTGTGGAACAGGGCCCCCTCCAAATCGTGGACCGCCAGGGCGTTGCCCGCAAGGATGCCCTGGACGTAGCCGTTGTCTATCATGCCCTCCATGGCCCGGCGGGCGTCGGCGTCAAAGGAAAAGGCGGGGCCCATGACCCAGACGACCCTGCCGCCGTGCTCCTTTTCATAGCGCAGCAGGCGGATGAGCCGGTCATAATCCCGGGCGTAAGAGGTCTCCCGGCTGCGGCCCTGGCGGAAGACAAAGCTCTCTTTATCTTCCTCACCTTCATCACCGAAGCCGGTGGAGTGGAGGTATATGCC
>CASFJB010000111.1 GCA_949294945.1 uncultured Eubacteriales bacterium
CAGGCGGGGGCGGCCCATGGCTTTGAAGGCCTCGGCGCTGTGCCAGTCCGGCTGTGCCAGGATCGCCACACGGAAGCCCTCCGCCTCCAGCACCCGGGCGATCACCGTGGGGCCGAAGCTGGGGTGGTCCACATAGGCGTCCCCGGTGACTATAAGGAAATCGTACCACCACCAGCCCCTGCTCTCCATGTCCTCCTTGGACACGGGGAGAAAGGCCAGGGTATCAAAATTGTCGTATTCTTTCATCATTCCAATTCTCCAAAGTACCAGCCGGAGACGCCCTTGTGCTTGACAAAGTAGCCCCGGGAGCAGGTCTCCACCACCCGAACCTTGTCCCCCGCCTTCAGTGGCAGCACATAGTCGGTGCAGTCGTTGCAGCCGGTGATCTCTTCCTGGGTAAAAAGGTATTTGGTCAGTATATCCATCTCATAGCCGGTGCGCACATGGCGGCAGCGGGAGAACTCCTCCCCACGCCGGAGCACCTGCACCTGGCTGTCCCCCCAGCGGATGTAGTAGGAGCGGGAGCCGGCCGCCTGGTCACTCAGCACCCGGCGCTCCGGGAAGGGGTCGTAGGCGGCAAAAGAGAAATCCTCGCTGTCCTTATGGGGGATAATCAGGGCGTTGAGCTGCCCGTCGTCCTTCAAAACGCAGCCGCCGTCAATGGAGATTATCTTCCGCTCCCGGTTTATGACGGGGTTGGCGCAGACCTTGTCCTCCCCGTAGAGCACCACCGGGTAATGGCCAACCACAGTCCACTTGTCAAAGCTGTCCCCCCGGTCCATGAAGCGGTCTATGCGGTTGAGCTCCCCGGCCGTGTGCCTGTCCAGGGGCTTGTCCGGGGACCTGCCGGCGTGGACAAAGGTAAAGTTCTTGCTGTCTATGCCGTCGGGCAGGGAGCGGATGAAATCAAATTCCCTGTCGTAGGCGTGGAGCAGGGGTATATAGGGGCTGAGGCTGGGGACGGACTGAATGTCCACCCCCAGCAGCCGGAACAGCTCGCAGAGAAAGCCCTTGTCCCGCCATCGGAGGTAGCGCAGCAGATGCCCGTCACCCTCCCGGCTGTGTTCAAAGACCTTGTGCCAGCCGTCGCAGTTGCCCCTCAGGGCGTAGACGTTCCCGGCCCGGGACAGCTCCATGATATATCTGAGAGTTTCAAGGCAGCTGTTACCTTTTTCCAGAAAGTCCCCGTCGATGATAAGGTAATCCCGAGGGGAGAATTCTGCCAGCTCCAGCACGCCTTTGAAATATTCCAGGTTGCCGTGGATATCGGAGATGACCAGTATCCTGCGGCCCGGCTCAAAGTCCAGCCACTGTATACTGGCCGGAGACTCAGTCATGGCCATGACCTCCCAGCTTCTTCTCCATCAGCAGCAGGCAGCCGCTGCTGCCCTGCTCCCGGCCCAGGACCTCAAAGCCCCAGCGCCTGTAGAAGCTGATGGCGTCGGCATTTTCTTCCGCCACATGCAGCCGCAGGGACTTCCTGCCCAGGCGGGAGTATTTCAGCATGGCCCGGGACAGCAGCTGTATTCCGCAGCCGGTGTGGCGAAACTCCGGCTCCAGATAGATGAGGCTTATCCAGCCATAGCCGGCGTGGGCTCCCCGCCGGGTGTCCAGGTCCAGGATGCCCGCGCTCTCATCCTCATAGTAGAGGTGGGACACGGCCTCCGGGTCAGCCAGGTGGTGCTCCCGGGCACAGCCCAGATAAGTGTCGGCATTGAAGCCCTTCAGGTCTCCGTGGGAGGCCAGCCAGGCCTGCTCATAGCAGCGCTTGTAATAGCCGCTCTCCGCCGCCGGGTCTATGTACTCATGGCGCAGGTCCGGGCCCTTCATGCCGTGCTGGAGCTCCGGGGAGAGGTGGCTGTAGTCATTAAGGTATTCTATTGTAAATTTCCCGCTCTCGTACAGGAGCTTGGCAACGCCTGTGTTCATGAACAGGGGCAGGCTCTTTGTATCGTCAATGTCAAAGCCGCCCACCCGGCTGAGCATGCAGCGGATGGTGATGCCGTGGGCGGTTATGACCAGGGTCTGGTCCGGGTGCTTCTCCACCACCTCACACAGAGCGGGATAGGCCCTGTCCGCCACCTGGTCATAGGTCTCCGCCCCGGCCAGATGAAACTTGTGCTGGTCGAAGATGAAGTCGTGGAAATCCGCTTCATCCTCCCGGCGGAGATTGCCGAAGTATTTTGTCTCCCAGGGGCCAAGGTTTATCTCCCGAAAGCGCCGGTCGGGGATCACGGGCAGAGGGTGGTACTTGGTGATGGCGGAGGCGGTGAAGCGGGCCCGGTACAGGTCGCTGGAATATATGGCGTCCACATGCACGTCCCTGAAACGCTCTGCCAGAGCGTCCCGCTGCTGTATGCCTACGGGGGTCACGTCCCCGTCCCAGTGGCCCTGGCACATGCGGTAGAGGTTGCCCTCGGCCTGGACGTGACGAATTACATAAATTTCTGTCATAACTATGCCTCCTGCTTCTTGACCATTTGCACCGGATACAGTATAATACACTGGATAATATGTCAACCAGTTGCCGGTCCGGAACTGGGGTAAAGATAATTCACAGGGTTATTATAACTTGATTTTTTCTGTTAGACAAGAGTGGAGAGAGATATGGTCAGAGCGGCTGCGCTGGTGTCCGGGGAGGGAGCTGAGCTCCAGGCTATCCTGGACTCCATGTATTTTCAGGAGATACCGGATTTTGAACTTGTTGCGGTGATATCGTCGCGGCGGGGCGCCTACGCCATGAAGCGGGCCCTCAGCGCCGGGGTGCCCGCCTATGTGGTGGACCCGGAGCTGTTTCCCAATATCACCAGCCACAGCATGGCCGTGGCCAACAAACTGAGAGATATGGACATCGAACTGGTGATCCTGGCGGGTTATGAGCTGCCCCTGGGGGTCATACCCTACCAGTTCAAAAACCGCATAATCGGCACCTATCCCGCCATGTACCCCGCTTTCGAGGACGTGGACGGGGATATCCAGCTGGCGGTGCTGGAGCGGGGAGTGAAAATGACCGGCGCCACCGCCTACTTTGCCGACTCCGACGGCCGGGTGGGGGGCGTCATCATGCAGAAGGCCATAGAGGTCAAGCCCAACGACGACCCGGAGACCCTGCGCCGCCGGGTGCTGGAGGAGGGGGAATGGAAGATACTGCCCCAGTCCGTGGCTCTCTACTGCCAGGGCAAGCTCTCCGTCCGGGGAAAGCGTGTGGTCATTGAGGAATAAAAAACGTTGTATTAAAAAGAAAAGACTGCGGGAGAGGGCGGACCATATGGTCCGTCCTCTCCCGCTTGAATCTACTGAAAATTCGGATAAAGCATTCAGGAGGACTCAGCCATGCTCTCACAGGCCTCTTTGGACTCATAGAGAGAAATGCTGAAGATCATCTGCCACTCTTGAATCACCGGAGAGGGGAAGCTTTTCTCCGCAGCACCGGCACCGATGAACCACCGAACGGTTCCATACCCCGCCGGAAGCTCAACTTCCCAGCTGAGGGATTCCGCACCGGTGGGCGTGTCGGGTCCCGCCGGGGGGATTTCCGACTCCGGCATCTCCTGCTCGGACAGAGCTTGATAGAGCTCTCCCTCCGCAAAACCGCCGTACAGGGTCTCGGCCAGGGTCACGGCATCCTTCCAGTCTTCCCAGGCAAACTGCGGCTTATCCGTGAGCTGGGTGTATACACAGTTTTCTGTAAATAGGCGTTTGTTTTCCACCAAGGCACAGGAGATCGAAGCCGTCCCCCGGTCCTCAGCCTCCAGAGTATAGAGGACCTGGTCCTCTGTCCAGGACTCCGTTTTCTCCGGGGCCAGGGTCCAGTGCAGCTCCTCCGCCGCAGTCTGCACCATCTCCTCGGTGGGCGGAAACTCTGCCTTGGGAGCATCGCTCTTACAGCCAGACAGCAGCCACAGCGAAACGCAGGCCAGGAGCAGGCAGGCCAGGCGGCGGTGGTCGACTTTACGCCGCATGGGAATCACCGCAGTACAAGGACCGTGTGTCCTTCCACTCGTGAGTGTATCCGATGAGGTTTTCCGTTTTAAAGCTAATGGCAACATAGTTTTCTCCGCTAAGTGAACAAGAAATGTACTGCTTACTCTCATAGAATCCCTCCGTCCCCTTATAGCCACATGTATTACAATAGGAAACTATGCGCTGTTTTTATCCGCCCCTTGTTTGCACTTTCAGTATATCATGGAATTATAGGAGATACAAAATAAATTTGTATTTAATCAACATTCTTAACAGGGATGACAATGGGAAATTACTCTTTCATGTGGAATGCCCGGACCTAAAAGGCCCCGGCGGCAGCTTGTAAAAAAAGGAAAGGCCGAAGCCTTTCCTTTTTTGCTTTTTATTTTACTTTCCCGGGCTGTATTGGGGCAGGAGCATTTCGTCATGGACCAGGGCCATGGCCTGCTCCAGCTGCGCCGGGGCGACTTTTACTGCGGCGCAGCAGTCCGACAGCCTGCCGCCGGTGACGGGTATCCCCGCCCGGGACAGCAGGATCACCATGGACGACAGAGCCGAAGCGTCCGCCCCCTTGCCCGCCAGGCTCAGCTCGCTCTCGGCGGCACAGCGGGTGACCCCGGCGTAGGCCGGGCGCTCCGAGTCTTTCATACGGCAGACCCTTGAGCCCTCTCCGTCCTGGAAGGCGGGCAGCAGCTCTATATCTATGCCGTTGGCCAGGGCCAGCTCCACGGACTTGGGGTGGAGCACCTGGGAGCCGCTGCGGGAGAGGGAGAGCATATCCCGAAAATCTATCTTCTCCAGCTTTACGGCGCTGCCTATCAGCCGGGGGTCGGCGGTGTAGATGCCGTCCACGTCGGTATATATGCGGCAGCTGTCCGCCTCCAGGGCTGCGGCCAGGGCCACGGCGCTGGTGTCCGAACCGCCCCGGCCCAGGGTGGTTATCTCCCCCTGGGAGCTGAAGCCCTGGTAGCCGGTGACTACCGGGACGATGCCCCGGCTCAGGGCCGCCTGTATCTTCCCCGGGGCCACCAGGCGGATATCCCCGCCCCCGTGCTTATCTTCGGTAAGTATGCCCGCCTGCCAGCCGGTGAGGGACCGGGCCTTTATACCCAGGCTCTCCAGCATTATGGCCATCAGGGCCGCAGACTGCTGTTCCCCGGTGCTCATCAGGGCGTCCAGCTCCCGGCGGGAGGGCCGGGGACTTATCTCACGGGCCATATCTTCAAGGCAGTCCGTCGTGTCTCCCATGGCGGAGACCACCACTACAACATCATGCTCCCGGCACCGGGCCTGACGGCATATCTCCGCCGCCCGGCGCAGCCTTTCGATATCGGCGAGGGAGCTGCCGCCGAACTTTTCCACTATAAGCATGGTAACATTCCTCCAGAGCCGCAATAGCGGCAAGGGACAAAGCCTGAACGCTTTGCCTACACCATTATATACGCCGGGCCGCCTTGGGGTGCGGAGGAATAAATTTCCATAAAACTGGCTAGAACTCTATCTGTAAAGCTTATGTGGGCAGGTAGAGGGATGCAGCAAAAACTTATAAAATACATTACGGCTCTGGTATATGCTGCCGGGGCCATCGGGGGGATATGGCTGGGGCTGAAGTATCTGCTGCCCTGGGCCGCCCCCTTCATCCTGGCCTACGCCGTGGCGGCCTTGCTGGAGATACCCATGAAATTCCTGCTGCGCCACGGCTGGCGGCGTTCTCCGGCGGCGGCCTTAATGACCCTGACGGTGCTGGGCCTTCTCAGCTGGGGCGTGGTAAGGCTGAGTACATGGGCCATCAATGCGGTCACGGATTTCGCCCGCCGTACCCCGGAGTTGGTGCTGAAGGTGGGCGACAGCCTGGGGACTCTGGAGGACAGGATATTGTTTTACGTCCAGGCTGCCCCGGAGGGAGTGGCCCAGTATCTGGAGACCGCCACGGACGCCCTGTGGGAGAGCCTGTACCGGCTGCCGCTGCTCCTGTCCCAATGGGCCCTTGACGCCCTTGGAGCCATGGCCCAGGCCAGCCCGGACATACTCCTGTTCATAGTTACCGCCGGAATCGGCACCTATTTCATATCCGCCACCTACCCGCGCACCACCGCCTTCATCCTGGCCCAGCTGCCGGAGAGCTTCAAAAACCGGCTGGAGGAACTGCGGGAGGACATGAAGGGCAGCATTATCGGCTTTCTCAGAGCCCAACTGCTGCTGATGTTGCTGACCTTCTTCCAGCTGCTGCTGGGTTTCCTGCTGCTGGGGGTGAAAAGCCCGCTGGCCCTGGCGGCCATAACCGCCGTCATAGATGCCCTGCCTGTCTTTGGAACGGGCATAGTCCTGGTGCCCTGGGCGGTGTACTCCCTGCTTCTGGGCAGCACCAGGCTGGGCATAGGCCTGCTGGTGTGCTGGACGGTGATAAACCTGGTGCGCAGCTGCGTCCAGGCCAAGCTCATGGGGGACCAGATCGGCCTGGATGCCCTGGCCTCCCTTCTGGCGGTATATGTGGGCTGGCGGGTCTGGGGCGTGTGGGGGATGCTCAGCTTTCCCATAATCCTGGTGACTTTGCAGCAGCTCAACGACAGGGGAGTGATACGCCTGTGGAAAAGACTATAAAAAGACTATGGAACAGCGAAAGCGCAGCCCGAAAATCCAGGCTGCGTTTTCAGCTTGTCAAAGAAGGCGATGCCTTCTTTGACAAAAAAGCTTGCACTTCGCTCCATGCCTCGATTGTACGCCTACGGCGCACAATTCGACACTCCGCTCCGTGAGAAGTGTTTTCCGCGACGCACATGTCGCCGCGGAAAACGATTGAAATTATTTTTTCGC
>CASFJB010000112.1 GCA_949294945.1 uncultured Eubacteriales bacterium
GAGGAAGCCGTGGCCATCCTCTACCCCGGCGTGGAGGACTTCTCCCAGCTTTACAACACCTACGCCTACCGCAATCTGGACACCGACACCCTGGACTACATCAACACCCTGTGGGAGAACCTGAAGATAAATTAATTTTTAACGAAAAATTTTACTTGACAGTTCCACTTGACTGTGCTAAAGTGACAGCATCAAACCGTTGAGGAAGAGTAAGTAACCTGAGTGTAAGGTCTCAGCGAGCCGCCGTTGGTGTGAGGGCGGTACCGGCAGCACAGGCGAATGGACTTCTGAGGGCGAGCCGAACCCCTCCGGGCAGTAGGCGAGACGGAGTCTGCGTCTCCGTTAAGAAAGCGCGGCATATGAAAACGTATGCGCTGAGTGGATGCGGCTTTGCCGTATCAAGCCGGGTGGCACCGCAGAGGAAAATTTATCACACCTCTGTCCCAGCATTTTGGGACAGAGGTGTGTTTTTCTTTGTCCCGACCTCACTAAAAAAGAGCGAAAGGAGAAAGCAAAAATGAGCGAAAACAAGATCCCCTACAAAATCTACCTGGAAGAGAGCGAGATGCCCAAGGCCTGGTACAACGTCCGGGCCGACATGAAGAACAAGCCCGCCCCCCTTCTTAACCCCGGCACTCTCAAGCCCATGACCGCCCAGGAGCTGGGAGCAGTTTTCTGCGACGAACTGGTGCAGCAGGAGCTGGACAACGACACCCCCTACATCCCCATCCCCCAGGAGATTCTGGACTTCTACAAGATGTACCGCCCCTCTCCCCTGGTGCGTGCCTACTGCCTGGAGGAAAAGCTCCAGACCCCCGCAAAGATATACTACAAGTTTGAGGGCAACAACACCTCCGGCTCCCACAAACTGAACTCCGCCATAGCCCAGGCTTACTACGCCAAGAACCAGGGCCTTAAGGGCGTCACCACCGAGACCGGTGCCGGTCAGTGGGGTACTGCTCTGTCCATGGCCTGCGCTTACCTGGGCCTGGACTGCAAGGTTTATATGGTCAAGTGCTCCTATGAGCAGAAGCCCTTCCGCCGTGAGGTCATGCGCACTTACGGTGCCAGCGTCACCCCCTCCCCCTCCATGACCACTGAAATCGGCCGTAAGATCCTGGAGCAGCACCCCGGCACCACCGGTTCCCTAGGCTGCGCCATCTCCGAGGCAGTAGAGGCCGCCACCTCCAACCCCGGCTACCGCTACGTCCTGGGCAGCGTTCTCAATCAGGTGCTGCTGCACCAGTCCATCATAGGCCTGGAGTCCAAGGCCGCCATGGATAAATACGGCGTGGTCCCCGACATAATAATCGGCTGCGCCGGCGGCGGCTCCAACCTGGGCGGACTTATCTCCCCCTTCATGGGCCAGATGCTGAGAGGCGAGCGGAACTACCGCTTCATCGCCGTGGAACCCGCCTCCTGCCCCTCCCTCACCAGAGGCAAATTCGTCTACGACTTCTGCGACACCGGCATGGTCACGCCTCTGGCCAAGATGTACACCCTTGGCTCCAACTTCATCCCCTCTGCAAACCACGCCGGCGGCCTGCGCTACCACGGCATGAGCCCCGTACTCTCCCAGCTCTACCACGACGGCTACCTTGAGGCCACCTCCGTTGAACAGACCTCCGTATTTGCCGCCGCAGAGCAGTTCGCCCGGGTGGAGGGCATACTCCCCGCCCCCGAATCCAGCCATGCCATCAAGGTTGCCATAGACGAGGCTTTGAAGTGCAAGGAGACCGGCGAAGAAAAGACCATACTCTTCGGCCTCACCGGCACCGGCTACTTCGACATGTACGCCTATGAGAAGTTCAATAACGGCGAAATGAGCGACTATATCCCCAGCGATGAGGAGATTATGGCCGGTCTCCGCCAGATCCCCCATTTCCCCGGCAATGAGATTTGAGCCTTTGGCATAAGTTTACATAACATAATACAGCCGTCCGCAGAGATGCGGACGGCTGTATTTTTTTAAGTTTTTCAAAGCTTTTCTTTGCATTACAATGCTTTTCTTTTTCCTTCCGGGGCCTTTGACTATTTCTCCCGGTCGATTAAACATTATGTAAACTTGTTATAAGGCTCTCTATTTTATCTGCGGCGGCCTTGGCCCCGCCGCAGCGGCGGAAACTCTCCCCTATTTTCTCAGCGTTCGCTCTGTAGCTGCCCTGCTCCATGAGCAGCTTCAGCCCGGCTTTTATATCCTCCGCCCGGGGCGAGGCGAGGTGTATCCCGGCCCCCAGCCGGCATACCCTTGATGCCACAGCTCCCTGTTCGGCAGTCTGGGGCCAGCACAGCAGGGGCACCCCGAAATACAGGCTTTCACTGGCGCTGTTCATGCCGCAGTGGCTGAGGAAGGCGTCGGCTTCTCTCAACACGGCCGTCTGGTCCACCCATCTTCTCAGCTGCACGTTTTCCGGCAGTTCTCCCAGAGAGCCGATGTCTGCCAGCGCTCCCACGGATAGCAGCACCTGTGCATCTACATCTGCGGCGGCAGCTATGCAGTTTCTGTAGACCTCCGGCATATCGTTGTTTACCGTGCCCATGGATATGTACACCAGTTTCTCCGCCTTCTTCTCAAAGCTGCTCACCGGCGGCAATATGCATGGGCCGACAAAGGCGTATTTTTCGGAAAAGCTCTCATAACAGGGCTGGAACTCCGGCGAGGTGTACACGATTGTATCCGTGTCCCGGTCGTTGGATATGAGCTGCAAAAAGCTTTTTATGGGGTAGCCCAGTTTTTCCAGGCGCCTCACATCCCTGTTCATTTTCGGTATGCTCAGCAGCATGGCCAGCGACTGCCCGGCGCTCTGCTTCATCAGCTTTGCCGACTCCCGGTTAAAGGCAAAGGTGGTTGTGGAGGACACAAAGGGTATGCCCAGTTTCATTGCCGCCGCCTTGCCCCACACGGCCATGGAGTCGGCCACTATGCAGTCCGGCCTTTCCCGCCCCAGTTCCCGGCAGACCATGCCGTCCAGCGCCAGGGTCGTCTCCACCAGCACATGGATGGAAAAGGCAGTATCCCTGGCTATCCTGGCACCGTCCTCCGGTCCCAGTCCCAGCTGGGCATCGTAAAAATCGCAGGCAATGAAGCGGGCCCCCGCCACTTCTATCTTTTCCCGAAAGCTCTCATAGGAATAATAGCTCACACTGTGTCCCCGGTCTATAAGCTCTCTGACTACTCCAAGGGTGGGGTTGGTGTGTCCATGAGCGGGAATATTGAAAAAAGCTATTCCGGCCATCAGTTTTCCGTCTCCTCTCCTGAGAGCTCACCGAATATCATGGAGATGTATCTGTCCATCATTTCCGCGGGAGGTATTGCCAAGCCCCGCTCCACGTCTCCCAATACGATTATTGTATCCCCGGGCTTGATGCCAAACATTTCTCTGGCTTCTTTGGGAATGACGAACTGCCCCTTTTCCCCTATCTTTACAGTCCAGGCTTTTTTGCCCTGAGGCCACTTCATTTTTTCACCCCCAGAAAGTATGATTTGTATAACTAATCATACTATATCTTATTTCAGCCGTCAAGAGCATAAAAGTTTTTCCCGGTGAGAAAATAATACTCAGTCATGATTTGAAAGGTGCTGAATATATGAGCAAGAAAATAGGCGGCCGGACGCTGAAGCTGGCAAATCCCGTATCCATAATAGCCTCTGCCAGCGTGGCGGGAAACAAGGAAGGGGACGGACCGCTGAAGCACTGCTTCGACTATATCTCACAGGACTCCTATTTTGACCAGAGCACCTGGGAGAAGGCCGAGAGCCAGATGCTGAAGCACTGCTTCTCCCTCTGCTGCGATAAGGCGGGCATAGCCCCTTCCCAGCTGGACTTTACTTTCTCCGGGGATTTGCTGAACCAATGCGTCAGCTCTGCCTTTGCCATGAAAGACAGCGGCAGCCCCTACTTCGGCTTGTACGGTGCCTGTTCCACCATGGTGGAGTCCCTGGCCCTGGCGGCTATGGCCATTGACGGCGGCTTCGGCGAGCTGGTCTGCGCCCTCACCGGCTCCCACTTCTGCTCTGCCGAACGCCAGTACCGCTTCCCTCTGGAATACGGCGGCCAGCGTCCTCCCACCTCCCAGTGGACCGTTACCGGAGCCGGGGCGGCTATTCTGTCCTCCCAGGGACAGGGGCCCTATATCACCCACATTACCCCGGGCATTATCGTGGACGCCGGTATCAAGGACGCCAACAGCATGGGCTCGGCCATGGCCCCGGCGGCCTGCGAGACCCTGAAGGCCCATTTCAGGGACACCGGCCGTGACCTGAGCTATTACGATGCCGTATTCACCGGTGATCTTGGAGCCATGGGTCACGACATCCTGCAAAAACTTATGGCCGACGAGGGATATGAGCTGGGAGCCAGATACATGGACTGCGGCGTGCTCATCTACGATTTGAACACCCAGGACGTCCACTGCGGGGGCTCCGGCTGCGGCTGCTGCGCCTCAGTGCTCTGCGGGCATATCCTGAAAGGTCTGGCCAAAGGTACCTGGAACCGGGTACTGGTGGCAGCCACAGGGGCCCTCATGTCCCCTCTCAGCTGTCAGCAGGGAGGCAGCATTCCGGGCATCTGCCACGCCGTGGCTATCGAAAAGGAGGCCTGAGGATGGAGACTCTGTGGATGTACGCGAAGGCCTTTATAGTGGGCGGACTTTTCTGCGTTATCGGCCAGCTGCTTATAGACTATACAAAGCTCACCCCCGCCCGTATACTCACCAGCTATGTGGTGGCCGGCGTAATTTTATCCGCCCTTGGCCTTTATCAGCCCCTGGCAGACTGGGCCGGAGCCGGGGCCTGCGTCCCCCTCACAGGCTTCGGCCACAATCTGGCCAAGGGAATGCGGGAAGCCGTGGCGGAGGAGGGCCTCTTGGGCGCCTTTACCGGCGGCTTTACCGCCGCCTCCGCCGGACTGTGCGCCGCAGTTTTCTTTGGGCTGGTGGCTGCGCTTATTTTCAAGCCCAAGGACAAGGGCAAATAGTCCCGGGCCTTTATCAATATTTCTGTCCAAACAGCAAATAAGCGGGAACCGGATACACATCCGGTCCCCGCTTATTTACATAATTTTGTTTACTTAATCTTATTTACGTAATATTGTTTACGTATTTTGATTTACATAAACTTACTTGATCTCCAGTCTGCGGCTGGCGGGCAGCTGCTCCTGCTTCTTGGGCATGGTGAGAGTCAGCACGCCGTCGGTGTAGCCGGCTTCGATGGCGTCGGCATTGATTCCGGAGATGTCAAAGCTGCGGCTGAAGGAGCCGTAGTAACGCTCCCGCTTGACAAAGTTGTGCTTGTCCTCCTCTTTGTTCTCCATGGAACGCTCGGCGCTAATGGTCAGGCAGTCGTTTTCTATGTCTATCTTTATGTCGTCCTTGTTGAAACCGGGAAGCTCGGCCTCCAGCTTGTAGGCATCACCGGTGTCGGTGACATCGGTCCTGAAACCGGAAACGGCTCTGCTGTTGCCAAAGAAGCTGCGCTCCAGCTCATCGAAATCACGGAAGGGATCAAAAGCTGCCACACTGCGTACACGACGGTCAAAAGGAATAAGTTCAAACATGATATATACCTCCATCAATTTTATTACTATGTTATTCGGATGAAGCTTTCTTTATCTCGTTTCATCTTGTATATAAAATACCGCACAAATATTAAAAAATATAGCAGTAATTATGAACCAAATATGAATATTAGAGCTCGGTAAATCCGAGTGCTAATATATTGCCCCGTATTTTCTTTTTTTATTCCTCCTCCGGGCTTTTGATAAGCTCAAAGCTGTCCCAGGGGAACTTCGGCTCCGGCATAGCGGAAAACTCCATAGTCTTTCCGTTTCCCGGGTGGGAGAAAGCCAGACGGCAGGACCACAAAGCGATATTGCAGCGCCGCTCCTTGCTGCCGTATTTTGCATCTCCCAGCAGCGGCAAACCCCGGGAAGCAAACTGGACTCTTATCTGATGGCTGCGTCCGGTATGCAGCCTGACTTTTAAAAGGCAGTTCTCTCCGGCTCTCTCCAGCAGCCGGTATTCCAGCTCCGCTTGCCGCACTCCCCTGCGCTGACGCTTCACCACATAGGATTTGTTCTTTGACGCATCCCTGTAGAGCAGGTCCCGCATAAGCCCCTCCGGCGCCTCGGGACAGCCCCCGGTCACTGCCAGATACTCCTTGGAAAACTGCTGCCCGGAAATTGCAGCCGACAGGGCAGCGGCAGCGGCGCTGCTGCGGGCATATACCATCAGTCCTCCCACCTCTCTGTCCAGGCGGTGGACGCAGAACACCTCTCCTCCCAGCTGCTCTCTCAGCAGGGAGCACATGCCCTCCTGAGAGTCCAGGCCCGGAAGCTTCAGGCAGACAATCAGAGCCTCATCCTTATATATTATTTCCGTCCTCACATCTATCACCCGGGACATTGTACAAGCTGGGCAAAAAAATTTCAAGCCGTCTTTCTCTATTAGGTGCTTTACACAGTGTTTTTTCTGTCGATTGACTTATATTTCCCGTAGTGTTAAAATTCTTAAGGAAATAAAAATATTTTATATGCCTATTACATATAATTTACTTTTACCATATTTTTCCGCAAGGAGATGGACGAGCTGAGTATTGCAAATGTTATCTCGCTGCTGGGCGGCGTGGCCCTTTTCCTTTTTGGTATGACCCTGATGGGTGACGGGCTGAAGAAAGTCGCCGGAAACAAGCTGGAGCTGGTGCTGTACCGGCTGTCCGGCAC
>CASFJB010000113.1 GCA_949294945.1 uncultured Eubacteriales bacterium
AGGATATGGACCTGGAGGATGTGGAGACCGCCGCCAGCCTGGTGCAGGAGGCCGCTCACCCCGACGCCAACATCATCTTCGGCGCCAGCTTCGACGACAGCCTGGAGGACGAGATCCGGGTCACCGTCATTGCCACCGGCTTTGAGGACGGCTCCATCACCGCTTCCGCAGCCCAGAGCAGCTCCGCCGCTCAGCAGCCCGTGGCGCCCCAGCGCTCTCAGGGCCTGTTTACCGGAGCCACCGAGAAGAAGTCTGCAGCCCAGACGGTGGTGGAACCCGCCCCTGTCCAGACTCCGGCCTCTCAGCCCGCCGCTGCCGAGGAAGATCCCTTTGACAGTATTTTTAAAATATTCAACACCAAGTGAGCATATACTATCACTGAATAAACAGCCCGCCTCAGATACAAGGCGGGCTGTTTGAATTGAGGGAAGTTCATGCACATAAAAATCATGCGTTTTTTGCGCTGCTTTTCCAGGATGTATTCCGTGAAGCGTCTGCCCAGAGCCTCGGCAGCCCTGTCCTATTATCTCACCATGACCTTTTTTCCCCTGATAATCTGCCTGTATACCCTGCTGGGCAACAGCTACGACAAGGCCATGAGCGTGCTGCGATTCACCGACCACCTGATGGCCTCGGAGACGGTGGAGTTTCTGGAAGATTTCCTGTACTATGTGGCTGAGAACAACAGCGTGGCCATGATGATGGCGGGGATCGTGGTGCTGCTCACCTCAGCCTCGGCGGCAGTGCGCTCCCTTCAGGGGACGATAGGTGAGATGCAGGGAGGCCAGAGGTTCCAGGGCGCCCTGGGCTATCTGTTCAGCGTGGTGTTTTCTCTGCTGTTTCTGGCGGCCTTGTATTTTGCCATACTGGTCATGCTCACGGGGCGCAGCGTTATAGAGCGCCTCAACCGGATGCTGCCCTTCATTGACATCAGCCAGTCCTGGAGATACGTGCGGTTTATGGTGCTGGCAGGCATTGAATACATGCTCTGCCTGGGGGTCTACGAGGTGAGCAAGCGCAGCTGGGACAGCTACAGTACCTGGCCCGGCGCTATGCTGGCCACCATAGCCCTGGTGGGCGTCAGCATAGCCTTTTCCGTGTTTATCGACGCCTCCACCAAATACCCCCTGGTCTACGGCTCCCTGGCCTCGGTGATATTGCTGATGCTGTGGCTCTACTTCTGCTGTATGGTGATATTCTGCGGAGCGGCGGTGAATATAGTCATCAGAGACCTGAAGGCCCGGAACAACTACAAGGCAATACAGTGAGGATGCATATTTGAAAAAACGAGTCCGGCAAAATGGCCGGACTCGTTTTTTCAGTTCATGAACTTGTCTATGGCCTCGTTGAGAGCGGCCAGCTGCTCCGAGTCGGAACCCGCCCCATGGACGCAGTGCTCCAGGTGATCCTTCAATATGACCTTGGCAGTGCTGTTGAGGGCGGAGCGCACTGCCGCCAGCTGCACCAGTACCTCGGTGCAGTCCCGGCCGCTCTCCACCATCCGCTTTACCGACTCCAGGTGGCCAATGGCCCGGGACAGGCGGTTGATCACCGCCTTGGTCTGGGTGTGGGAATGGCCGTGGTCATGGCCCTGGGCCGGAGCCTCATGGCTGTGGACATGGCCGTCTCCGTGGTCATGGAAATATAGCTTTTCTTTCTTTTCGTCCATATTATCCTCTCTTATTCAGGTACGGTGAGAACTGCCGGCACACTGCCTGCTATGCGCAGGCCCCCGGGGCTCACATCGCAGTCCAGAGCCAGGACCTCTACCCCGGCAGCGGCAGCCTCAGCCAAGGCCAAACCGAAGTCATGGTGCTTGTCCCAGGCGGGTTCAAAGTGTTTTACCGGGCGCATCTGTATGACGAACACGGCGTAACAGCGAAAGCCTTCCGCCAGGGCCGCCCTGAGACCGTGGAGGTGCTTTACCCCTCTGAGAGTGGGGGCATCGGGGAAGCGGACTATGCCGTCCTCCTCCAGAGTCACGCCCTTTACCTCCGCCAGGCAAGGCCTCCCCTCATGCTCAAAATAGAAATCAAAGCGGGAGTCCCCGTGGGTGTATTCCGGCTTTATAAGCTCCGGCACAAAGCCCAGGCCGCCTTTCCTCAGCCATTGGCCGAAAACGGCGTTGGGAGCGGCGGCGTCCATGTTGATGAGCCGCCGGCCCTTCCACACCGCCACAAGGTCGTAGGCGGTCTTGCGCCTGGGATTGTCCGAAGCCTGAAGAAGCACCTTTGCACCGGGAACGAGCAGCTCCCGGCAGCGGCCGGTGTTTTTCACGTGGCAGACTACCGGCTGGCCTCCCAGTTCCACATGGGCGATGAAGCGGTTGGGCCGGTCTATGAACCGGGCCTCCACTATGTTCTCGTAATTCATCCGGGGGTGTACTCCTCCGCCCAGGCCCTGGCTATCCTGGAGGCCGCCGGGTCGCCGTGGCCCTTTACCTGAAGGAGGACCGTATCCCCGTCCCGGCTCAGGACGCTGCGGAGATTGTCGGTAAGCAGGCTGAACTTGTCCCCCAGAGAGAAACGGCTCTTTATGTCGGCGGCATTTTCAGGCCCCTTCAAAACGCCTATTATAGGCAGATTGCTGTTGAGAAGCTCCGCCAGGGCGTTCCTGAATTGGGGGATAAGCATTTCAAAGCCCCCTATCTCATCCAGAAGGACAAAGGGGTAATACTCCGCCTCCTGCAGCAGGCGAACTCCCTGATTGCGAAAGACCTCGTTGTCCTTTTCGGCCTTGGGGCCGCTGTAGTCCAGAAAGCGCCAGCGCTGGTAGGCCTGGCCGGAGAGGGCGGCTGCCGCAGGCAGCAGGTCATAGCCCAGAAGCTTGCCCTGCTCATCCAGGACCCGCTCCGTGACAAAGCCCCCGGCATAGGCCAGAGAGTCGCCCAGGGCCTGGCGTATTATCGTAGTTTTGCCCACACCGGAGGGACCGGTGAGGAACAGTCTCTTTTTCATAACATCACCTGATTTGACTTATGGGCTGATTATACACGCTCAGGAGAAAAATGTAAACCTCAGATGCACCAAGGGCCGGTATATTGCTCATTGCCATGGGGCGGTGGGATATGGTAATATCCGGGTATGGAGGGGCGCAGAGGCGGCCCCGGGAAAATAGGGAAACATGGAAAAAAGGAGCTTTCTATGGAACATTTGCTGGAAGTATGCGTGGACTCGGTGGAGTCTGCCCTTGCGGCCCAGGAGGGCGGGGCGGACAGGCTGGAGCTCTGCGGCCACCTGGCCATCGGCGGCACAACGCCCTCCCTTGCCTTGGTGGAGGAGGTGCTCTCTGCCGTAAAGATACCGGTGAACATCATGATCCGCCCCCGCTTCGGGGACTTCTGCTTTACCCCGGCGGAAAAGAGGATACTGCTGCGGGAGGTGGAGCTGATGAGAGATACCGGAGCAAAGGGCCTGGTGCTGGGGGCGCTGCTGCCGGACGGCAGCTTGGACAGAGAGCATCTGGCAGCCTGCATAGAGCTGGGGGGACCCGGGCTGAACTATACTCTCCACCGGGCCTTTGACCTGAGCCGGGACCCCTTTGAGGCTTTGGACAGGGCTCTGGACCTGGGCTTTGACACGGTGCTCAGCTCCGGCCAGAGGGCCAAGGCTCCGGAGGGCATAGAGCTCTTGAGGGCCATGGCGGAGCATGTGGGAAAAAACATGGCCATTATGGCCGGCAGCGGCGTGTCGGAGAAAAACATGGAGGCCATTGCCCGGGCGGGGATAAGGCATTTCCATTTTTCGGCAAAGCAGGACCGGCCCAGCCCCATGGCCTTTAGGCGCAGCGGCGTGCCCATGGGCCTGCCCCTGGCAGACGAGTATACCCGCAGCTATACGGACCGGGAGACCGTGGCCCGGGCAAAGGCGCTGCTGAACAGTTTAACCCTGTAAAACTGCATAAATCTGCACAATGTTATTTGGCTAAAGGCACGAAGTTTGCGCAGTTTGCTGAAAAAATGTTGACAGTTTGTTAATTTGTTGATACGCTAGCAGCGACAAAAGAAAATTCTGGGTTGTTACTGTACGGCAGGCAAAACCATATTTAAGGCGAACTATTAATTTGGGAAGCACCTTGAATATGGTTTTTATTTTTTCTTTCCATCCATACAACTGCAGGACCACTTTGCTGCCGGGGGAGAAAACCGTGAAGGTATTAAAATGCATCAACAATAATGTGATAAGCTGCTGTGACGAAGAGGGCAGGGAAATGGTGGCCATGGGCCGGGGCCTGGGCTACTCCGTCCGCCCGGGAGACGAGATAGACGAGAGCCGGGCGGAAAAGCTCTTTCGCATGGAAAACACCGAGCAGACCCAAAAGCTCACCGATCTGCTTGCCAGCCTCCCGGCCAGGGAAGCTGAGCTTTGCAGCCGTATCGTGGATAAGGCCATGGAGTCCCTGGGAAAGCTGAGCCCCAGCGTGTATCTGACTTTGACGGACCATGTCTGTTTTGCCATCGAGCGCCGCCGCCAGGGGATAGTCTTTCAAAACAGCCTTCTGGCCGAGGTGAAGTTCTTTTACCCCAGGGAATATGCCATGGGCAAATATGCCCTGGAGCTTATAGACAACGAGCTTGGCATACAGTTCAGCGACGACGAGGCGGCAAACATTGCTCTGCATCTGGTAAACGCCGAATTTGAAAATACCATAAGCGATACCATACGCATCACCGCCAGCCTCCATGATATCATGGCTCTGCTGAGCTCCTCCTGTGACCTCGACCTGGAGACGGGCAGCGTGTTCTACAACGAGCTCACCGTGCAGCTGAAGTTCCTGGTATTCAGAGCCTTTGACAAAACCATCTACAGCAGAGGGGACCCGGCCTTTGTGAATGCGGTGCGCAAGTGCTTCCCCAGGGAGTTCATCTGCGCCCAGAAGATAGCGGAACTGATATATGAGCGCTGCGGCACCAAGCTGCCCCAGGAGGAACTGGCCTTCCTGGCCGTCAGTATACGGCGCAGCTGCCGGGAGCGGCTGTGAAAAATTTCTGAGAGCTAAAAATGGAATAAACGAAAAATATGAAAGGATGCTGCACTATGGGCTTTTTTGACAAACTCTTCTCCGGCAAGGCCAAGGAGACGGAACTGGGCGCCCCGGCTGCCGGAGAGGCGGTCCCAATTCAGGAGGTGAGCGACCCCACCTTCGGTGAGGAGATACTGGGCAAGGGCGTGGCCATCCGGCCCTCAGGCAATCAGATATTCTCACCCTGCGACGCCACAGTGGACCTGATGTTCGACACGGGCCATGCAGTCAGCCTGAAGGGAGACGAGGGCGCAGAGATACTCATTCATGTGGGCCTGGAGACAGTATCTCTGAAAGGCAAGCATTTCAAGGTCTTTGCCAAAACCGACGAGCATGTCTCCAAGGGGCAGCTTCTCATAGAGTTTGACCGGGAGGCCATAGCCGCCGAAGGCTATGACACCATCACCCCCATGGTGATATGCAACACCGCCGACTACCAGTCGGTCAAGGCCTATACAGGAAAGACCGTGGCCCCCGGGGATACGGTGCTGGGCCTGATAAAGTGAGGGAGGAAAAGGGAATGAAGGAAGGGACCGGACGTCCGGTATTCTCCGGAGTCGCCATCGGCAAGGCCTACGTGTATGACCCCCGCCAGAACGAGCTGCCGGCCTCCTGCGGGGACAGCGAACTTGAACTGGAGAAGTTCAACGCCGCCAGGGAGACTGCCAGAGAACAGCTGGGCGCTCTGTTTGACAAGACCAGCAGCGAGATAGGCGAGGAGCAGGCTATGATCCTGGATGTGCAGATAATGATGCTGGACGACCTGGACTTTATTGAAAGCGTGCAGGACATGATAGCCGGGGGGGCCGGCGCCGCCCAGGCCGCCCATGACGCGGGAGACGCTTTCAGCGCAGCCTTTGCCGCCATGGACGATGAGTATATGAAAGCCAGAGCCGTGGACGTGAAGGACATGTCCCGCCGCCTGGTGGATATCCTCTGCGGAGGCCAGGGTGGCTTTCGGATGGATGAGCCGGGGATACTGGTGGCAGAGGACCTGACACCCAGCGAGACGGTGCAGCTGCCCAAGGACAAGATACTGGCCTTTGTTACCCGCCAGGGTTCCGCCAACAGCCATACCGCCATCCTGGCCAGAATAATGAACATCCCCACCCTGGTTCAGGCGGACATCCAGCTGGGGCAGGATATAAACGGAAAGCTCATGATAGTGGACGGCTATGACGGACGCTATTATATAGACCCGGAACCCACCGTGGTCAGCGCCATGGTGGAAAAGCTCCGCAAGGCCATGGCCTATAAGGCGGAGCTGGATAAGTTCCGGGGCAAAGAGAGCATAAGCAGGAGCGGGAAAAAGGTCCTGCTGTGCGCCAACATCGGTTCCGCTCAGGACGTGCGCTACGCCCTGGAGGGAGACGCCGAAGGCGTGGGCCTTATGCGCAGCGAGTTCCTCTACCTGGGAAGAGACAGCTTCCCCACCGAGGAGGAGCTTTACCAGGCCTACAGAAGCGTGGTGGAACAGCTTGCGGGGCGCCCCCTTGTCATCCGAACCCTGGATATCGGCGCCGACAAGCAGGCCGATTATTTCGGCCTGGAGCATGAGGAGAACCCGGCT
>CASFJB010000114.1 GCA_949294945.1 uncultured Eubacteriales bacterium
CCGGAAAATCGATGATAAACTCCTCCAGCCAGGCTATGGTACGCTCTGCGTCCAGGGTGATTTCGACGCTGAACACGTAGGGGCCATACTCCGCTCCCTCGCCGGACTCCACATGTATATACAGGCTCGTGTCGCTCCGGGTCTCATAGGACTCCTCATCCATGTAGAACCACTGTGTGCCCAGCAGGGAGTCCTGGGTATCCGGGAGTATGCACTGAGTATACAGCTCTTCCGCCTGCTGGGGACTCAGCCTCAGCTGCTCGAAGTTTAGAGTAAACTCGTCGGACATGTCCAAAAGCTGCTGCACCTCGCAGAATACTATGTTCTCCGCCTTTATCTCCCTGGCTTCCAGCAGCAGCTCCTTGTTCTGGGGCAGCATGTACAGCTCCCGGCACAGGGCAAATTCGGAATTGCCGCTTTCTATCCATTCCCGGCTTCCGTCCACCCAGTAGCATCTGTCCAGGCTGCCGCCGTCCTTCAGCTGGTATCGGATGTAGATAACGCCTGAGCTGTCTGTCCGACGGTTATGCTCCCGGTTGGCAATGGCTGTCCGGTGTATCCTCCGCACCAGCTCTATGCTCTCCTCATCCTCGGTCATCGTCCCGTCATTCACCAGTGCGACGCTCTGTATCTCTTCCGTCTCCGGCACCCGTCTCTCGTAGCCGGTGAGGTCGAATCCTATCACCGCCATGCCCAGCAGCAACACCGCCCAGACTATGAGCAGGCCCCGCATCCGGGAGCGGAAAACTCTCAGGCTCTTTTGCAGCAGCATCTCTGCGGCGTAGTAGCCCAGGGCGGCGCCGAGCACCAGCGTCAGCGCCAGCACCGCCGAGCCCAGAAGGCCGGAGCCCAGGGCATTGTCCATGGTCTCGGCCAGCAGCGCCCCAAGGCCCAGGGCGGCGTAGACGCTGGCGCAGTATTTGAACACCGGCTCCAGGGCCTTTATGGCCACTATGTCCCCCACCCGCTCCATCTTTCTGCGGCGGTAGAGCAGCAGGGCCGGGACTATGAACAGCACGCCCGCCACCGCATATACCGCCAGGCTGTCCATACCCAGCAGGATATACTCCGGCTCCAGGCTGCCCGAGGCCGGGTCGGCTATCACTCTCAGTGCCTTGCCGGCGTAGGGCAGGGGCGAGAGCCGGCTGATTGAGGTGCCGCCCTCATAGCCGTAGACCAGGGTGTTCAGCAGCGTCTGCACCAGGGATTCCAGCACATACACCGCTGTGTTCAGCACCAAAAACAGGGCGGGCAGCACCAGGATGTGCCCGGTGAGCATGGCGCAGAACAGGGCAAAGCCGTAGCTTGCCAGGGTGGACAGCAGCGCCGCCAGCAACCAGCTGTTGAGATATTCCGGCCGGGCTGTCTCGCTGCCGGCAAAAACCCCCAGGGAGATGAGCCAGGTGAGCACCTCCGCCAGCAGCAGGGGCAGCAGTCCGGTGAGGCAGGCGGTGACAAAGGCGGTCTCCCGGCGCAGGGGGAGAGCGTTTATAAGGGAGCAGCTGCGCTTTGAATACAGATAGCTGAAGGCCGCCATAACCGACAGCACCGAGGCCGCCATCGCATATCTGGCCACATCCACCGACAGCTGAAGTATGCGGTCCATAGTGTAGCGCACATTTATCCCCTGGGCCAGATATCCGGAAACGGTGACCGGCAGCTGCACCAGCAGCAGCCCCAGGTAGAAAAGCCACAGAGGCCAGAAGCGGCTGAGTATGTTCCGGCTCAGGCCGGGACTAAACAAGGATGTCTTTGATTTCATGCTCCGCACCTCCCAGCTCGTAAATGAATATCTCCTCCAGACTCAAGGGCAGCACGTCCATGAACAGGGGCTGCACCGTGGAGAGCTTGTTGGTCACTTCTTCTGCGTCACCCCGGAGTATCAGCTGCTGCAGCCGCCCGGTGACGCTGCGGTGGAGTATGTCCAGGCCCTCCGGCAGTTCGGTGCCGTCGGCCAGGGCCAGCTGCACCTTCACCATGTTGTCCTGGAGCTGGCTCAGCGAGCGCTCCAGCAGCATCTTCCCCCGGTTCATTATGCCCACATGGTCGCACACGTCCTCCAGCTCCCGGAGATTGTGGGAGGACACCAGAACCGTGCTGCCCCGCTCCGCCACGTCCCCCAGCAGCAGGCTCCACACCTGGCGGCGCATCACCGGGTCCAGGCCGTCCACCGGCTCGTCCAGCACTATGTAGTCCGGCCGGCAGCTGAGGGCCAGCCAGAAGGCCGCCTGCTTCTGCATGCCCTTGGACATCTTCCGCAGGGGCCGGTTCAGGCTCAGCCGGAAATCCTGCCCCAGCTTTTCAAAGCGTTCCTGGTCAAAGCCCGGGTACATGCTCTTGTAAAACCTCATCATGTCCTTAATGGTGGACTGGGTGAAGTAGGCCGCCTCGTCAGGGATATAGGCGATCCTCGCCTTTATCTTCGGGTTTTCGTACACCGGCTCCCCGTCTATCAGCAGCTCCCCGGAATCCTGCCGGTATATGCCCACGGTGTGGCGGATAAGGGTGGATTTGCCCGCCCCGTTGGGCCCCACCAGGCCGTAGACTGCGCCCCGGGGCACGGTGATATCCAGGCCGTCCAGGGCTCTGAAGCCGTCAAAGCTCTTTACCAGAGCCTTAATTTCAATCATCTTTTTTCGCTCCTTCCCTAAGCTCTTCCATCAGCTGTTCCCGGCTCACGCCCAGCTGTTCCAGCTCCACGGCCAGCTGCCGGAAGCGCTCCAGCAGTTCCTGCCTCCTGGCCTGGGCCGCCCGGTCAACCTGGCAGACAAAGCTGCCCTTCCCCGGCACGGAGACTATGTAGCCTTCCTGCTCCAGCTCCCGGTAGGCCCGCTGTATGGTGTTGGGGTTTATGGTCAGGCTGGTGGCCAGCTCCCGCACAGATGGCAGTTTGCTCCCCGGGGATAAAGCCCCGGAGAGGATAAGCCGGCAGAAGCCCTCCTTCACCTGCTGATATATGGGCCGCGCGTCCCGGAAATTGATGTTTATCAGGGGAGCCACCTCCAATCCGTATTAACTGTACTATGTATCTTAATACAGTTAGAGTATAGCTTGCCCCTAAGAAAAAGTCAACAGGGCAAATCTTAATTAATCTTAAAAATAAATAAGCGCCGGGGATTTTGCAATGTCCCCCCGGCGCTCTCGTTCAGCCTGCGCTTTTTCACTTGCCGATGTTCTTGTAGTTTATAAAGTCCGCGGCATAGTTCACCGCCGCCTCGTCCAGGCTGAAGTCCGTCTCCGGAACGCCGGGGCTTCTGTAGCTGTTTATCTCCATGGTCATGGTGATGTAGGACTTGTCCAGATAGGCATAGACTATGGCCTGGCTTCCGTTCTGGGATATGGTCAGCTCCGTGCCGTCGGCGGCGGTGTAGCTACGGGTGGTCATGGGCTCGTCCTCCCGGACTGTGAAGCCCCCCAGCTCCTGGCCGTCCACCATTTCCCCATAGGCGGTGCTGCACAGATAAGTGTACAGCTTGCGCCCGTCGCCCAGAGGAATGTTTGCTGCGGACTGGAAGGAGCCGCTTTGGAAAGTGGAGTAGTGGTCGAACTCCGGGGCCTCACGGTATATATCCCCGCTGCCCACGGCCTGGCCCAGGCTGCGGTTCAGGCCCTGGTCGCTGTCGTCCCCGGCATATTTTGTGACCTGCCCGCTGCGCAGGCTCAGGCCGTACTCCGCCGCCAGGGCTTCCAGCTTTTCCGCCTCCTGGGCGTCGGCCACGCCGTAAATATGGTGGTAATCCCCGTAGCCCCCCAGTGTGGCCATGCGCAGCATCTCCGCATCATAGGCGTCCTTCTCCGCCTGATCCACGGCTACCGAGGTGGCCGGGTCGGGGACCTCTTTATAAGCCGGCACCATGTTCCCGAAGATGTCCGGCACCAGATTGTCCGGGTCCTCTTCGTAGTGCCACAGGGTGAAGGTATAGGTCCCGTCCCCGTTGTCCTCCACATCCATCCCGTCGTACCAGGCCTCGCCGTTATCCATTATGCTCAGGATACTTTTCAGATTTGGCAGCTTCTCCTGATAATAGGCCTCCAGCTTTTCATTCTTGTAGCTTCTCCACTGGTCGAAAGCCTCTTGGGCCTTGTCCACCCACTCCATGGCCCAGTCCGGGCCCTCATAGGGCCGGGTCTGGCCGATGTCATACACCGTCACCGTGGTGGTCTCCCGGCTGCCAAAGCGTTCCCCGGAGCGTATCAGCCGGGCAAAGGTCTCCTGCACCGCGTCCTCGGCGTCATAGCTGTTTTTCATGTAGGTAAAGGCCACCCGGTACACCGTCTGGCAGTGCTCCTTATACATCTCCCGTGGGCCTCTGTTTTTGTCGTATGCTTGCTCAGCCATCTTCCCGTCTCCTTTCCGACTGCTTTATCTGCCGGCATATATAAGACGTTTCAGCCCGCCCTTTTCGTGCAGTATTCCCCGGCGGGGGAAATTATTTGCTATAAATTCAAAGGCCCGGCGCACAAACGCCGGACCTTGCTTAGATAAGATTCACTTGTCCAGGCCGAAAAAGCTCACTTTCCAGCCCTCGCCGCTCTGGACCAGATCCAGAACCAGATAGGTGAAGCTGTCCTCATTACCCATGCGGAAGCGGATAGAGGCGCTCCATAGATTCTCTTCGTCCTCCGAGGGGAACACATACTGCAGCAGGATATCCGTGGGAGCCTCGCTGTCATAGGTGTCCACACCCCACTGGTAATCATCCACCAGCCAGGGCTCTATGTCCTCCGCCCCGCCGTAGAAATACACATCGGCAAATTCCAGGGCGATCTTCCCGGCCTCAGTGTCCTCCGGAGGCAATGTGGGCTCCGGTGTAGGCTCCGGCGTGGCAGTAGCTTCGGGGCTGGGTTCCGCCGTAGCCTCGGGTGTTGGGCTGGCTTCCTCTTCCGGCGGCAATGAGCCGCAGGCGGCAAGAGGCAGCAGCAGGGCAAGGCTCAGCAAAATTGCGGTGAAAGTTTTCATTCTTTGTCCTCCTTCGGCTTTCGTCCTCTGAAATAGGGACGAGGGCCGCCGGAGAAATGTTCCCGGGACTCAGAGCTCAGGGGAGCAGACGGTGACGCAGTCCCGGACAGGCAGGCCGGAGAGATAGCGGCGCAGCATGTCGAAGGCGTGGTTGCCCGCCATGCGCCGCACGAAGCTGCGGGTGCGATAGGCGCCCAGGTGCAGCTCCTTCACATAGGCGCAGCCCTCCACCGCCATGGACACGAACACCGTGCCCACCTCATGGATGCCGTCCCCCTCGGGGCCGGCAAGGCCGGTGACTCCCAGACCCACGTCGCTGCCCAGTATTATCCGGCAGTTTTCCGCCATGGCTCTGGCCACCTCAAAGCTCACCGCCCCCTTTTCCTCTATGAGGGCCGGGTCTATGCCCAGCAGGGCGGCCTTGGCCTGGTTGGTGTAGGTCACCATGCCGCCCTTGAAAAAGCGGCTGGCTCCCGGCAGGTCGGTGAAGCGCTTGGCGATGTAGCCGCCGGTGCAGCTCTCCGCCGCGGCAAAGCTGAGGGGCTTTTCCTCCAGCAGCTTTATCACCGCTTCCTCCAGGCAGTCCACGTCGGTGCCGTAGACCACCTCCCCCAGTCTGGTCTTCACCTCTTCCATCACCGGGGCTATCATCTCCTCCGCCTGGGCCACGGTGGCCGCCTTGGCGGTTATCTTCAGCAGGCAGTCGCACTCCTTGGCGTAGGGTGCCATGCTGGGGTTTGACATGGCGTTCATCTCATTGGCAAAGATGGAATCCACGGTGCTCTCCCCCATGCCGAAGATGTTCACGGTGTGGGAGACTATATGCTCCCCGGAGAGCTTTTGCAGATAGGGCATGCCGTAGGTCTTGAACATGGGCACGCACTCCTCAGGAGGGCCGGGCATCATGATGACGGTCTTGCCCTCCGCCTCAAAGGCGCAGCCGGGAGCGGTGCCCCAGAGATTGTGGAACACGGTGCAGCCCTGGGGCAGCATGCCCTGGCTGTAATTGTTCTCGGTGAGGACCCGGCCCTGGCTGATGAAGTCCCTGAGTCCTTCCATCTCCGCCTTGTCCGCCACCAGCTCCAGGCCGAAGGCCTCCGCCAGTATCTGCTTTGTGAGATCGTCGCAGGTAGGGCCCAGGCCCCCGGTGGTGATGATGATGTCCGCCCGCTCCTTGGCCGTCTCCACACACTGCTTGAGCCGCTGGGGATTGTCCCCCACCACGGTGTGATAGAGCACGTTGATGCCTATTTTGGACAGCAGCTCGGAGATATCCCGGGCGTCGGTATTGGTCACGTGGCCCAGCAGAAGCTCGGTGCCCACGGAGATTATCTCGGTATTGTAAGCCTTACTCATGGTCCAGCTCTATCCTTTCTATGCCCTGAAGGGCCTCCTCCACCAGGGCCTCCACATCCATGACGCTTTCGGCGATCTCCACCTCGGCCACTTTGGGCCGGGTGCGGGGGTGCCGGGGAGTGAACACGGTGCAGCAGTCCTCATAGGGGAGGATGGAGGTGTCGAAGGTGCCTATCTTCCGGGCCAGGGTGACTATCTCCTCCTTGTCCATGCCTATGAGGGGCTGGAGCACCGGCAGAGTGGTGAC
>CASFJB010000115.1 GCA_949294945.1 uncultured Eubacteriales bacterium
AATGTGTTCAGCCTACTGGTACTAATAGCCCGAGGGCTTGACCTACATCTATGCAGGTTCGCAAGCCTTGCTTCCTCTGTTTAGTTTTCAGGGTACAGAAAACCTTGAATAGTTGGTGTTTTTAACGGTGAGGGTCCACCTGTTCCCATTCCGAACACAGAAGTTAAGCTCACCAGTGCCGAAAATACTTGTCTGGAGACGGACCGGAAAGATAGGTCAATGCCAACACAGGGAGAGACGCAATAGCGTCTCTCTTTTTTTATTTTATTCACAGATTGTACTTGATTTAAACTGAAAAAATGGGTATCTTAATGTAGCGAACCCCAATTATACGAAAGGAGTTTTAGACATGGCCAACAAATATGCAGGCACCAAGACCGAGAAAAATCTTTGGGAGGCTTTTGCCGGCGAATCCCAGGCGAGAAATAAATACACCTACTTTGCATCCACTGCCAAGAAGGGCGGCTTCGAGCAGATAGCCGAGCTCTTCCAAAAGACCGCGGACAACGAGAAGGAGCACGCCAAGCTCTGGTTCAAGGAGCTGGGAGAGCTGGGTGACACCGCCCAGAACCTGCTCCACGCCGCCGAGGGCGAGAACTTTGAGTGGACCGACATGTATGACCGCATGGCCAGAGAGGCCGACGAGGAGGGCTTCCACGAGCTGGCGGAGAAGTTCAGAGGCGTTGCCGCTATCGAAAAGACCCACGAGGAGCGCTACCGGGCCCTGCTGCACAATGTGGAGACCGCCCAGGTCTTTGAGCGCAGCGAGGTAAAGGTCTGGGAGTGCCGCAACTGCGGCCACATCGTGGTGGGCACCAAGGCCCCTGCGGTCTGCCCCGTGTGCGCCCATCCCCAGAGCTACTTCGAGCTTCGCAAAGAGAACTACTGATAAGCACGAATTATTAAGAATTATTAAAAAGCTCCGTTCTGCGGAGCTTTTTAAATTTTGCTGGGAACTATATCCAGATCACGCCGTCTCAATAGGCGAGGTGATTATTTATGAAGAAGCTGGTAGTGTCCTTTATTTGTATTTTAATAGTCCTGGGAGCGGTGAGCGCAGTCTTTGCCGGCGATAACTTCAGGCGGCATCTCCCGGATGTGGCCGAAGGCAGCGAAATGACCGGTTCAGCTGAGGAAATGGCCGAGACCGAATACGGACTGCTGGGCGTGTACATAGCCTGAGGGTAATACCTTCCCTGTAAAAAGGAGATAAATGAATATGGAAGCATTGTAAGACCCCGGACCGGCGTAGAAGCCGGCCCGGGGTCGAAGTGTTTTATGGGATATTACTTGTGCTTTGAAGCATACCTGAACATCCAGATGACGATAAGCACCAGGGCCAGTATCACAAAGAGCCCGAGAATGGCGTTGAAGGCCCCGGACACCAGGCTGACCATGCCGGATATCAGCTTGATAAGCAGCGCCGCCAGGGCGATGACTATGCCAAGGGCGGCAATGAGCAGTACCAGTTTTCCGCTTTTCATATGTATCTCTCCTTATTTAACAGGACTTGGGGAAAATACTATATCTCAGGCCCCAGCCGCGCCAGAACGGAGCGGAAATAGTCCGGCAGGGGCGTTTCAAGACACAGCCCTTCCCCGGTTCGGGGGTGGACAAAGCGCAGCCTGCGGGCGTGAAGGCACTGGCCCTCCAGGCCCTTTTCAGGGGAGGGGGCGCCGTAGGTGTAATCCCCCAGAAGGGGGTGGCCGATGCTGGCCATGTGCACCCGTATCTGGTGGGTGCGCCCGGTCTCCAGCCGGCAGAGGATGTGGGAGTAGCCCTTATAGGAAGCCAGGAGCTGCCAGTGGGTGACGGCGGGCTTGGAGTTTTTCTCCGTCACCGCCATGCGTTTGCGGTCCACGGGATGGCGGCCTATGGGCCGGTCCACGGTGCCGCAGCTCTCTTTGAAGCCGCCCCGGACTATGGCCTCATACTCCCGGCAGAGGCTGTGGTCGGAGAGCTGGGCGGAGAGGGCCTGGTGGGCAAAGTCGTTTTTTGCGGCGATTATAAGGCCGGAGGTGTCTTTGTCTATCCGGTGGACTATGCCCGGGCGGCGCAGGCCGCCGATGCCGGAGAGACTGTCTCCGCAGTGGAAGAGCAGGGCGTTGACCAGGGTGCCGTCAGGGTGCCCCGGGGCGGGATGGACTACCAGTCCCCGCTGCTTGTTCACCACGATCAGGTCGGAATCCTCATAGACAATGTCCAGGGGGATGTCCTGGGGCTCCAGGGGCAGCTCCGCCATGTCCGGCAGAAGAATGTCATAGCTCTCTCCGGCGGTGCAGCGGTAGTTCTTTTTAAGGGCCCTGCCCTTCAGGGATACGGCCCCCTGGTCCAGAAGCTTCTGGATCTGACTGCGGCTGAAAGCCTCCAGATTGCGGGAGAGGAGAGCGTCGATGCGCTCGCCGCTCTCCTCTGCTGTCACTGTAATAAAGATATCGTCCATGCCTGCGCTTACTTGAACTCGTTGAGAATATCGTCCAGGTCGAATTCACTGTCGGCAGCCTTCTCAGGCCTGGCCTGAGGCCGGGGTGCCGGCTGGGACACAGGCTGCTGGGCAGCTGCCTGGGGCCGGACGGCGGGCTGAGCCTCCTGGGGATAGGCGGGCTGAACGGGCCTTGCCTGCTGGGCCGGGCGCTGCACCGGAGGACGGTAGCCGCCCTGCTGAGGCGCGGCGGCCTGGGGATTCTGAGGATTGCTCCGCTGCTGGGGGGCGGTACCCATGGCCCTGGCGGCGTAGCTGCCGCTGCGCTGGGCGTCCACCCGGGCGTTGGCCTTTTCCCACTCGGCAAAGGGGTCGCTGCTGCGGGCGGGCGCGGCGGTCCTGGCGGGGGCGCTGCTCTGGGCCCTGTCGCCGGACCTGAGGGGAGCGGAGGAACGGGGAGCCGCTGCGGGAGCGGCGGGACGGCCGGGCCTCTGCTTGGAGCGGTATTCTTCATACTCGTCCTCGTACTTTGCCTTCTTGCCTCTACGGGGCTTCTCCTCCTCTTCCTCGTCCTCATCATGACGGAAGCGGGCCAGGAGACCCTTGCGGGGCTTTTTCTCTTCCTCCTCGTCCTCTTCTTCCTCTTCTTCGGCCTCATCCTCTTCCTCGGCGGTGGAGTCCTTCTCAAAGAGAATGGCCACGGCAAAGAGAATGGCAAAGACGGTGATGAAGATATCGGCCACGTTGAAGATGAAGAAATCGAAGAGCTCGATCTTGAACATGTCCACCACATAGCCGTAGATGACCCGGTCGATACAGTTGGCAAATCCGCCTGCGGCAACCATCACCAGGCACCAGCGGGCAAGACGGCCGTTGATGAAATTGGTAGCCAGGGCCACCATGACGGCCAGGCAGAAGATCACGGTGACAATGATAAAGCCTATGCGGGCGTTGCCGCCGCTGAGGATACCGAAGGCCGCGCCGTAGTTGGGCACGTTCACAAGGCTGACTACGCCGGGAATGAAGGTCACGACGTCATAACCCAGCAGGGTGTTGGTGACCCAGAACTTCACCGCTTGGTCAAGAATGACGACCAGCAAAGCAACTATGGAATAAAGCATAAGTTTCTCCTATCTATCTGCCGGCGGAGAGCGCCGGTATTTTGCTGCCGCCAAGGAGAGGCGGCGCCTTTACTTGGCTTGAAGCTCAGAGCCGGGAGAGGACCTGAGCGCAGCGGGGGCAGAGCCCGGTTTCCGGCTGGGCCTGGGTAGAGTGCATCCAGCAGCGGGGGCACTTGGTGCCGGGGGCCTCCCTTACGGAGATGCGCAGACCGGGGTTCTTGGCGCCTTCGCCGGTGACGGCCTCGCCGTCCTCCTGGGCGTCCTCCTGAATGAGGCAGGCGGAGACAATGAAGAGCTCGGAGAGATTCATGTCGGAAATGGTGTCCAGAGCCTCCTTGGCGGCCTGGTCCCTGACGCTGAGGGTGACGGCGGCCTCCAGGGGCTTGCCGATGCGCTTTGCGCCCCGGGCGGCCTCCAGCACGCCGTTCACATCGTCACGGACGGAGATGAGGGTATCCCACTTCTGAAGCTCCTCAGCGGAGAGGGCATAGGCCTCAAAGGGCTTGTTCATGGTGTTGAGCAGCACATTGCGGCCGTCGTCCTCTTTGCGGTGGGGCATGGCCTGCCAGATCTCGTCGCAGGTGAAGGCCAGGATGGGAGCGAACATCTTGGTAAGGCTGTCCAGGATAAGGTACAGGGCGGTCTGAGCGCTGCGGCGCTTCAGGCCCTTGGGCTCCTCACAGTAGAGGCGGTCCTTGATGATGTCCAGGTAGAAGCTGCTCAGCTCCACCACGCAGAAGTCGTTGATGGCGTGAGAGACTACGTGGAACTCGTAGTCCTTGTAGGCGTCCTCCACCTTGTTTATAAGCTGGTTGAGCTTGGTGATGACCCAGCGGTCCAGGGGGAGCATGTCCTGAGGAGCCACCAGGTTGTCGGCGTCAAAGCCGTTGAGGTTGCCCAGGCAGTAGCGGGCGGTGTTGCGGAACTTCAGGTAGTTCTGGCTCAGGTGCTTGAAGATATCCCGAGAGCAGCGCACGTCCACGTGGTAGTCGGCGGAGCCGGCCCATAGACGGACGATGTCGGCGCCGAATTCCTTTATCATATCCGCCGGGTCAACGCCGTTGCCCAGGGACTTGTGCATGGCACGGCCCTCGCCGTCCACGGTCCAGCCGTGGGTGAGGCACTCCTTATAGGGTGCGCCCTTGCCCAGAGCGCCTACGGCCACCAGCAGGGAGGATTGGAACCAGCCGCGGTACTGGTCGCCGCCTTCCATGTACATGTCCGCAGGCCAGAAGCCCTGGTCCCGGAGCATGGCGGCGTAGTGGGTAGAGCCGGAGTCGAACCAGCCGTCCAGAGTGTCGGTCTCCTTGAAGAAGTGGACGCCGCCGCAGTGGGGGCACTTGAAGCCCTGGGGCAGCAGCTCCGCCGCCTCCATCTCGAACCAAGCGTTGCTGCCCTTTTCCTCGAAGATGGCGGCCACGGATTCTATGCTCTCGTCGGTGCATACGGGCTTCTTGCAGTCCTCACAGTAGAACACGGGGATGGGCAGGCCCCAGCGGCGCTGACGGGAGATGCACCAGTCGGCGCGCTCACGGATCATGGCGGCCATTCTGTCCTTGCCCCAGGCGGGCAGCCAGCGCACGTTCTCGCAGGCCTGGATGGCCTCGTCCTTGAAGGAGTCCACGGAGCAGAACCACTGGGGAGTGGCCCGGAAGATGATGGGGCTCTTGCAGCGCCAGCAGTGGGGGTAGCTGTGGATGATGTCCTCGGAGGCAAAGAGCATGCCGCTGTCTTTCATATCCTTGAGGATAATGGGGTTGGATTCCTCGGTGCCCAGTCCGGCGTACTTGCCGGCGTAGTCGGTGTGGCGGCCCTGGTCGTCCACAGGCACCACCATCTCCATGCCGTAGCGCAGGCAGGTGAGGTAGTCGTCGGCGCCGAAGCCGGGGGCGGTGTGGACGCAGCCGGTGCCGGAGTCCATGGTGACGTAGTCTGCCAGGAGCAGGCGGGAAGTCTTGTCCAGGAAGGGGTGCTGGGCCAGCATGTTCTCATAGAAGGAGCCGGGGTGGCTCTCCACTATCTCATAACTTTCAAAGCCGCCGATGTTCATGACCTTCTCCGTGAGGGCCTGGGCCATGATGTACATCTCCCCGCTGGGGGCCTTCACCACGGCGTAGAGCTCGTCCGGGTGCAGGGCGATGGCCAGGTTACCGGGGAGGGTCCAGATGGTGGTGGTCCAGATGAGGAAGTAGAGCTTGCTCAGGTCCAGATGGCCCAGCTTGCCCAGGTCGTCCTTCATGGGGAACTTCACATACACGGTGGTGCAGGGGTCGTCCTGATATTCTATCTCGGCCTCGGCCAGGGCGGTCTCGTCCTTGGCGCACCAGTACACGGGCTTGAGGCCCTTGTAGATGTGGCCGTTCTTATACATCTTGCCGAAGATACGCACCTCGTCTGCCTCAAAGCCCTTGCTCATGGTGCGGTAGGGGTGCTCCCAGTCGCCGATGACGCCCAGGCGCTTGAAGCCCTCCATCTGGATGCCGATGTATTTCTCGGCGTAGGCCTCACAGGCGGAGCGGAAATCGGCAACGCTCATGGCCTTGTGGTTGAGCTTCTGCTCCTTGATGATGGCGGACTCAATGGGCATGCCGTGGTTGTCCCAGCCGGGGATGTAGGGGGTGTAGTAGCCCCGCATGGCGTAGGAGCGGGTGATGAAGTCCTTGATGGACTTGTTCAGGGCGTGGCCCATGTGTATCTTGCCGTTGGAGAAGGGAGGGCCGTCATGGAGGTTGAAGCGGGGCTTGCCCTGGTTCTTTTTCAGCATCTCATTGTAGACGTCCATTTCCTCCCAGCGCTTGAGCATCTCCGGCTCCCGGGTGGGCAGGCCGGCGCGCATGGGGAAGTCGGTCTTGGGCAGATTCAGACTGGCGTTGTAATCCTGTGGCATGTTTCTTTTCTCCTGTTTATCTGTATAGGTTGTGTCGGGCAAGGGGCCCGGTCAAATATAAGGGGG
>CASFJB010000116.1 GCA_949294945.1 uncultured Eubacteriales bacterium
CCCGCCTCGCGTTTCAATAACCCGCCACAGAAAAGCCTTGAAAATCAAGGCTTTTTGGGCAAAGCAGCATTTTGCCTACGGCAAAATGCTTGGCGGGAGAAGCGCAATCAAAAAAGTCTGTAAGGACTTTTTTGACAAGCTGAAAGGGGAGGGCTTTTCAGCCCTCCCCTTGAACGGCTGCGACTTACAGCTCGGCGATGACCTCGCACTCCAGCAGCACATCCTTGGGCAGTCTACCCACCTCCACGCAGGAGCGGGCGGGGAAGGGCTCGGTAAAGTACTTGGCATAGATGGCGTTGATGGCGGCAAAATCGTCCATGTGTTTAATGAACACGGTGCTCTTGACCACCTTGGATATATCGGAACCTGCGGCCTTCAGCAGCTCTGAGATGTTTTTGAACACCTGGTTTGCCTGGCCGTCCAGACCCTGGGCCAGCTCTCCGGTCTCGGGGATAACGGGGATCTGGCCGGAGCAGAATACGAAGCCGCCGCTTATCTGGGCCTGGGAATAGGGGCCGATGGCGGAGGGGGCTTTTTCAGTGGATACGGTTTTCATGTTCCAGTTCTCCTTTTTGCAATAGCTTATTTTGAATTTTAGTGGGTATCACATTTCGTCGCTTTCCACCTGGTAGCCGTGGTTTTTCAGTTCGCTCATGACCAGGCTGCCGTGGGCCTTGCCGCCCACTTCACAGGCTATGCGCACATAGGTCTCGTTGGGGTTGAGCCCCAGCATCAGCTTATCGTGCTGGACGGTGAGCACATTGGCTCCCGCCTGGGCCAGGACGTTCAGCAGCTGCACCAGACTGCCGGGGCGGTCGATAAGCTTGGCGATGAACTTGAGGCGGCGGTTGCGGGCAACCAGGCCCTGCTCAATGATGTTCTGGATGAAGCTCACGTCGATATTGCCCCCGGAGAGGAGACACACCACGTTTTTGCCCTCCACGTCTATCTTTCCGCCCAGGGCTGCCGCCAGGGATGTGGCTCCGGCGGGCTCCACGATCTGCTTGCAGCGCTCCATCAGCAGCAGTATGGCGCTGGAGATCTCCCGGTCGGAGACGGTGACCACGTCGTCCACGTACTGGTTTATAAGGTCCACAGTGATATCCCCGGGGACTTTTACGGCGATGCCGTCGGCAATGGTGGAGGCTGTCTCGGTGGTGACCAGGCGTTTTTCACGGAAGCTGCGGGCAATTGCGTTGGCCCCCTCGGCCTGGACGCCGCAGACTTTCACTCTGGGGTTGAGCTGCTTGACGGCGGCGGCCACGCCGGAGAGCAGTCCGCCGCCTCCGGCGGGGACCAGGATAATGTCCACCGTAGGCAGGTCTCCCAGTATCTCTATGCCAAGGGTGCCCTGGCCGGCGATCACCTCCGGGTCATTGTAGGGGTGGAGGAAGGTAGCGCCCTCGCTGTCGCATATCTCTCTGGCTTTGGTGTAGGCGTCGTCGTAGCAGGCGCCGGAGAGCACCACCTTGGCCCCGTAGCCCTCGGTGGCCTGGACCTTGGCTATAGGGGCGGACTCGGGCATGACTATGGTGGCGGGGATACCGAACTTCTTGGCGGCGTAGGCCACGCCCTGGGCGTGGTTGCCGGCAGAGGAGGCCACCACGGATTTGACCTGGCCCTGCTCCGCCAGGGAGGCTATCTTGTTGCTGGCGCCCCTTATTTTAAAGGAGCCGGTCTTTTGCCGGTTTTCACACTTGAGATAGATGTTCCCGCCGGTCATCTTGGAAAAGGTGGTGGACTGGTCCAGCTCGGTGTGGTGCAGGATGGGTTTTAGCCGCTCGGTGGCCTTCATGATATCCCGAAGCTCTATGTTCATGTATACAACTCCCTCTTGGCCGCACAGGACGGCGGAAATTTGAAAGTTATTACCTGTTGATTGAATTTTACTCCAGCTTCCGGAATATTACAATACGGGGAAAATAATTTTGGCCGCATTGTTCGAAAGAAAATGCGGCCCTATCTCTTCAGGATATGGGGGTGTCCAGCTTGCGGAGCATGGACAGCAGGCTGTCCTCTTCCTGCTCTTTGTTTTCAGAAGCCTCCAGCTGCCGGTGGATGTCCATCATCTCCCTGTCGATACGGGCTATATCGTCGGCACAGGCCTTCAGTTTCGCCACTATGTTCTCCTGATCCGGTATTTCTCGTTTGTATTTTATCTGGTGCTCCAGGCTTGCCCAGAAGTCCATGGCAATGGTGCGTATCTGGACCTCCACCTTCATTTCCCGCTTCTGCTGGGAAAAGAATACAGGGACGCTGATTATAAGGTGAAGGCTGCGGTAGCCGTTGGGCTTGGGGTTGGCTATGTAGTCCTTCTTTTCCACCAGAGTGATGTCGTCCTGGCTGGTCAGAGCCTCGGCCAGAGTGTATATATCGTCCACGTAGGAACAGATTATGCGTATCCCGGCTATGTCCTGGATCCTGTCCTCCAAGTTTTCCAGGGAGAAGCCCAGCCCTTTGCGGTGCAGCTTCTCAATGATGCTGGAGCTGCTTTTGAGCCGGGTGCTCATGGAACTGATGGGGTTTCGTTTGTAGAGTATGTTGAACTCGGTGTTCAGCACTTCAAATTTGGTCTGCACCTCTTTTATGGCGCAGGCGTACATCATGCGCAGCTCTTTGTATTCCACTGCGGTCTCCAGCATGCGCCGGGCTAGTTCGTCGTTGTATTGTGCCGCCACCGGCGCCAGAGGGATTAGGTCGCCAACTTTTGCCTGTATCTCCATATGGTCTGACTGTCCTTTCAACATTATGTGCTTTCAGTATTTGTTATGGTTAAATTATACCACAATACCTAAGAAAATCATTAAAGAATAATAAATTATAACGAATTCTTCGCAGCCTGGAAAATTAGCAACATTTTAATGAGCAGAGATGCTATAATGAGCAAGAATTTACTTGTCAAGGAGTGGTAGATACTTGATACCTGCGCTGGTAGTTTTCGCCCTGACCTATGTGCTCATGCTGGCCTTCCAGGCCTGGAGGCCTTGGATCGCCCTCTGCTCGGCGGCCATATTCATAGTCATGGGCTACCTGGGCCTGTTCGACATGGGACTGCTGTCGGCTCTGTCGGCAGTGGATTACAACGTACTTATGATGATAGCCGCCACCATGGGCCTGGTGAGCCTGTTTATCGACAGCCGTATGCCTGCCAGGCTGGCGGAACTGATGATGACCAAGACCCCCAACGTCATGTGGGCGGTGACTGCTCTGGCTCTCTTTGCCGGAGTGATAAGCGCCTTTGTGGACAATGTGGCCACGGTGCTGATGGTGGCCCCTGTGGGCCTGGCCATTGCCAGGAAGCTGAAGGTCTCCCCGGTGCCGGTGCTTATTGCCATCGCCGTGTCCTCAAATCTCCAGGGGGCCGCAACCATGGTGGGGGATACCACCAGCATGCTTCTTGGCGGTTTTGCAGGGATGAACTTCATGGACTTCTTCTGGATGCTGGGCAAGCCCGGCATGTTCTGGGGCGTGGAGCTGGGGGCTCTGGCCTCGGCCTTTGTGCTGATGTTCCTCTTCCGCCGCAACAAGGCGCCAATCAGCGCCAGGGTGGAGACGGAGGTGGAAGACTATTTCCCCAGCTATCTTATGATAGCCACGGTGCTGCTGCTTATAATCGTGTCCTTCCTCCCCGCCCCGGAGGACCCCTTCCTCCTGGCACTGTACAATCTTCGCAGCGGCCTGAGCTGTATGCTGCTTTGCCTTGTGGGTGTGGTGCGAGCCTGCATTAGATCCAAGGGCGCCCTGCCCTTGAAAGTGGTGCTGCGGGAGCTGGACAAGGAGACCCTGCTGCTGCTCTTCGGATTGTTTATGGTCATCGAGGGCATCCGCTCCGCCGGAGTGATAGATGCTGCCGCCGGCATCTTCTATGAGCTGGCGGGAGACAGTCCCTTCCTGCTCTACACCCTCATTGTCGTGGTATCGGTGCTGCTCAGCGCCTTTATCGACAATATCCCCTATGTGGCCACCATGCTGCCGGTGGTCCAGGGCATAGCCGCCCTCATGGGCGCCGAGCCCTATGTGTTCTACTTTGGCCTGCTCACCGGGGCCACCCTGGGCGGCAACCTCACCCCCATCGGCGCCTCCGCCAATATCACCGCCATCGGCATCCTGCGCAAAAACGGAGAGACCGTCACCACCAGGGACTTTCTGCGTATAGGCGTGCCCTTCACCCTCTCGGCGGTACTGGCCGGGTATATATACATCTGGCTGGTGTGGGGCATGTAAGGGAAAAGCCTGTTTCAATTGGAAAAAATACGGAAAAATCCGGGGCCGTATCAGGGCCCCGGATTTTTTGAACCTATAAACACCTTGCCAATTTTAAAACACTGTATTATTATACTATAATAAAATACACTGAAATGGACGCAAAACATGGACATAGAAACTGTCAGTTCCAGAAAAAATCAATACATTCTCCGCCTGCGCCGCCTGGCAGGGGAGAGCTCCTTCCGCCGGGAGACAGGGGAGTTTGTCTGCGACGGGATGAAGCTGCTGAGAGAGGCGGTGGAAAAGGGGGCGGAGATACGCTCCGTACTGTGGAAAGAGCGGGCCGGGACGGTGGAGGGACTGAACTGTCCCAGGCAGTACCTTGCCCCGGCGGAGCTCTTCGACTATGCCTCCCCCATGAAAAACAGCCCCGGCCCGGTTTTCACCGTGGCCATGGAGAGGGACAGGGGCGACGGGAGCTTGAGAAATGCCATCGTGCTGGAGACCATCCAGGACCCGGGGAATGTGGGCACAATACTGCGCACAGCCAAGGCAATGGATATCGATGGGGTCATACTCACCGGGGACTGTGCGGACATCTACGGACCGAAGGCGGTGCGCTCCAGCATGGGGGCCATATTCCGCCAGCGGGTCATGTATGCGCAGCGGGAGGAACTGCGGCAGCTGGCGGACAGAAACGGCCTGAAGCTCTATGCTGCGGCACTGTCGGACCGGGCGGAGGACATACGCCGCCTGGATGTGAAAGAGGCCATGGTCTGCGTGGGCAGCGAGGGACAGGGCCTGAGCCGGGAGCTCATTGAGCTGTGCGACGGGGAGCTGATAATACCCATGGCCCCGGGCAGCGAATCTTTGAACGCCGCGGTGGCGGCAGCCGTAATAATGTGGGAGATGACAAGATAACCCGGACTGAGGAATAAAGATAAGGGCAGGAGGGGAAAATGGCGGCGATAAAATATTGGCTGTGGCTATCCTCCCAGACGAGGCTGAGCCCCAGGGCAAGAGCGGCCGTTGCAAAGCACTACGGCGGAGCGGAGGAGGCTTTCCATGCTCCGGCGGGGGACTTTGGCCGGGTCCCCGGGGTGAACCGCCTGGAAGCCCAGCTGCTGGAAAAGCGGGACATGAGCCGGGTGGAGCCCATCCTGGAGGCCTGCCATATCCAGGGGATAGATATAATTACCATGCAGGATGCGGACTATCCGGCAAGGCTCAGGAATATCTTTGCTCCGCCGGTGGTGCTGTATGTTAAAGGCAGCCTGAAAGACCTGGACGAGGAGGCGGCGGTGGCCGTCATCGGAACCAGGAAGGCCAGCGTCTACGGCCTGAAGATGGGCCGGAACCTGGCCTGGGAGATAGCCAAGGCCGGAGGCACGGTCGTATCCCTTGTCACCGGAGGCATAGACGAGGCCGCGGCAAAGGGCGCTCTTCTGGGCGGCGGCCGCTGCATAGCCGTGCTGGGCACCCCTCACCGGGAACGGGAGAGCTCCCTGTGCCTGGACATTGCCCACTCCGGAGCCCTGGTCAGCGAATACCCTCCGGGCACCCATGTGCTGAAGAGCTTTTTTAGGGACCGCAACCGTATAGCCTCGGGGCTCTCCCTGGGGGTAGCGGTGGTGGAGGCGCCGGAGAACAGCGGCGCCCTGCTCTTTGCCGCCGAGGCTCTGGAGCAGGGGCGGGAGATATTTGCCGTGCCCGGCAATGCCGACGCTCCAAACAGCGCCGGGACCATAGAGCTCATAAAGCAGGGGGCAAAGCCTGTCACCTGCGGCTGGGACGTGCTGGAGGAATTTGCACCTCTGTACCCGGAAAAGCTGAAGGAAAAGGGCCCGGTGAGCGCGCCGGTACCGGGGCCGCAGCAGCCGGAAAAGGCAGCCGTCCCCCAGGCCTCCCGGCCGGAAGAGAGCAAAAAAGAGATTGACAAGAAAAAGAGCAAAGGATATATTGACTTGCGTGAACAGCTCTCAGGACTGAGTACCGAGCAGCTGGAGATAGTGAAAGCCGTGTCCGGCGGCAGTCAGCACATAGACGATATTATAGAGGCCACCGGCTATACCGCGGCAAAGGTGCTCTCTCAGCTGACTCTGCTGGAGATAAAGGGCTATATACGGCGGGATGCCGGAAAGCGGATAAGTCTGAATCTGATTAGAAAGTGAGACGGAGCCGGGAGGCTCCGTGGAATGGAGAACAGGATGGCAAAAGCAAAAAACCTTGTA
>CASFJB010000117.1 GCA_949294945.1 uncultured Eubacteriales bacterium
TTTGTATAAAGAAAACCACGGGCAATGCCCGTGGTTCCAAAAAGCTTATAGCTATGAGTATGAAAAGATAAACCTCCAGAGTAAAATGGGAGCAGGTTTGCCGACCGAAGTCCCAAAATACAAAGGAGGAATATCATGCTAAAGAAAAATGAAGAAGTGGACAGTCTGGCCCATACACGGTGGAACTGTAAGTATCATATAGTGTTCGCCCCAAAATACAGAAGGCAAGAAATATATGGGCAGATAAAAGCAGACATCGGAAGTATAATACGAAAATTGTGCGAGTACAAAGGAGTAGAAATAATAGAAGCAGAAGCCTGCCCAGACCACATCCACATGCTGGTGAGTATCCCACCGAAATATAGTGTATCACAGTTCATGGGATATCTCAAAGGTAAAAGTTCACTAATGATATTCGATAGACACGCCAATCTGAAATATAGGTATGGAAACCGGCAGTTTTGGTGTAAAGGATACTATGTGGATACAGTAGGGAGGAACAAGAAAGCGATTGCACAGTACATCAGGAATCAGCTGGCAGAAGATAGGATAAGCGACCAGATGTCGATAAAGGAATACTATGACCCGTTTACGGGTGAGCCAGCTAAAAAGAGCAAATAAAAGCAGCCCCACTTGGTGGGGCCGCTCGTAATCCTATGCGGTCGGCAGACCGTTTCACCGCGCCTTGAGGCGCGGCCAATACTATGCCCTTATAGGGCTTGTGCAGGCCACCCGTTTTACGGGTGGTCCTGACTTGGCTCCATTTTGCAACGGGCCCTGTGATTATAGAGTGATATAAACTTTGCTATACAGGGATAGCCTCAATGGAATGGTTTTGCTCCGGTTTCTCCATAGGCATATAAAATCGTGGTCGCAAGCAAGTTTGCGACCACGTGGTTGCGGGGGAAGGATTTGAACCAACGACCTCCGGGTTATGAGTTAAGAGGTAGCTATCTATGCATATTTTCTTGAATATTGCCCGAATTTATAGTATAATAGCAAAGAAAAGTATATTATACTGATTTCACATATGCTTTTAAATATCTCTCTAATTTTTTGCTTTTTCCCATTTATACTGATTTTTCCTCTTGATTTTAGGAAATTATTTTTAGGAATTTTGAAGTTCGTTTCAAAAGGGCGTGAATATGGTGTCTCTTCCGGCTTCCATGCAAAATGAAGTCCCCCTTTGCAATTCCCTTACCCTTCGCTTTTCCGTCTCTGTCCGTAGGTCCGACCTTAAATTTAAAAAGACCGACGGGTATTACAACTATGCTCGGTTTTATCTGCACAGTACGGAGCTGAAGAAATCTGTGGGAAAGCCGTGGCACAAAGAATACCCACCATCGAAAAAGTCAATCCGGGCAAACACTAAGCCGGACGTGAAGTACCCTACTCCTGCGATCATTAATCAGGCAATCATAAACCTTCTGGGGCTGAATGCCGGTTTATCTCTCGTTCAGACAAAGGAACTTAAGAGGGGTACGAAAGAAGTCCACCTTGATGATAACGAGCTCTTCGTCTTTTGGCTGAACAGATACAACGAAATAGCCATACTTGACACCTCTTCCAGAACTGATGAAGAACGCCAATCAGAATTTGCCTTGATCTGTCAGCACGCCGGAGCTTTTCGGCTCGATTCTTTTTGCAGCGCCCAGGAGCAGGAGCTTGTGGAAGCCTGCAACCAGCTTATTAAACAGGTAAGAGCCTCTGCAAAAGGTCCGGGAAATGCGAATGCAGAGAGTAACGGTCCTACGTCCACTTTGAAACTCAGGACTCAAATGGTCCGCTACGCTATTTCTCTTTACCTAAGCGAACATGATATCAACCCGTCCCATGTTATGGATCTGCTGATAAAAGCATCTACTCCTCCAAAAGGCACCAGGGCAAAAATATCCGACAATATGCGTACCCGCTCTCTGTCCATAGAGCAGTGCCGGGAAATTTACCGTATCCTGACTTCCGATGCCGCCACCCCCGTCCATACCGGTCTGCTTCTCATGGTTTTTCTGGGGCTGGACGCCTCCGAAGTCAGCGGCCTTAACTGTGGGGATATAAGCCCCATTACGGGCTACAGCGGCCGCTACAATCTGCAGATAATTCGTGAATACCGTAAGGTAGATAAAAAATACAGTCTCGTGCGCTTTAACAACATAAACAAATACCGCTTTGTTCCCATACCCTCTCAGATCTATGCCCGGCTGCCAAAGGACAGAAGCGCCGGTGAGCCTGACGCTCCTCTCCTCACCATAAGGAACAAGCGCATATCTCCCGATGTTCTCACTGAGGAACTGGGCAAACTGTCAAAAGGTGATGCCAACTCTCTTGTCCTGGAATCCAATGGCCGGACCCGCTCAATAGACCTCAGCTTCCAGCCGTCGTCATATAAGCTCAACTGCAGATATTACTGGAAATATCACTGCGGTATGCAGAGCGGAGAGATAAACTATCTGGCCGGTCTGAGCCCGGACGACACCGTCTCCGCCCATTACATCGATTATAATAACGCAACCATGCAGCTTAGAATGCTTTCCCAGATGGAGTACGGAATGGCAATGATGAACGTGTCCGAACTAAACCCATGGTATAAACTAGATAACCGCTTCGTGCGAAAACAGCTAAACGTCCCTGCCGGTCTAAACTGGAAAGCCGGAGTTAAACTGCGATTCAGCAAGCCGGCAGAGCTGGCCCTTTCCACCGAAAGGGGAATGACTGTCATATGTGGAGGCTTCGTAAAGAATGATAAAGGATCTTAACATAAGCATCCCTTACGAGGACCTCCAGCTGGCTCCCTGTGCTTTTTTTAGGAGATACAGATTTGAGCTCTATGATGCCTTTGGTTGGCAGAATACAACAAAGAAGTCTTATGAAAATTACATTGTGAAACTTGAGCCTTATCTCACCCGGTCGCTGATTGATGCCGAAAATTCGGATTACAGCAGGGCCATAGAGGCCATGAACGCCCATCAGAGGAGGAAATACTCGGAGAATACTCTCAAAAGCATCAGGTCAATAATTAACGACATCTGCTATTTCGCTCAAGTATATTCCGACGGCGTCTTTTTCAATCCTCTTTGGGGTACCGGCTGGAACACCGATACCGGCATTAAGAAGCCCGCCAAGACCAGGGACGAAGCCATAGATCAGAACATTAGGCTGAAGCTAAGGACTCCCAAGTCTCTATCCATCCCTGAGGAGCTGAAGCTGCTGGACATTGTGAAGAGCAATTTCCTCGGCAATAGCCTCTATCTTGGCGTTGCCATAATGTTTTACATGGGACTGCGTCCCGGTGAATGCTGTGGCCTCAGTTACGGAGATATAAGACCTGTCAGTGTAAACGGCAGCAGATTTTTCTGTATGTATATCTATTCCCAGGCAAGAAGCCGCAGTGAGCACAGCTATCGTCTGAAAACCGCAAACGCCTATAGGGTGCTGCCCGTTCCCTACGAGCTGTGTGTCCTCCTTGATAAGCGCTTTAAATACATTAGCAGCAGGCTTAGTCATACGGATACGGACATATACAAACTCCCTATCCTCTGCCTCAACGAGAGCTTAGACGGATATGCCGAAGGCTGTAATCCCCGGGACTTTATGCTGCTGTGCAAAAAAGTGCTGTGGCAGTGCAAAATAGACGGCCACCGGCTGGACGAGCTGTCCGGCGAGCTTCGGTCCCACAAGCTCTTCCAGGAATCTGCTGCCACCTCGTATCTGTTAAGGCGGAATTTTGCCACGGCCCTGGCAGGAATATGTGGTATGGACGATGAGGAGATCAAGTATGAAATGGGCCATACCCTTATTTTTACCGACGACCAGCGTTCGGATTTTTTAAATCCGGATCGGCTCCTGGCCTTATGGAAAAAGCTAAACCGGCGGCATTACGACAAGCTGGAATCTGACGGCTTCAGTTTCACTTTTGGGGCCGCACCTCTTGTGGTACACCAGGCATACGCCGAGATAAACGTTGATGAAGCGGGCTTCTCAAATGCCGGCGGCATAAAAGAAATGGATGTCTGGTGCGATTATCCTAACGACAATATAAAGTTAAAGATCCTCTCCGGTGATGCCGACAGCATAGAGGCTATACCCATGTCGCAGCCGGTAGCCCTCAGAGAGGCTGAGCGAGTATGGATACAGAGAGATTTCTCTGCCGCCGTTATCGCCTCTGCAAACCGCTCTGAAGGCAGGAAGAAAAACTCCTGACCGTCTATGCGCTTTTCCTCAGTTCATCATCCTTTTTCCCCGGTTCATATATCGGTGCTATCGTCTGCATGGCCAGACTCATGGCCTTCTCCCTGGGATGCACATAGAAGTGCGTCGTGGTGGTAACATCCGCATGCCCCAATATGCCGGATACGGTGGATACGTCTATTCCGTTTTCAATTGCCCTGGTGGCAAAAGTATGACGTATGGCATGGAATTTCACATGTTCCAGCCCCAGTTTCTTCAGCAGCCTTGAAAAATAATGCTGAAGATTATCCGGGTCCATAACCCCGCCTGTCCTGCTGAAAAAGATGAAGTCCTCCCCTGTGGGTATGCGGTGCTCCTTGGCAAATCTAAGCCTTTGGCGTTCCAACAGCTCCCGTAACACCGGAGGCATGGTCAGCTCCCGTTGTGAGGACTCAGTTTTCACTTCATTGAATACCAGCTTGGTCTTGGGTTCTCCCGGTTTTGCATCATAGTTGTTCAGTCTGCGTACGGTCTCCTGTATACTCAGTCTCCCGGTTTCTCCGTTGTAGTTCTTCCAGCGCAGGGCGCATATCTCTCCCCTGCGCAAGCCGGTATACAAGGCCAACAGTATGGCCGGGTGGAAGCCGTTGGGCTCTTCAAACAGATATCGCTCCAGCTGCTCCTGCATACCGTCGGTCATTATCTGAGGTCTCTTTGTCCGGCAGGATTTTATCACGGTCAGCGGCACAGGGTTACTATGTATAATGTCCTCGGCCAGCGCCTGCTTCATTGCAACATCCAGAACCACACGCATATTTCTCATGCTTTTGGTGGAGAGAGGTCCTCCGGTGCGCAGGTTGCCGGTTTTGGATTCCCGGTTGAGAAAGTTCTGCAGTATTCTGGGGGTAATCTCGTTCAGGCTCAGTTGACCCAGCCGAGGTATTATGTGCTTTTCACAGTTATCCCTGTAATGCTCATATGCCGAAGGCTTTGCTACCGGCTTTACATAGTTTTCCAGCCAGTAGTTCAGCCAGTCTTTCAGCTGCATATCGCCGCTTAACTCATCTGCACTCATATAGTCAGGCATAGTTCCTCCTTATGCACAAATGCCGGTCCTGCACATTTGCGCATAATTCCCGTTGAAAGCCCGCCCTGTAAATGTTATAATTTATCCGGCGGTGCGGCTATGCCGTTGTGCAGGTGCTCACTCACCTCGCAGGTGCATAGGAGCTGCAACTCCTATGCACTGCCGTCTTCTTTGTTTGTAGTTTCCGCCCCGGGCTGACTGCCGGGGCGGATTTTTTCTGACAATATAACTTCGTGACATCATTCACGCTGCCTTGCGTGCATTTCACCCAGATGCCCCGGGGCGGCGGGCCGTTTATAGACTTCGTGGTACCCTTCACGCTCCCGCTGCGTGCGTTTGACCCCGATACCCGCGGGCAGATATATTACGGGCCGCTCTGTTTTATCGGCACTCCCCTCCAAATTGTTCAGACGCTCTCTCCCGTGCTCTCTTTCTCCCCTTCCTCCCCTTCTTTTTTGAGCCATGCAGCAGCCTCTTCCTTGGTATCCGGCTCAAACCATCCATAAGGGCAAATGACGAAGTCATCCTTACCGTCTCTGGTGATGATGATCCCCTGACTGTCATTTACTTTCTCCAGGATATCATCTATTCTTTTGCTCGCTTCTTCGTGGTCGATACGCTCCATCTTGTCAATGGGATGCCATTCTGCCATTCTCATATGCTGTACCTCCAAAAAAATTTTATTTACGCAGCTTCCAGCAGCCTGATGCCTTCGTTGCGGATATTGCGTGCGGCGTTGTAGTCCCTGTCCATCAGGCTGCCGCAGGCCGGACAGTTTACAATGCGCTGATACAGCGGCTGCTTTCCGAACCTGTAGCCGCAGACGCTGCACAGCTGGGAGCTGGGGAAATACCTGGAGACCTCTATGAGGGGCTTCCCCTGCTGGGCCAGCTTCCTCCCCAGCTTATTTTTAAAGCCGTACCAGTTGTTGTCCCTCAGCTTGAAGCTCAGAGCTCGGTTGCTCTCTTCCATGTCCTGCAGGTCCAGACTCTCCACGCAGACTGCGTCGTTCTCCCTGGCCAGGGCCGCCGCCTGCTTGTATTGCCAGTCCTTTCTCCGATTCAGCATCCTGCGCTCCAGC
>CASFJB010000118.1 GCA_949294945.1 uncultured Eubacteriales bacterium
CGGGTTCCACATCGGTGACATAGTTCATCTGGGTATCCGAGATGTGCAGCAGCTTTGACAGCTCCTGCCGGTCTGTTGCCGCCTGGTTGAAGAGCATCAGGAACTCGGAGTTTGCAAACATCAGCCTTGCAGTCTCCGAGTCCAGACACTCCTGGACGTTTTGGGTCGCGGCAGTGAGTATGCCGCCGTACTTCCTGAATCGCTTCCAGGCTTTATACAATATCTCAGCAGAGTAGTGGTACTTGAAGTACAGGTACACCTCGTCCAAAAACACCCAGGTGAATTTGCCTCTCTTCCTGTTTTCCATCACCCGCTTGTTTATGGCCTCCAGAGCTACCACCAGGGCCGTGGGCCGCAGCTGCTCACCCATTTCATACAGGTCCAGGCAGATGATGCGGCTGGACATATCCACGTCCGAATGGTGGGCAAACACGTTGAGGCTGCCCTCGGTTATCAGCTCCGCCGCCAGGGCCAGCTCTCTGGCCTCCGGCTCCGGCTGCTTCAGGACCTCTCTGCGCCAGTCTGTGAGCAGAGGCGCCGGGGCTTTGCCGCTGAGGTAGGCCTTGAACACTTTTGCGGTGCAGCGGTCTATGATGGACTTGTAGCTGCCCTTCATCACACCGGCGCCCATCTGCTGCTCCAGTATACTGGTTATAAGCTCCGACTTCAGGGCTATGGGGTTTTCATCCTCGTAGCCTTTTGCCACTTCCAGGGGATTTATGTGGTGGATACTATTGGGGGATATCTCTATAACCTCACCGCCGAAAGCTCTGGCCAGAGCGCCGTACTCCCGCTCGGCGTCCAGTATCATGATGTCGTCCTCAGTGCCCAGGGCCACGTTCTCAATGGTGCTCTTCATGCCCATGGACTTGCCTGAGCCGGAGACTCCCAGATAGAAAGCGTGGGGAGATACCAGGCGCTTTCTGTCGCAGACTATGGGGTTATTGGATATGAGGTTCGTGCCGTAGTAGATGCCGCCGGGCTCCTGTATCTCCTGAGTCCTGAAGGGCACGGCCACGGCGCAGCTCTCGGTGGTCAGGGTATGCAGGGCCTTTATACGTCTGAGCCCATAGGGCAGGACTGTATTCAGACCGTCCTCCTGCTGATAGTGGGCAACGGATAGGTCGCACAGGTGCTCCCTGCCTATGGAGATGATGGCCTCGCTGTCGGCGTCCAGCTGTTCCAGGCTGTCGGCTATATGTACCAGAGTTATCACGGAGAATATCATGCGCTGGTCACGCATGGTGAGGTCGTCCATGAACTCTCTGGAGTTCTGCCGCCGCTGCTCCATGCTTCTGGGCACCTCGGCGCTGAAGTTGTTCTTGCTGTTCTGCCGCTGCTGCCAGCGGGTTATGTCCGTCTCCACGCCCAGGATTATGCCGTCCACCTCTCTCACCGCCTCGTCGGTGGGTACAGGCATGATATCTATGGACAGCACCATGCTCCTGGCAAACTCCGTCAGGTCGGATATCAGGTCGTCGGCCAGAAAGGCCGGATACTCCCGCAGGAACAGCACTCTGCCGAACTTGTCTCCCATCTCAAAATAACTCTTTTTAAAGCTGAAGCTGTCGGGACATATGAGTTCCCGCAGGTCTTTGCCCGTTCTCATGGCCCAGGCGTTGTCATAGCGGAAATACTGCTCCCGTCCCGGCCGGAAAAAGTCATGGAGCACTCTCAGCCTCTCGTAGTTTCCTATAGGCAGCAGGCCGGAGTCCAGCCGGGAGAAGCTCTTGGACAGGTTTCCCTCCACCCGCCGGAAATAGCGGCGGCTCTCCTCTATCTTCCGCTGGGCTATGGACATGGTGACAAATCTCTGCTGCACCAGATTATTGCTTTTGCTGCACTTTCCCAGGACTATGCCGTTTGCTTCCTCCCGGTAGTGATCCATCCAGTCCCCGGTATAGCCCAGCAGCATACGCCGCTGGAATTCCACCGGATTCAGCCTGTTGTTGACCACGGTTATCTTGGTGGTGGCGTCGGTGGGCATGGTGTTTATTGCGCCGCAGTAGGCAGTTATTATGCTCCTCTGGGCCTCCGGGGAAGCGGCCACATAGTTCACGTCCGTGAGCTTCCAGCTGCGGCTGTGTTTCCTGCCCACGGTCCATATGCCGTCCGGGTATACGGCCTTTATTGGTATGGACTGCTGCACGCTCCGGGGTATCTTCAGCTTGTCCCTCTCGCTTTGGTTTGCCGATATAAGAGTCTTTACCATTGCTCACTCTCCTTCCCCAGGAACGCATCATAATGAGGATTTTCACTTATGTATTTTCGCTCCCCGGAAAAGAGTATCTGGGACTTTATGAAGGCCCAGACAAACTGCTCCATGTTCATGCCGTTATAACTGAAAAAGCCGGCGGCGGCAAAAGGGGCTGCTATGACTATGCACAGCCAGCTTGCCGTCTCCCGGCTCAGCACCCGGCCCAGGCCCAGGTATATGCCCGCTGCTGCCAGCACCGCAGCCAGGGAGCAGAAAAACTGCCGGGCCGACAGGCCGAAAAATATGCTCTCCTTGTACTTTCGTATTTCTTTTGGTATTTTGACTTCTATGTGCATCAGCTCCTTAGAATCAATAAAATATATTGTAAATACGCTTTACTTGAATCAGCAGATGTTTTAAGGTATAATATAGTTACAGCTTTTAAGGAGGGTTTCCATGAGCGGATTAGAATTAAGAGCACTGAACAATGCAGCTGCTTCCTCTGCAATGGAGGGGCTTCCTTTGGATGAGAAGGATCTCTTGCTTATTACAAACATACTTGAAGGTAAAGATAGTTTGCAGAATTTTCTTCAGTCTCTGCGTCAAAACGAGATCAGGATGAAATGAGTTACTCAATAAGCAGTTCTAAGGATAGTTGCTATCCTGGCACAACTATTCTTGTAAATAAGTTGGGCCTTAAAAGCCAAGAAGCTCTTGACCAAGCTGAAAAAATTGCGGTTACCCTTCATTCAGTTGAGATTGAAAAAGAATATAATGGCCTTCCTCTATCATTCAACTATTACTGCTCAATTCACAAGAGATTGTTCGGTGATATCTACGAATGGGCGGGCAGTCTGCGCACAGTGGAAATAGCAAAAAAGGGGACAAAATTTTGTAAGCCGGAAGATATATTTCAAATCGGAGAAGCAATGTTTTTAAGGCTTCAAAAAAATAGTTATTTTAAATATCTTCCACGAGTCAAATATATAGAAAACATTTCAGAATTTTACAATGACCTGAATCTTCTTCATCCGTTCCGTGAGGGCAATGGGCGTACACAAAGATTATTCTTTTCCTTGCTTATCCGTCATTCCGGTCATAACATTGACTTTGCTGCTCAGGATTTAGACAGGCTTATGGTAGCTACTATATATGCAGCTCAGGGTATTCCAACATATCTTGAAGCTTTTTTGACTCGGCTATAATCTAATCTCCGCTATTTCACTATTGTAATCATTTGTAGTTCTTCGCATCCAGCTCCACGTCGCACTCAACTTCATTTCCCCACACATCCCAGCCGGGAGAGACACGGCGGGCAAAGAGCTCTATTCTGGGCACATCACCCATAAGAGCTTCTATGCGCCGCCGGGCCTCCTCCGGCTTTTTGCTGTGCTCTTCCACCGGGGATATAATGATCTGATGTACATTCCGGGCCAGCCTCCTTGGTCTGCCCTTTACGGCCATCAGGCACAGCTCGGCGTTTGCCCGTGTCCAATTTCCAAGCCCCCAGAACAGGCTCTGACTTTTGCGGTTCAGCTTTACCCATACGAAGGCGCAAGTCTTGTAGCTGAATCCCCAGGCCTGTATAAGTTTCAGTGCCTCCTCCAGCTGAGGGAATGTGGCCCACAGAAAGAGGACGGCGTCTTTGTCTGCAAGCTTCTCCACCGGCAAAGCCCGCAGTTCCTGGGCGGCCATCGTGGGATAATGCTTTTCCGCTGCGCCACGCCCCCGCTTGGCTCTGTACTGCCACGGCGGGTCGGCATAAATGACGGAATACCTCTTCACAGGCTGAACATCTCCCGGACAACACGGTCGGAGCCCTTTACAAGGCCGGTGAGTATGAGCATATTGAAGATAAGCTGCCCTATGTACTCCCAGGCCATGGTCACCGGGGGCAGAGAGCCGTCCGCAGCCGGAGCCGAACCGGACAGGAAAGCCGAGTATATGAGGCAGGCCAGAACTATCACCGCCCCCTCCAGGCACACCCCGGTATAGGACTTTATAAAGGCCTTGCCCATGGAGCCGGTGCCCTCCCCTGCAAAGGATGCCAGAGGCAGCGGGGAAATGGCCGTATAGAGTAGGGTAAGCGCCCAGCGCCTTGCCGCATTACTGCGGTAGGTTTCCAAACGCTCCCCTCCAAACCGGACGTACACCTCTCGATGTATCCGGCTTTCCAGATATCAGTCTAACTTTCCATTGTGCAGCTTTACATGGCAGGAGTGGCACAGCGCCATTGTCTTGCGTTTACGCGCAATCATTTGGCGTTCCCATTCTGCCTTACCACTTAAATCTTTCAGTTTTCGGACATGATGGATTTCAATATCCTCTGTTTCGGCTCCGCAGAACTCGCAGATATGGCCTTGCAACCGGTCTGTCAGCCGGGTATAGCGGCGATTCTCGTTAGCCCTGCCAATGATGTCCGGGTTTTCCGTTACAACGACTTTGTCGTTATGACGCATGCCCTGATTGTAAAACACCACGGATTTTGTCCCGTTTTTCGTTGGATACGATACGGTAAAATCCCCGTTGTGGCAGTATTTGCGAATAATTTTCCGCATGCTCGTCCGATATTTTCCGGCGAAGGTCTTGTACATGCTGAACTTCATCACATAGAGGAAGGCGTTCAACACCGTTGCATTGTTTGCCAGCCGATAATAGTTGTACATGCCCCGCACTTCTGCATTGTACTGGTTCAAAATCTCAATATCATCCAGGCGTATCAGCCCCGGACGCCGTACCGGTTCCCATACCTCTTTGTTCCCATGGGTTTTGTCATAGCTGATTTTCAGCGCGCCATAGGAGAGCAGGCGGTTCAGCCATTTCTCTTTCGGCACGTACAGCTTGACTTTCCCTACATAGGTTCGGCGTGTAAAACCCGTCTTTGTCCGGGTACTGTTTTGTTCCCGGCTGACTGTAATCAGATATCCGAGGAAGTGGGCAAAGTCACTTCCGTGGGTAATGAGCGTTTTTTCCGGGGACATCTCCAAGTGAAGATGTTCCTTGATGAACGCTCCCACTTCGGATTTGACCTGCCTCGCATCCTCTTTACTCCCAATTACACCAATCAGGAAATCATCAGCGTAGCGGACATAAACAACCCGTCTGTATTCCGTATCCATTGGGTCGCTGTAAGGGATAGAGCGCAGTTGGCTATTAAGTTCCTGTATCTGCGCCATGACCTCACGGCGTTTTTCCTCGCTGATTTTTGCTTCATTGCGTTTCAGCCATTCCTGTTTTCCGCGCCGGACATCCAACGGCTTTTTGTAGGCCGGGTTGATTTTCCGTTTTGTACCGCAGTTAAAGGATTTGGAATACTCCGCCATGAACACATCCAGTTCATTGAGGTAGATATTCGCCAGAATTGGGCTAATCAGTGACCCTTGCGGGGTGCCGGAATAGGTGTTGTAGTACATCCAATTTTCCATATATCCCGCTTTCAGGAATTTCCAAATCAGGCCGATGAAATGCTCATCCGCAATGCGCCTGCGCAGTATCTGTACCAGCACATGATGGTCAACGTTGTCAAAACATCCTTTGATATCACCCTCAACAAACCATTTGACCCCCGTGTAATTCCGCTTGATATGTTGCAGGGCTGTATGACAACTCCGCTTTGGGCGAAATCCATGGGAAGTAGCACAGAAGGTAGGTTCGTAGATACTTTCCAGTATCATGCGCACCACCTCCTGTACCAGTTTGTCATCAAAGGACGGAATACCAAGCGGGCGTGTTTTACCGTTTGCTTTTGGGATATACGTTCTTCTGGCAGGTTTTGGCTGATAACTGAAATCCTTCAGTTTTTGAATGAGGGCTTCAATTCGCTTCATACTCATGCCATCGATTGTTTTCCCATCGCTTCCGGCTGTCATGTTGCCGGGTTTTGCTTGGATACGCTCATACGCCAGCAGAAAAAATGCAGGATTGTACAAGTTTCGATAGAGCCTTTGATAGTGGTAATCTTTGCTTGCTGCTTTTGATGTTAGACTTTCCAAAACGTTCTTTGGATTTCTCATAGTGCCTCACGCACCTTTCCATTGATAGTTTGGTTGATATCCTGCCGCCCTTCGCCATGTG
>CASFJB010000119.1 GCA_949294945.1 uncultured Eubacteriales bacterium
ATCACCGTGGAGGCCATGAAGTACCCCATGTTCATGGAGATGGCCAATACCACCAGCTATCAGTCCTCCAATCCCGAGGTGAACGGGGGCAACCCCTTCCCCAACTCCAACGCCCTTCTCACCGACAATGCCTACTACGCCTGGAACGGCAGCTACCTCTATGAGGGGGCCTCCGGCGTCAAGACCGGCTACACCAACGCCGCAGGCTACTGCCTGGTGTCCACCGCCCAGCGGGGGGACATCCACGTGCTGGCGGTGGCCATGGGCTGCGACGGGGAGCTGAACGCCCAGATAGAAAAGTATTACAACTTTGACGACACCATAGCCATGTACGACTGGGTCTTCAACAACTTCTCCCATCAGAGCATAATCTCCACCAGCGAGAACGTGATGAGCGTGCCCGTGGAGCTCAGCGACGGGGGCAGCGCCATGCTCCGGCCCCAAAGCGACATCACCGCCCTGCTGCCCAACGATGTGACGGCGGAGAGCATCACCCGGGATATAGTCCTCTATGACGAGCAGCTGGTGGCCCCCATTGCCGCCGGCACCCCCCTGGGGGAGATGACCCTCAGCCTGGACGGGGAGGTGCTGGGCACCGTCACCCTGGTGAACAACAGCGAGGTGGAGCTCAGCCGCATCGAATACATGAAGCAGCAGATCCTCCAGATATTCTCCCAGGGCTGGGTCATTGCCCTTATAGTTCTGGTGCTGGCCTTCCTGATGCTGTATATCATCCTGGTCATGCGCTACCGCCGCCTGCGCCAGCGGCACCTGAGAGAGCGCCGCCGCATGGAACAGCGCCGCCGCATGGAGCGGGAGCGGATGTATGCCCAGGAGCGGAAGGGCCCCAGGACCTATTCCGTGGACCCCAACGACCGCTATGACAGCTACGACGGCTCCATCGACGACAGCTTCTTTGACGACAGACAGTGAGTCTCACCCCGGCAGGGATATCCCCTGCCGGGTTTTTAGCCTCTTTGGAAAAGGGGCGGGTGTAAATTTCTTAGCGCACTCTTAACACCGGCCTGTGGTATACTTTACAGGGAGTTGAAGCTATGACCCGAATCAAGGAATTTCTGAAAAAATACTTCCCTCTTTCCGCCAGGGGCTGGGCCATCTTTGCCGCCGCCATGGCCGTGGCCTCCGCCCTGTGCTGGATGCTGGGCAAGATCACCAGCTCCGACACCCATGTGCCCATGATCTTCGTGCTGGCGGTGCTGGTGGTGGCTCTGTGCACCGAGGGCTATTTCTTCGGTCTGCTGGCCGCAGGCAGCAGCGTGCTGGGCGTGAACTACGCCTTTACCTATCCCTATCTGAAGCTGGACTTCTCCGTCTACGGCTACCCCCTCACCTTCATGACCATGCTGGCGGTGGGCTTTGCAGTGAGCACCCTCACCACCCGGCTGAAGGCCCAGGAGAAGCTGAGGGCGGAATCGGAGCGGGAGAAGATGCGTGCAAACCTGCTCCGGGCCGTGTCCCACGACCTGCGCACCCCCCTCACCGCCATCAGCGGCTCCATAGCCACGGTGCTGGAGGACGGCAGCCAGGCCCTGTCCAAAGAGCAGCAGCGGGAGCTGCTGCTGGACGCCAAGCAGGACGCCGACTGGCTCTGCCGCATGGTGGAAAATCTCCTGTCCATAACCCGCATAAGCGGCGACGAGATAGGCCGCATCAAAAAGCAGGACGAGATTGTGGAGGAGGTCTTCAGCGAGGCGGTTCTCAATTTCCGCAAGCGCTACAGCGACGTGAAGATATCCGTCTCCGTGCCGGAGGAGGTGCTGCTGGTGCCTATGGACGCCATGCTCATCGAGCAGGTCATCTTCAACCTGATGGACAACGCCCGCACCCACGGCCGGCGCACCACCGGCATCCGCCTCTATGCCCGGCAGGACGGGAACAGCGTGGCCATCGGCGTAGAGGACAACGGCGTGGGCATCGCCCCGGAGACCCTGCCCCATCTTTTCGACGGCAGCCTGCAGTTCAGCGGCAAGGGCGCAGCGGACACCACCCGCTGCATGGGCATAGGCCTCAGCGTCTGCCGCAGCATAGTAGAGGCCCACGGCGGCCGTATCCATGCGGAGAACCTGCCCCAGGGCGGGGCAAGGGTGGAGTTCAGCCTCCCCTTAGAAAATAAAGGAGCGTGAGCTTATGATGATAAAAGACAAAATACTGGTGGTTGAAGACGAAAAGACCATCTCCGGCCTGATAAAGGCCATACTCACCGCCAACGGCTACGACGTTATAGTGGCAAGCTCCGGCGGCGAAGCCTTCTCCATGATAAGCTCCCACTGCCCGGACCTGGTGGTGCTGGACCTGGGGCTGCCGGATATGGACGGCATGGAGATAATAGAGACGGTGCGCTCCTGGACCAGCATGCCCATCATCGTGGTCTCCGCCCGCAGCTATGAGCGGGACAAGGTCCAGGCCCTGGACAAGGGGGCGGACGACTATGTCACCAAGCCCTTCAGCCCCGCAGAGCTGCTGGCCCGGGTACGGGTGGCCATACGCCACACCCGCTCCGGCCTGGGCAACGAGGCCATCTCCAACTTCGGCAAGTTCACCGCCGGAGATCTTACTATCGACTACGACAAGCACCAGGTGCTCATTGCCGGGGAAAACTGCCGCCTCACCCAGAACGAGTACAAGATTGTGGCCCTTCTGGGCAAGTGCGCCGGCAAGGTGCTCACCTACGACTTTATAATGAAAGAACTCTGGGGCCCCCAGAGCAAGGGCAACAACCAGATACTCCGGGTCAACATGGCCAACATCCGCCGCAAGATAGAGAAGAACCCCGCCGAACCCCACTATATCTTCACCGAGGTGGGCGTGGGATACCGCATGATAGAAGGGGATTGAGCCTGATCCCCGCCCCCGCTTGAATATCAGTTTCTTTCTTTTCTCCGCCCCCGTGTCTAACTCTCCTCCAGGCACGGGGGCACTTTTTTGCCTCTTTACAGAATCTTAACGGCGATTTTCCCCGCTTTTATGTATATTTGCGGAGTTTTAACGTCTCTGCCTTTCTCCTTTGCGCACATTTAATTTTCTCCGGACTATAATGGGCCATGGAAAAAATAATTGGAGGTCGCCCACATGAACGAGAGAATCAAAGACTATCTGGGTCACGAGGAGAAAGTGCTCTGGAACGGCCAGGCCGAAGATTTCCAGGCCATGGACAAGACCCACAAGAACTATTACATCCGCCGCGGCATTATCGTCGCCATAATTTCCGTGGCCGTTATCGCCGCCTATTTCATCTCCGCCATCAGCTCCGGCGCCGGCATCAAGTGGGGCGTGGCCGTGGTCCTGGTGGCCGTTGCCGCCTTTGCCCTTGTCTCCCCGGTCCTGGATGTGCGCAAGCTGCGCAAGTGCTACTACGTGCTCACCAACGAGAAGCTCATCCTTGTCACCCCCAGCGATGTGCGCAGCGTAGTCCTCTCCAACATCCCCACCGCCAAGATGGCAGTGGATGAGGACGGACACAAGTCCCTGCTCTGCGGCCCCGATGCCGAAAAGCTCTCCCCCTGCAAGCGCCGCGTCGCCACTCTCACCGGAGCCCTGCTGGACCAGAACAGCAGCATGTGCGACCGCTTCGTCTTTTATGCTGTCAACGACCCCGAGGGCCTGAAGAAGGCCGCCGCCGGCTACCTCACCATAGCATAAGCCCCGGCAAGTATTGCATAAAAGGAAATAAAGGTTTAAAATATCCTCCGATATTACTTTCGGAGGATATTTTTATGCTTTCCTTTCTCTCTGACTATACCGAAGGGGCCCACCCCAAGGTCCTGGAACGCCTTATGGAGCTGAACATGGTCTCCCTCCCCGGCTACGGCGACGATGAGTACACCCAGGCCGCCAAAGCCAAGATCTGCGCCGCCTGCGGCCGGGATGACCTGGAGATACAGTTTCTCACCGGCGGCACCCAGACCAACCAGGTGGCCATCGACTCCATGCTCCAGAGCTACGAGGGCGTCATCTCCGCCGACACCGGACACATAAACGTCCATGAGGCCGGGGCCATAGAATATTCCGGGCACCGGGTGCTGGCCATCCTCCACGTCCAGGGGAAGATAATGGCGGCGGACCTGGAGAAATATATGGAGGCCTTTGTCAACGACGAGGTGCGGGAGCACCTGGTGCAGCCGGGCCTGGTGTACATCTCCCACCCCACGGAGTTCGGCACCCTCTACACCAAGGCGGAGCTCTCCTCCCTGTATCAGTGCTGCCATAAATACGGCCTGAGCCTGTACATGGACGGGGCCCGGCTGGGCTACGGCCTTATGAGCCCGGAGACCGACGTGACTCTCGCCGACGTGGTGGAGTTCACCGACCTGTTCTACATCGGCGGCACCAAGGTGGGCGCCCTTTGCGGCGAGGCCCTGGTCTTTACCAAGCACAACATGCCCAGGCACTTCCTCACCAGCGTCAAGCAGCACGGGGCCCTCCTGGCTAAGATGCGCGTTGTCAGCCAGCAGTTTGACGCCCTCTTCACCGACGGCCTCTATTTCCATATAAGCCGCCACGCCATAGACACCGCCATGAGGATAAAGCGGGCCTGCCTGGACAAGGGCTATGAGCTGCTGATGGATTCCCCCACCAACCAGCAGTTCCCCATCCTCAGCAGAGAGCAGATGGAAAAGCTCCGGGAAAATGTCCGGTTCAATCTCTGGCAGTGGATGGAGGACGGCCGGGTGGCCATCCGCCTGGCCACCAGCTGGGCCACAAGGGATGAGGACGTGGAGGCCCTCATCGCTCTGCTGTGAGGCTCACCTCCCTTTATATCAGGTTCATATCCCCTTTTAATGTCCCGGACCGAAAAAGTCCGGGACATTTTTATTTGACATGATGTAATATATGCTTGACATTATATCTGCTATGTGCTACATTATCCCCAGAGGTGATGAGATGTCGAAAAATCTGAAGCTGAAGGCGGCAAGGGCGGAGCGGGACATGACCCAAAAGGCCCTGGCCGACGCCGCCGGGGTCTCCCGGCAGACCATAAACGCCATAGAGCAGGGGGAATATAACCCCACAATAAAGCTGTGCCTGACCATATGCCGGGTGCTGGGCAAGACTTTGGACGAATTATTCTGGGAGGACGAGGAAGATGAAACTCTTTAAAAAAGGCAAAAGCCAACTGGACGAAATGCAGGAGCAGAAGCTGCGGAAGCTGGAGAGCTGGGGCTTCTGGCTCACCTGGGGCGCCCTGCTGCTGAGCATAATGATACAGATGCTGATATATAAAGAGGAGGCCGGAAAGTATCTCAAGGGCGAATGGATAGTCTTTATGGTCTCCAATCTTTACATGGTGATCGGCTGCATACGCCTGGGCATATGGAGCCGCCGGGGCATCCCCAGCTTCACGAACATCCTGCTTATCAGCCTGTTGGCGGGACTGGTCACCGGCATATTTGTAGCGGTATACAATTACCTGATCTACGGGGATGTGCTCACCGCATTGATAACCGTGGCAATTGCCGGCTTGACCACCTTCGTTTTGTGCCTGCTGGCTCTGAGCCTCTCCCTGTCCGCCTACAAAAAGCGGCGGCAGGAGCTGGACAGCAAGGGTGACGAGCAGTGACCGCCGCTCTCTATGAGTCCCCCCTGGGGACCTATGTAATGGCGGAAGAGAAGGGCGCTCTCGTTGGGCTCTGGCTGATGGGCCAGAAGTATTTCCCCAGGGAACTGCCCCCTGTGGGCAGCGGGGAGGGGGAGCTCTTCGCCCGGACCCGCCGCTGGTTGGACGCCTACTTTGCCGGGGAGAGGCCGGAGCCGGGGGAGCTGGAGCTCAGGCCCCGGGGCAGCACCTTTGCCCGGGAGGTCTGGGAGCTGCTGCTGGAGATACCCTACGGGCAAACGGTGACTTACGGGCAGCTGGCAAAGGAGCTGGCACAGCGCCGGGGGCTGGAGCGTATGTCCGCCCAGGCGGTGGGCGGCGCCGTGGGCCACAACCCCATCAGCATAATCATCCCCTGCCACCGGGTGCTGGGGGCCGGGGGACAGCTCACCGGCTACGCCGGAGGGCTGGAGATAAAGCGCCGCCTGCTGGAGCTGGAGGGAATGGCGCCGCAGAAAAGGGACTGAGGAAAATCCTCAGTCCCTATTTCATCTTATGTATTCAGCCGGAGAAAGTCTGGCACAGATGGGCCAGGCAGCACTTGCCGCAGTCCGGCTTCCGGGCGTCGCACACCGCCCGGCCGTGGAGGACTATGCAGTGGCAGAAAGCGGAGGAG
>CASFJB010000120.1 GCA_949294945.1 uncultured Eubacteriales bacterium
TCATTCTGTCGCAGCTCCTTTCAAAGCCTGAGCCCTGCAAAGCAGGGCTCAGGCTTTGAGGTTTTTGAGAGAAGGTGGAGGGGTCGCGTTGCACCTGCGTTTATAGTCAGAGTCTGCTATGTACGGCTTTGGGTTTACGGTTTGGAGGGATGAAGTTTCAGGCTTTGGGTGAAGAGAGTGCCCAGGACAAGGGGCTGTTTGATTGAAAAAAGATTTGCTATAATTTTTAAAAAGCAGCCGCACATTTCGTGCAGCTTCTCCGTTAAGCATAGTGAGAGGGGAGGGAAGGCCGTCTATGGATCTGGAGGAACAATACGATAAGATATACCGCTACTGCTATTTCAAGACCCGCAGCCGGGAGACGGCGGAGGACATTACTCAAGAGGCCTTCCTCCGATTTCTTGAGAGCAAAAGCTACAGGGACAGAGGCCAGGCTTTGCAGTATCTCTACACCGTAGCCAGAAACCTCTGCATAGACGAACACCGCAGAATAAAGACCTGCCCTGTGGATGAGGAAAGCCTGGGCAGCTATTCCGACGAAGGGATGCTGCTGCGCTCTTCCCTGAAAGCTGCCCTTGACAGAATGGATGAGGAGGGCAGAGAGCTGCTGCTCCTGCGCTATGTAAATGAGCTGCCCGTCCATGTCATTGCCGGGATGTACGGGGTTTCCCGCTTTGCCCTGCGGCGAAGGCTGGCGAGGGCGGTAAGGGATGTAAAAAAGAGCCTGGGAGAGGGGGAAGCACTGTGAACGGAAAAATAAAGATGCAGCTGAAAGAATATTTTGCGGCGCCGGAGCCGAGGGCTAAAAGGCGATTTATGTGCAGCCTGCCTGCCGGGCCTGTCGGACTTTCGGATCTCCTGCTGTTTCAGGCAGCATTTATTCCAAAATGGATCTGGGGACTCTCTGCCGTGATTTTTGCCCTGGCTCTAGTCGGGGCGGAATGTCTGAAAAAGGACATGCTCTGGTGCATCTCCGCCTGCATGCCCCTTCTGGCTCTGGCTCCTGTTACGGAGAGCGGGCGATCCCAGCGCTGGAACATGGCGGAGCTGGAGATGTCCACCCGCTTTTCCCTGAAAAGCGTACTGCTGGCCAGGCTGGGGATATTGGGTCTTGCAGACCTGCTCCTGTTTTTCCTACTGCTGCCCCTGGCCCGGATGAACGGCGGCGGTTCCCTTCTTGAAACCGGGGTATATATGCTCTGTCCCTATATGCTCACCGTGCTTCTGGGGCTGTGGGCAAGCCGCATTGTTCACGGGCGGGAATGCGCCTATCTCTGCGGCGCCATTGCCTTGGGCGTGGCTTTGGGAAATGCTTTGCTGTATCAGACCATTGAGGGGTTTTATGCCCGGCACAACTTCTCTTACTGGGTCCCGGCTTTTGCGCTCCTGTCCCTGGGAGCGGTAAAGCAGTGCATCGAAACGATAAAACAAAAGGAGGAGCCTGTATGGAACTTACGGTAGACCGGGTGTCCAAGCTCTATAAAAACAAGATCGCAGTGGACCGGGTGTCCCTGAGGCTTCATGAGGGCGTCTACGGCCTGCTGGGGGAAAACGGGGCGGGAAAAACCAGCCTTATCCGCATGGTCTGCGGGGTACTGAAACCAAGCAGCGGCAGCATCAGCTTTGACGGCCTGGACGTGGGGGATGAGGAATACAGGGCTGCATTAGGTTATCTGCCTCAGGATTTCGGGTATTATCCTGAATTCTCCGCCCAGGATTTTATGTATTACATGGCCAGCCTGAAGGGACTTACCAAACCCGTGGCAAGGGCCAAGACCCGGGAGCTGCTGGAGCTGGTCTCTCTCAGCGACGTGGCAAAAAAGAAAATCAGGACCTTTTCCGGAGGCATGAAGCAGCGGCTGGGCATTGCCCAGACCCTTCTCAACGACCCGAAACTCCTGGTTCTGGATGAGCCCACGACAGGGCTGGACCCCAAGGAGAGGATACGCTTTAGAAATCTCATTGCCCGGCTGGGACAAAACAGGATAGTTCTGCTGTCTACCCACATCGTCTCCGATGTGGAGCACATTGCCGGGACTATACTGCTGATGAAAAATGGGAAGATGCTCCACCAAGGCAGCCTGGAAGATATCACCCAGGTAATCCGGGGCAAGGTATACCAGTGCCTTATGGAAAACAACGAAGCCCGGGAGCTGACAAGGCTTTACCCCGTCATCAATTATCGCAGCCAGGGGGAAAAGCTGCTTCTCAGATTCGTATGCCAAGGAGAACCCCCTGCGGGTGCGGTAAAAGTAACGGCAGGGCTGGAGGATCTGTATCTCTACTATTTTTCGGAGAGTGAAGGACATGAATAACTTTTGGACTCTGGCAGGCTTTGAATTTAAAAAAGTATTCCGGAGAAGGACATTTCCCGCCGCAATCCTTATCTGTCTGGGAATAATGGCTGTGATGGTGTTTTCCAGCCTCAGCGGCGGCTCCTTCCACCACAGTGTGGGCAGAGACATCTCCAAATATGAGGCCATGGAGCTGGACAAGGCTGTTATACTTTCAAACCGGGGATATATCACCCCCGAGCTCATATCAAAAGCCATCCTCTCCAATGGGGAGATGATAAGCAATAAGGACAATTATTTTGTAAATGAATACGGCAGTCACTTAAAAGAAGATGCCTACATCCGCTACATTCTGCCTTATGAGCCGGTGATTGAGCTCATAAACAACGTATACGCAGAAGATAAGGACTGGCTGGCCATGGATGCCCTGAGCCTTGAGTACATGGGTGAGGACAAGGCTGTGGACAGGCTCAGCCCGGAGCAGGGAGAAAACTTTGATTCTGCATTAAAGGCCTTTGTCCGGTCCATGGTGCTGGGGGAGGACGGGCTCTCTGCTGCGGAGCGGGAGAGAAATCTGGAGCTCATCGAGAGTATTGAAACGCCTTTGTACAATGATTATTTCGGAGGATACGAGGCATATATAATGAGTTCCAAAAGCCTGGCCATCACGGCGCTGTTCCTTATCCTTCTGCTGCTTTCCCCGGTGTTCTCCAATGAGTACGAGGAGAGAACGGACCAGATAATTTTGTGCACCAAAAACGGAAAAGGCAGCCTGTGCAGGGCAAAGCTGTTTACCTCCCTTGTTGTCTCCGTCGTTAGTGCAGCGCTGGTAATGGGACTGAGCTGGCTGGCCTTCCTGCTGCTCTACGGTTTTGAGGGAGGAAAGGTGAACATACAGGTGGTGAACCCCGGCTGCACCTATCCCATAAACCTGCTGAAGGCTTGCCTTATCCACTTTGTCTCGGTGATTTTTGCCTGCGCCCTCTTCGGGGCCCTGATCTGCTTTTTGTCGGCAAAGGTGAAAAGGAGCACGGCTCCGGTGGTGATAATGGGTACGCTGCTGACTATAATACCCATGTTTATCTGGGTGCCAATGAAATCCTCCAGGATAATATACGGGCTGCTAAAGTTCTTTCCTGCAAACTCAGTGAGCTTTGGATTTGATATGAGTTTCTTTGAAATATTCGGGAAACTGTTCACGCCTTATAAATTTATCTGGGCAGTCAGTACATTGCTGATTGCAGCTTTTTCTTTCCTGGCAGTGCGCAGCTTCAAAAAGAATCAGCCCGGCTGAGACGGGCAAAAAGAGAGGAAGTACTTGACACTTCCTCTCTTTTTACTCTTTGATAGCCAGGTGTTCCTGTCACCGGCACAGCATAAAGGGGCAGCCCAGGTGGTGGGGACTGCCGGGGACGCTGCCGCTCACATGCCGGAACATGGCCTCCCGCTCCGTCACCACCAGGCCCGCCAGACGGTCTATGCCGAAATCCAGCAGCGCCGGGCACAGGGGTACGCTGGGGCCGGTAAGGATGGTATAGGCATCCCGGCACAGCTCAAGCAGGTGGGGAAGGCTCTTGTTTATAAGGCTGCTGCCTGTGATGATGACAAGGTCGCATTTGGGCAGGATATAGTCACAGGCGGTGTCGGGATAGTCTCCGGGCTTGGGGCTGCGCTCCAGAATGTACACTTCTTTTGCCGCCTCCCTGAGTCCGGCGGGGCCCCGCATATGTCCCACGATGCCCACCCTCATGCCGGTGAAATCCAGCCCGTCTCCGTAGTGTCCGCCCTCGGGCAGGGCGGCTTTCAGAGCTTCCATGCGCCGGGGGGTATTGTAAAAGGAGTTCACCGCCGCCATGGCAAAGCTGGCCTCCTCCATGTTCCAGCTCATAAGGGCCCGGGAGGCCCGGCTCAGCTCCAGTCCCTCCAGACCGCCGGGGAACATGGGGGTTATACTGCTGCCCGGGGTGTGCATGGCTATGCCCAGACTGTCCTCAGTAGCTGCCAGGCACCACTGCTCCCCGGAGAGGGTGAGCTTCACGGGAAGGCTGCAATCCGGTCCGGATAACAGAGCCTCATATAAAGAATCGATTTTTCTGTTCATGGCTGGCCTCCAGGCGATTATTTCTGAAAACCAGTATACAGCGGTACGGCAGTCTTGTAAATCCGCAAAAATTTTGTAGAATATTCACGGAAAATTCATAACTGCACTGTAGCAATTTAACACATCGCCCAATTAAATATTTTTCCCTTGAAATCCCTGGTCTACGGTGGTATAGTTAGCCCATAAAATTTTATATCCTGTGAAGCTGTCAGGCTACTGGCAGTGGAGGAAACTCTGGAGAATCTCATTTATGAGTGCCGAAGGTGCAAGGTCTAAGGACCGAATCTCTCAGGCCAAAGGACAGAGAAGCGCGGGAAGAATTGTTTCCCGCCCGTACCGGAGTTGTTGCTTTGCAGCAGCTCTTTTATTTTTATCCCCACTCCGGGAGAAGAGCGGGGATAATCGACAGGTATCACATTCAGCTCCGGCATAGACTGAAAAAAGGAGCTGTGAATAAAGGAGAGGACAATATGCAGGCAATTTTGAATTTCTTTACGGGACCCCTTAACACTGTGGCTTGGCTGTACATCTTCCTGCCCTGTGTCATGATAGGCGGCGTGCTGCTCACGGTCAGGACCGGTTTCATCCAGTTCCGCCGCTTCGGCTACGCCATGAAAAACACCGCCGGCAAGATGTTTAAGAAGGCTGAGGCAGGCCACGGAGCCGTCACCCCCCTCCAGGCCGTTACTACGGCTCTGGCAGCTACGGTGGGCACCGGCAACATTGTGGGCACGTCCCAGGCCATAGCCCTGGGCGGCTACGGCGCAGTGTTCTGGCTGTGGCTGGCAGCCCTCATGGGCATGGTTGTGAAATACTCCGAGGTCACCCTGTCCGTCCACTTCCGCCAGAGAGACGTCCACGGCGACTGGGTGGGCGGCCCCATGTACTACATAACCAACGGTCTTGGCTCCAAGTGGAAATGGCTGGCCGTGGTCTTTGCCGTCTTTGCGGTGCTGGCCTCCTTCGGCATAGGCAACATGAGCCAGGTCAACTCCATCACCGGCTCCATCACCGACGCCATCAACGTATTCTTCAGTCTCAGCGACTCCGCCAGGACCACCGTACACTGGATACTGGGCATTTCCATGGCCCTGCTCATCGCCGTTATCCTTCTGGGCGGCATCAAGCGCATAGGCAGCGTCACCGAAAAGCTGGTGCCCTTCATGAGCGTTATCTACATCATCGTGTGTGTTGTGGTGCTCATCTGTCACGCCCAGAATATACCCGGCGCCTTTGCGAAGATATTCAGCGCAGCCTTTGCCCCCCGGGCCGTCATGGGAGCTGCCTCCGGTATCGCTCTGAAACAGGCCATAGTCTGGGGCCTTCGCCGCAGCGCCTTCTCCAATGAGGCCGGTCTCGGCTCTGCCGGCATTGCTCACGCCGCTGCAGAGAGCCCCAGCGCTGTGGATCAGGGGCTCTACGGCATCTTCGAGGTCTTTATGGATACCCTAGTGATCTGCTCCCTCACCGCCCTCACCATCATTTGCAGCGGAATCGACATCAGCTTCGGCACAAAGCCCGGCTCCGAGCTCATTATGGCTGCTTTCTCCACTGTATTCGGGGAGAAGTTCTCCGCCCTCTTTGTGGCTGTGGCCCTGATGCTCTTCGCTTTTTCCACCGTTTTGGGCTGGGCCCTCTACGGTACCCGCTGCACCCAGTACCTCTTTGGCAGCAAGAGCATCCGCATTTATCAGGTGATCTTTGCCATTGTCATAGTGGTGGGCTGCGTGTCTCCCATTGACGTGGTATGGGACGTGGCGGACACTTTCAACGGGCTTATGGCAGTGCCCAACTTTGTGGCCATCTTTGCCCTGTCCG
>CASFJB010000121.1:0-6208 GCA_949294945.1 uncultured Eubacteriales bacterium
AGCTTTTTGCCGTAGAAACCATTGTCTCTGGGATTTTCGGACACAAAATTTTCATTAAAGTTGAAACCGGTAACACTTACGGTTTTATCTTTAATCACAGCGGTCAGTCCAGATTCCTGACGTTGGCCAAAATCATGGCCATCATACTCAGCAGTATACACCATGACAGCTCCAGAAGCCGGTGCAGTGAAGTAAGGGCTTACAACATCCTTAATAAGGGTATTGGCACCAAGCTGTATATTGGGTGTTGAAATCTGGTCGGAGATGGTCTGGAATATACTGTTAAGCTCATCCCCATTTGCAGCTGTAAGATAGTATCCGCTATTTACCAACGTGGAGTTGTCAGTGATTTTATAGCCAGAACCCGAAACCCAATGGTTTCCAGGATCATAAGTACCTCTTTCTACTCCAATCCGACCCGCCATATAATTACTGGACAAATAATTCAGGAAGCGATTTCCCGCTGGAACATCAATAGAGTCAAAGTCATTCCCTCCGAACAAATCTGCAGCCCAAGAACCACCCCAAAATGAGCCTACCTCACCTGTGCAAGTAATATCTGGCCATAACAGATAATCCCATTTGTCGCCAAACAACTGATCGGGGTTGGCTCCATTGAAAATTCCAACGCTGTAAACAGTAACTCCCTGATTCTTAAGTCCCAGAGCTACACTAATAGCAGAATCGGCTACGCTTGTATTAAAGTTACTTTGTGTAGTGGGCACACCATCAGTAAACACGATAACCACCTGCTGCCGCTGGGTATTACTTCCGGTATATTCAGGGTTATTAATGAGTTTGTCAGCCTGGGCCATACCTTCATCAACGCGCGTTGCGCCACCTGCATTCAAACGATCAATCGCGGCTTGAAGGTCTGCAACTCCAGTCGGATCTGCAAAGGTCCATCCGCTTACAGTACTGGCACCTCTGTCAAATTCCACAATAGCTATACGGTGATCGGCATCACTACTGTATTTACCGCCCACATTAGATATAAAGTTTTTTACCGCAGATTTCATGGCGGACTGACGAGTACTGTCGCCAAAAGGATCATTCATGGAGCCAGACTGGTCAAGCACCAGCACAACATCAACGGGAACCGACTTTTCCGAGCTGGTGACAGTGCCGGTAGTATAGGCCTCCATAGTTATTGTATAAGAACCGTCACCGTTAGAAGTGACCGTTTTGGATGTAACCAAGCCGTTATCCTCCTCATCCAACATGAGAGGAGCTGCACGGAACATTCTGGCCATAACAGAGGCTGCTACGGTCACGGGAGGCATCAACGGACCTGCGCTGGTAAAACTCTGGGTAACCGGCGGTACATACTCAGCAATCGAGAGTTGTGTTAAATACTCTATAAGCTGGTCGTATTTCCCATTATCCTCCAGCCACTGGATGAAGGTCACAAGCTCTTCTTCGGTGTAGGGCGCCAGAAGCTGACTTATTTCATCAGTAGACTGGGCGGCCATCATCTTTTCAAAGAGAACATCAAAAGAGTCCTTCTCCTGGGGCTTTACATAGAGGGGGCAGCCCTCTACATGGACATAGTCCTCAGCGGTCTTGTCCACGCCCTCCACATCGGGGCAGGTGCACTGGGGTGCAGGGCTCTCGGTGGGTGCGGGAGTCTCAGTGGCTGCGGGAGTCTCGGTGGGTGCGGGAGTCTCGGTGGGTGCGGGAGTCTCGGTGGGTGCGGGAGTCTCAGTGGCTGCGGGAGTCTCAGTGGGTGCAGGAGTCTCGGCAGCTGCGGGAGTCTCGGCAGCTGCGGGAGTCTCGGCAGCTGCAGGAGTCTCGGCAGCAGCGGGAGTCTCGGTGGGTGCAGGAGTCTCGGCAGCAGCGGGAGTCTCAGTGGGTGCAGGAGTCTCGGCAGCAGCGGGAGTCTCGGCAGCAGCGGGAGTCTCAGTGGCTGCGGGAGTCTCGGCAAGGGGCTGAGCCTCGGCGGGAGCCTGGGTCTCGGCGGGAGCCTGGGTCTCCACAGGAGCCTGAGTCCCGGACTCATCCTCCATGGCAAGGGTGCCCGGAATGAACATAGACAGGATCAAAACCAGGCTCATTGCAAGGGCAATCGCTCTTTTCTTCATGATCATCCCTCCTTAGTCTTCCGCCCAGCCTGTGGCCTCATAAACGGTATCGCCGTTATTTGCGGTCTGGACTGCCTGAACGGTAATTTTCAGGGACAGGGTGCTGCCCTGGAACTCGTTGCCCATACTGTCATTGAACTGCACCGCATCCATGAAGGGCACGGTGGACTCGTCCAGATCCAGGGGCTGTGAATAGTACACGTAGGGGTCGTTTGCACTGACCAGCCATTTGTCCGGGGCAGCGCCGGTGAGGGTAAAGGGGAAATCCTCAAGGACCATGAGCTTCCCATCAGCGTCCCGGACTTCCACATCAAGCTTGAGACGTACCCAAGCCTGGGAAGGCCCAAGGTTCTTCACCACCACTTTCTTGGTCACAGAGTCCCCGGGCATGACCCCGGATACACCCTGGGCGGGGAAAGGCCGGTCGCCGTCGGTGGTCTCGATGAGCTCCACAGACACACCGCCGGTGGTGATGACATTGTGAGCAGTTACTCCCCCGGTAAAATAGGCCAGGGTGCCCGCCGCCATTATTGCAAGGCAGATAGCAATAAGGGACAGGACAAGCAGTTTCTTTTTCATATTGTTTCCCTCCACTTGCTTATTGTCAGGTGAGATCAATAAATACTTTTTTAAGCCGGCTATCGCTTCCCGGGTGACCGGCAGACCATAGGACAATATCCCCCCTTGCCGCGGCCGGCAGGGTACTGTCTTACAATCTGCCGCTCTGGGGACAGGCCCGTTCGGGCCTGTCCCCAAGGAGCTGAGCTTGGGTTATTTTAAGATTCAGGGTGCCACGGGATCGCCAAAGGCGGCATCCCAGGCATCCTGGGCGCTTGCAAAGCCCTCGGCCTGAACGGCATAGGCGGTGACGACTACGTTCGGAACATTAGCAAGGTCATCAGCCTCAAGGGAGGAATCTATCTTGAAGCTATCAAACACGACCACGCTACCCCCGGCGCTATAGGTATTTGTCTGCATGTAAACATCGGTCGCACCAGTAACAGGAGTCCAGCCCTTGGCTTCCATCTGGGCAGCGATGGTATTATCTGCTGCTTCAAGATCAGCCAGGCCGTTGACGACCTTGACGAACAGGTAGCAGTCCTCGCTATCGGCTGCCACAGTGATGGTGGGATCCTTGACGTACTCCTTACCGGGGTAGAGCTTGTAGGTGTTTTCAGTGACGCGAGCAGGGGGATCAACTGCCACACCATATTCGTCAACCTTTGCCTCGTCCAGGGTGATCTCCACTTTACCGGCGGTGAAGGTGTTGGTGACTACATCCTCATCGGTGAAGAAGGCCAGGGTGCCGCCTACAACTGCAACTGCAAGCAGGCAAACAACAACTGCAAGAGATATGAGTTTTTTCTTCATGTTGGTATCCTCTTTCCTTATAAAATATATTGGGGCACGCTTTTATGTAGAGCCGGGGGACCGGTCACATACATGTTCCTCAGGGATGGGGATTTGCCGCAGCCCAGGCGGCTGCAGCGTCAGCCATGCCTTCCTGCTGGACGGCATAGGCGGTGAAGCTGAGAATGGGGGTAGTAGCAATGGCATTAATCTCAGCCTTGGTCAGGTTTTCGCTGACGGTGACTTTGTTGCCTTCTAGCACATAGAAATCCTGGTCAGTCTCAGCAGCAGGTACCTCACGGTAGTACACGCCGATATGGCCGGTCAGCGGGGTCCAGTCATCGGCGATGGCGTAATTAACTTTTCTTGTTTGGCCATCCTTAAGCTCCGGCCAGTTGGTTTCTTCCACCTTGACAAAGAGCCAGCAGGCTTCGGAGCCGTCTTTCACGGTCACCTTGGGGTCCTTTTCTATATCAACTCCGGGGACGATCTTGTATTCTGTTGTGGTTTCGGTAAGATATATTTTGATATCGCCTACGGTGAAGGTGTTGGTAACAGGGCCCGTACTATCCATGAGCCAGGCCATGGTGCCTCCCAGGGAGCAGCCGATGAGCAGAGTCAGTGCCAGGACGGCAATGAGAGCCCTGGTGCTTATTCCGCGCTTCTTCCTCATTCAATCTTCCTCCTTTCTCCGGATTTTGCTTTTATATTCAACAGCCACGGAAGCCAGATGTTCCCTGTCTGATGAAATCATATAGGTATCAGCGTCTGCCGCCGGCCTCGTGCTTGCCCCGCCGCTGCCGGGGAAGGGAGGGAACACGGGGAGTCTCCCGGGTCCTGGCGGGGGCGGCTGCATGGCCGGGACGGTTCTTCCGGCTCTGCACAGGTCTCTCCTCAGGGAGGACAGCGGTTTCCCGCTGCGCTCCGGCGGCCTCAGGCTCCAAAGAGGCCTTCCCGGCTCTGCCCTTCCTCTTCCCGGCTACGGCTCTGCCCTTGGAATCTTTCCCGGAGTCGGCAAAGAGGTCCGGCAGGAAAACCAGCAGCAGGAACACCGCCGAAAGAGACAGGGCCACATAGGAACCGGGCGGGTTCTGGATATAGCCGGCCAGGTACCCCAGCAGAGGTATGGTAAAGACGGGCGTGCCCAGAACGTTTTTATAATGTACCAGGCTGCCGTCCACATTGTCGTTGGCATCGCCCTTGGTGCGGAAACGGATGACCGAGGGGTCCTCCTCGTCAGGCACTACTTCCACTATACGGTGGGTGGCCACGGTATCCTCGTCAAGCATGAAGGTGATAACATCGCCTGAGCGGAGCTCCATGGTATCTACCTTTTTAACATATATCAGGGCTCCCACATGATATGTGGGCTCCATGCTGCCGGAGAGGACCGTGAACACCCGGAAGCCAAACAGCCTCACTCCTACCAGCAGCAGCGCCAGGATGACCACCAGGGTCACCAACAGGGTGGTAAATATATTCCATATTCTAATAAAGGACTTGCTCATATTTTCCCCTTGAACTCTTTTCCCGGGCCCGGGACCGGCTGCCAAACAGCCGCCGCAGCACCGCTGCCCCGGCATTTGCCGCTGCAGGCCATGCTCAAAGGGCGGGACACCTGCCGCAGCCGGCCGGTCTCCCCTTCCGGTTTTTCGGATTTGCAGCCCCGCCTCAGGACGGCGGGAGAAATGCCCGCTTCTGCCGAAAAGGCCGGCTGTATAAAAGTATGTATTTTACATTTTTATTTAAAATAAAATTAACATGTTACCAAACTTTGAACTACTATCAGATTGTAGCATGCATTAATGCAAATTGCAAGAAAAAATTAAGGAAATATGGACTTTATTTACTGCAGTTCAAAGGATAAATGCCATAAAATGCACTTTTTTTGTAATAATTTGCAGGTGCTATTTTTATTTTTTTATTTTACTTTGTTCCCGCCCGGAATCATGCGCATTATCTTGCAAAAACCAGAAGAATCTTGCGCCCCCAGGTATTTCCAGTTCCCCGGCCCCTTTCATGCGCGCTTGCATATTTATGCGTTTAATTTTCGTTTCAGCATCTCCTACCCTTCCCTGCGGGCCCCATGCAGGCTCCATATCCGGCCTACAGCTACAGATAGCCCCCATGATGTGGGGGCCTGCTCCGGAAAAACACCGGACCCCTGCCCCTCAATGAGACAATTGTATTTGACAAAAAGTTAATAAAGCTATAATATATTATAGATAATATACCAGGAGTTTATGGAGAAATTTTCTTTTTTGGCACCAGCAGCTTTTCTTTCCAAAGCACCCGAGCCTTCTATGGGAATTTCTAAAGGGAGTATGGCCGTATGACAGAAAAAAAGAATATACTGAGTCCGGTAAACAGCGAGTCCATTGTACAGCAGGTCATCAATAAAATCACTGAGGCTATTATCTCCGGCGAGTTTAAGCCCGGCGACAAGCTCCCCTCTGAACTGGAACTCACCGAAACCCTGCGGGTGAGCCGCAATTCCCTCAGGGCCGCCATGCAGTCCCTGCGCACCATAGGTGTGCTGGAGGTGCGCAGGCCGGAGGGCACCTTCGTTTGCAGCGGCTTTACTCCACAAATGCTCAACCCTATGCTGTACAAGATCATCCTCTATCAGGAGGAGACCTACAAGGACCTTATCGGCCTGCGGCAAATGATTGATATGGGCATATCCAAGCTCATTATCAAACAGGGACTCAGCCCGGAAGAGGAAGCCAATCTGGAGGCAAGCTACCAGAGACTGTACAACGAGCTGATGGCGGATG
>CASFJB010000121.1:6215-10854 GCA_949294945.1 uncultured Eubacteriales bacterium
CACCAGCTGTCTGGCCGCCGGATTTCCATAAATCCGTCGCCGAGGCTACGCGAAATTCCCTGGCTATCATGCTTAACGAGTTCCTGCTGAACATCAGTGAGGAGAGCCGCTACCGCACTATAAAGACTATTTTTGAATGCAAGGACTTTGAGCTTATTTGCCAGGCCATCGACCAGGGACGCATGGATCTGAGCCACTTTGTGACCCAGCGCTACCCCATCGAGGAGTTTGCCCAGGCCATGCACATGGCCGACAAGCGTCCCGAGCCGGTGCTGAAAGTCATGATGGAATTCTGAATAAGCCGCGGTCAATAGCATAAAAAATATATCCTCCTGAAGAAAAACTTCGGGAGGATATATTTTTATGCAAGGCTCCGGTTTTAAAGCCGCTTCAGTTTTCGCCCACCATGCTGCTTATATAGGCGTGGAATTTATCCTTGCTTTCCTTTTTTCGGCTTCTGCTGATGGGTATCCTGATGCCGTCCCTCATAAGGAAGAAGTCCCCTTCTGCGGCGGCGACTTCATCCATATTCACATAGAAGCTTTTATGGCACTGTATAAATATACTGCCTGCATTCTTCAAAATCTCCGAAGGCTTGGTGTAAGTCTCATAGCGGCGCCCGGAATTGTGATATATGATGGTTTTCTTCAGGCTGCGCTCCAGGCAGATCACCTCTCCGGCCGGCAGCACCGTTGTGGAATAATGCTCGCTGAAGCTGAGGTATTTTTTATCCCTGGATTCCGGGAGAGCCTTGTCTACCGCAGCCCTTATCCTCTGCTCCAGCTGAGACTTGACAATAAAATACCTGTGATTCGTCTCATAAACATCTGAAGCATAAGATATGAACGCTGTGAGAAATATTATTCCGCACTCCGGGCAGAGCCGGTTCACTTCTTTCGCCACATCTATGCCGCTGCTGTCCTCTTCCAGGACTATGTCCAGAATAAGGATGTCCGGCCTGTATCCTTTATTCAGGGCCTTTATGAGTTCCGCGCCGCCGGAAAAAGTTGAGATTTCCGGTGAATAGTCCCTGCACTCCCGGGCAACTATCTTTGCGGCATTTTCCAGATAAAGCTTATTGTCGTCGCATATGGCGGTTTGCAGCATCAGATCATGCCCCCACTTCCAGGATCAGCTCCGTTATGTAAAAGTCCTCACTCTCTTTGTAGCTGATGCTTCCGTTGTATTTTTTTGCCACTTCCGCAAGCACGAATTTGCCCAGGCCCCTGTCAAGCTCGGGGATCTTTTTGGCATTTTTCCCCGGGACGCGCTTAAGGGAGTTTTTTGTTTTTATCACCAGGCAGCCCCGGGCCTTTACACATTCTATGGACAGCTCCGGCTTATCGGCCAGCGCGCAGGCCTCTACCGCATTATCTATCAGATTGCCGAATATACGTATGAAATCCACATTGGAAACGGGCAGGCCCAGGCCCAGTTCTATCCTGGCTTCCACATGTATGCCGGAAGCCCGGGCTTCCTCTATCCTGTTATGGAGGAAGGCATCTACCACCGGGTTTTCACACAGGCCCAGAGCAGCATCATAGGAATTGGCGTCCAGCTCCCGCAGATAGTCCCGGGCATCTTCGCTGCGTCCTGAGTCAAAGAGGCTCTTTACCGCATTGATATGGTTTGCAATGTCATGGCGCATGCGGCGTATACTCTCATATTGAGCCGTCAAAGAGGCATAGTGCTTTTCCTGGGACTCAACCTGAACAGCCAGCATATCGTTTTCCGCCGCAAGTACCGCCCTCTGGGATATGCTGGATACCGTTTTGAAAAAGCCGATATCCGCAAGAATACAGGCGATCATGATTATCGGGAAGAAAAGCGGCCTGTCCACATTATAAAGTCTGAAGGAGTACAGCCAGCCGTACATTAGGGCATATTGGCTGACAGGAAACAGGGCCAGCATGCCCCAATCCCCCGCGCTGAAGAAAAAGCGGTTCCTGTTCAAAAAGACATACAGGAAAAACAGCAGCACTCCCCCCATGGAGAGATATATACCCCAAAAGGAAACCAACTCCAGGGTATCAATGGAGGTCAAGGCGCCTTGTATGGCCTGCTGAGGATAATACAGACCCGCACCAATGACCTCGTTGGTGATGACGACTGCCAGTATTGCCTCAGAGGCAAAGATTATCTTTCTCTTTGAGTCGGTATAGCACAGCAGGTTCAGGCCTAGGAAAATCACCATGAACAGGACCATCCGGACTCCGGACATAAAGGGCAGCCATACCGTCACCGCCCTGTAAAGGATTATCCAAAGAACCTGTATGAGATATGTACGCCTCCGGCTGTACCTTTTGGTGAGGCTCATGTTCAGGACCCCAAACCACATGATGATATATACTATATTGAATAAAAATACCAGGATAGAGTTAATGCCTGCATTCAGTATTACCAGCTCCAGCTTCGTTTTGATTTTTTTCAGCACAAATTTAGCTTATTCTACAACACAAGCGGCAATCTGTAAAGACAACACTCTTTTTCCTAAAAGTGAGCTTTCTCCGTAAAAGGTTTTTATAGCGGCTCTTTCCTCAGACAGATATCTTGCAGCTGCTTACAGGTCAATTTTCTTCTATCCTCATTGATAATATTTTTATATGTTTAAATAATAAAAAGTATTTTTGTCTGACAACCGGTGAGATTTCTAAGTATACAGCTAGATCAGGCCTTCCCACTAATGGCGGCAATCAATTACCTAGCTTCACCTTGCAGAATATGAAGCATCCGCAGAGAGCAGTTCATTAACGGAAACAAGCTTGCCGTGTTCCCTTTCGTATTTCAGCGCGGAATAGTTTCGCTTTCCGCTGGATGACATGGCAAAGGACTCCTCATTGCTCCTGAATCTGAAATATATCCGGCCCAATATCTCCTCAGGCACACAAGGGCTCAGTCGCTTTGCCGCATTATAGATAATCTCCTTAGACGACAGGCGGGCATCCGGCTGGGGTTCTACATGGACAACGATATTTCCCTCAGGATTCTTCACCACCGTGCAGGACAGGATATTTCTCTTATCCTTGGCTACGGCCTCTTCTATTCTGAAGTATGGGAAAAAACTCCCGTCCTTTAAATTTGTATAATCATCAGACCTGCCTTTCATTTTAATGCTTCCCTTCGGGTCAGATTTGTACGCTATCGTCCCCATGTTCAGCCATTTTTTCCCGTGTGTGTCACTTACATATACGCCTTCCTGGTTATTGCCCGTATATCCCATCATATTTCCCGGGGAATTCACCACCAGCAGTCCCGGCTCGTTCAAACCGCAATAGTCTCCCTCTGCGTTCAGTACTTCTACCTCCGCCAGCTTCAAGGGATAAAGCCCCAAAGAATAGGCCTTGTTAATAATATACATTGGTTTCTTTTCCTGCAGGCTCCTGTAGAGAGTGGTAAACAGTCCTCCGCCTTCGGTGGTACCGCCGCCGATGGAGAATGTAACCGGAGCCAAGGGAAAGGGCAACCTGCCGGTGCCGAAGCCGTGCTCCCTGGATATTCTATTCAAAAACCGCTCCTCTCCGGGGGAGAGTTCCTCCCCTACCACTTCAGGAAGCATGAGATAGGGCATCTTGATTTTTTTGAAATATTCACTGCCTGCAAAGGTTTTTCCCAAATGTATCCAGAAGCCAACAGGACACGGACAATAGTTAGGCTTATTGATGAGTATTGCATAGGGAAAGAACTCTTTGTCGCCAAAGGGTTCGCAGCAAAAGGTGCAGTTGCAAAACAGCACGTCCGACATGGCGCTCAGCTGGGTATGAGCATAAGTAGGTATAATCGAGAGGGCAGTCATGTTCTTCATTTCCGGCAGCCCGGATACATCGGATGACTTGAACCTTGCAAAAGTAATGTAGCTTCTGTTAGATTGCTTAACTCCTTTTGGGCAGCCGGGCTTTGTGGTGCCGCTTGTATATGTGATCGCCGACAGATCGTCAAGGCTCACCTTTTCCAGCACTTTGCCTATATAATTTCTGCCCATGTCCAGGAACTCATGCTGAGTCAATATCTCTTTTACCGAAACTTCCTTTATTTCATCCAGCTTATTTTCCAAGACATGAAAAGGGCTTTCCAAGTCCTCATAAGGGTTGATCGGATTGCCGGCCTCATCCGTTTTCAGAGAGTCTGTCAACGATATGACCACAGACTTCCTTATTTGCGAGCGCTCTATTATGGGTTTGATTTGCATGTACTTATCATCGGAAATGAATAATATACTGCTTCCTGTATTATTGAGTATATCTTCAAGATACTCCGGGTCAAACCATGTGCCCACCATGTGTATGACAGCCCCTATAAAGCTGCAAGCAAACCTTAAATACAGGTATTCCGGAATATTGCTCACACATACCGGGACCTCATCTCCCTTAGCCACTCCCATGGCCTTCATTGCTCTGGCATACTCAAAGGCTTTGGAATACAGCTTGGCATAACTTATTTCATTCCCTCTGTATTTAACGGCTGTTTTCCCCATGCTTTTGCAGCCTGCGTTTCTGCTGTACATAAAAACTGCCCAGGAGCAGTTATAATTTTCTTCGATATCGTAAGCATCGGTGTACAAGGGGTACAAACGAGATAAAATAGAAATGAGGGGCGATAGAGCGGAAATGTCAGATTTTCCACTCTATCTGAACACGGTCGC
>CASFJB010000122.1 GCA_949294945.1 uncultured Eubacteriales bacterium
GACTGGGCGGGATTGCCGTGGACGGCGGTAAAGAGCACGTCCTGCTCCACAAAGGCCATGTCCCCGAAGATGCCCATGAGCAGACTGAAATAAGCCCCGAACACCGGACCTTCAAACATGCCCACGGCCACGGCCACAGCCGGCAGCAGCAGGGGACAGGCGCCGAAAATGCGCAGCTGGGTAAAAATGGTGTTCTGACATATGAGGGAGAGGAACATGAACAGCAGATATTTCAGCAGCTTGCGTATATTGATTTTTTCAAAGAAGTTCAGCAAGGCTCATTCCACCACTTCAAAGTCTTTAATAATGAATACCTGCACCAGGGAGTCCAGATCGCACTGGGGCTCCACGATGCCGTATTCCACCTGGCCGCCGGCCTCGGTCTGCACGGCGGTGAGGGTACCTATCACCAAGCCTGCGGGGAAGGCTCCGCCGGAGCCGGAGGTGAGCACATCGTCACCCACGAAGATCTGAGCCCCGTCGGCCAGGAAGGTGAGCTTGGCCTGCTTGTCCCGCATGAGGCCGAATTCCCCCACCACCATGCCGGAGTTGCCGGAGACGCCCACGAAGGCGCCTACGCTCATGTCCACGTCGATGATGGTGCTGACGGTGGCCCAGGTGTCTCCCAGCTCGGTTATCTGGCCCACCACGGCGCCGTACTCGGTGATGACGGGAGCGCCCAGCTCGATGCCGCTGCTGGCGCCCTTACTTATGGTAAAGGTAGAGGACCAGTTGGAAGAGGACCAGAGCACCACCTTGCTGCTCTCCAGCACATAGTCGGTGTGCTGTTCCCGCAGCTCCAGGAGGCGGCGCAGCCGGGTGTTCTCCTCCGAGGCCTCGATCCCGTCACGGGCGGATTCCTGGGCCTCCGCCAGCTGGGCCCGTAGAGACTCGTTTTCCGCCCGGAGGGAGTCATATTCAAAGATATAGCCGTAGATACCGTCCACCCAGTTGACGGCAGAGCTGAGCACCCGCTTAAGCGGGGCCTCCAGAATGCCGGTGACATTCTGCACAAAGCTTATCTGCCCGCCACGGGAGGCGGCGGAGATGCCCACCAGCAGCACTACGGCGACCACTATTATAGCGACTTTTATACCGTTTTTTCTCAGATATTCTCTCAAAGAAGCACAACTCCCTGCTCTTTCAGCATTTGGCCCAGAGTGCACAGCGGCAGGCCCATAACGTTGAAGAAGTCGCCGTCTATGCCCCGGACAAAGAGGGCGGCCTTGCCCTGGGCGCCGTAAGCGCCGGCCTTGTCCATGGGCTCGCCGGTGGCGACGTACCGGTCTATCTCATCCTGGGCCAGGGGGCGAAAATGCACCCGGCTCATTTCATATTCCAAAAGCTCCCGGCCGCCCCGGAGCACCGAGACACCGGTGAACACCTGGTGGCTGCATCCGGAGAGACTGCGGAGCATATCCGCCGCCTGGGCGGGGGAATGGGGCTTGCCAAAGACACGGCCCTGATGCCAGACTATGGTGTCGGCGGCGATTATCACATCGTCATCACCGCAGAGGCCTGCCACCTCCCGGGCCTTGTGGGAGGCCAGGAACTTCACCAGCTCCCCCGGCTCCAGCCCGGCTGGGGCCAGCTCCTCGCCCTTGGCGGGAATGACCTTGAGTTCTTTGACTCCCAGCATCTGCAAAAGTTCCCGACGCCGGGGGGAACCGGAGGCCAAAACTATATCCATTGCAAAATTACCTCTTTTCAGTCTACGCCCCGGTAATAGAGCCCCCGGGTAAGGACATTGGGCTTGTAGTCACTGAGACCCATGTGGCCCTTCACCACTTCCACGCACTCTCTGGGGCTCTCGGTGGTGAACATCATGCGCAGACCCCAGAGCCCGGCGGAGAACAGGTCCTCCTTCTTGTCGGCCAGATAGAGCTTGTGGGCATTGTATATCACATTGCGGCAGCCGAACTCCTTTACCACCGGGAACACCGAACCCATGCGGTCGGACATCTGCACCGGGGTCTGGCAGTTGCAGCGGCCTGCGCTGTGGCGGATGATGCACTGGTCGGAGACCATGAGGGGCAGGCGGCCGTAGAGTATTATCTCCGTGTCTATAGGCTTGGACAGGTCCTTTATCTGGGCCAGGCGCAGTTCAAAGGAGGCGGTGGCGGAGATGAAGCCCGCCTGCTGCAGCACCTCCATGGTGAGGGAGTTGAAGCAGTTGAGACCGAAGTCCCCCCGGAGCTTCATACCCGCCTGCCTTGCCAGCATGGCGTGGCCCAGGTTACCCACCAGAGCCTCGTTCACGCCCAGGTCAAAGACCTTTGTGAGAGCGTTGTACACGCCCTTTATCTCATTGTCGGTGATGACCCGGGGCAGCACCGCCACAGGCACGGCCCCCTTTTCGGTCAAGAGGGAGACCTTGTCAAAATGGTCGGCCATGACCATGAGGGGGACGTATATGTATTTGGGCTTCATTGCCGCCAGCTCCGGGCTCAGCTGCTCCTCGGTGAGCACCTGGAAGATCATGGCGGGGTCGGTGACCACGCTCTTGCTCTTGGGGCGCTGGGGCATGGTGCCCAGGCGGCGCTTGGGGGGAATGGCCCGCTGCTCGCTGAGCTCGGACACCAGCTTGCGTCTCAGCTCGTTTATCTCTGCGGCGGGCAGGTAAAGGCCGGGGTCGGCCTTGGCCTTGTTCTCCACACAGTTGTAGGGGGTGCCGCCGGTCTTGAACATCTGTTCGGTGAGGTAGGCGTCGGTAAGGCCCTGGCCCTTGGCCCGCTCGGGCACGGCGCCGTAGGCCACGGCGTGGTTCCCGTCGTCGTCAAAGGCTATGCCCTTGATGGGCTGGGCCTTCTCCGCCACGGTGTAAAAGTGCACCGGCACACGGCGCATCTCGCCCTCGGCATAGGCCCGGCGGGCCAGGGTGAACATCTTCTCCGAATCCCGGTCGGTATCCTGACGGGTGCCGAACATGTCCTGCTTGTCCCCGGAGAAATAGCCCTGGGTAAAGCCCTGGCGGGAGAAGGCCCGCTCAAGGGAACTCATCTCCTCGGGGGTGGGCTGGCGCTGTTCCTTGATGGCCTTGGAATATATCTTGGTGACGATGGCGGTGTACTCGGGGCGCTTCATGCGGCCTTCGATCTTCACGCATTTGACTCCCGCCTCCTCTATCTCCTGGAGGCGATCCACCAGACAGTTGTCCTTCAAGGACAGGGGATAGTCGTCCATACGTCCGCCCAGGCTGTACTGCATGCGGCAGGGCTGGGCGCACATGCCCCGGTTGCCGCTGCGCCGGCCTATAAGGCTGGACATGTAGCACTGGCCGGAGTGGCAGAAACACAAAGCCCCATGGACGAAAATCTCCGTCTCGATGGAGGCGTGCTGACTGATAAATTTTATCTGCTCCAGGCTCAGCTCCCTGGCCAGTACCGCCCGGGTCAGGCCCATCTCGGCGGCGGCCTCCACCCCGGCCAGATTGTGTATGCTCATCTGGGTGCTGGCGTGGATGGGAATATCAGGCAGAGCCTGGCGTATGGCCCGCACCAGGCCTAGGTCCTGGACCAGTATGGCATCGGCCCCCTTCTGGGAGGCCAGGCGGGCGGCGGCTACGGCGGCCTCCATCTCCCTGTCCCCCACCAGGGTGTTCAGGGTGACATAGACCTTGCAGCCCCTGATGCGGCAGTAACGGACGGCCTTTTCAAACTCCTCATCGTTGAAGTTCTTGGCCCCCCGGCGGGCATTGAAGTTGCCCATACCCATATATATTGCGTCCGCACCGTTCTGCACGGCGGCGATGACCGCCTCCGGAGACCCGGCGGGAGAAAGCAATTCCAGCATTTGTCTATCTCTCCTATATATGTACACTATAACTCCATCATAGTATAGCACAGATAAGGCTATTGCGACAAGAAAAAAATAATGGTATAATATGATTTAGCGCAAAAGAGGAAAGCTTTTACGAAACTTTGCCGCCGGGGCGCAGCGTCTGACTGATAAATTATAGCACGGCGGCGGAATAATTTATGGATTAAACATTAACATAAATTTAATTTTGAACCCGGAAACCGGAGATTACAGGATAAAGAGGTAAGAAAATGCAGAGCTGTCCCCAGGACAAGTCCATAGCCGAGGCCCTCATCGCCGCCCATGACGGGGACGTGGCCCTGCTGTACATCTATCTCTGCCGCCGGGGCGGGGAGGATCTGGAGCAGGCGGCCAGGGAGCTGTGCCGCACCATGGGGGAGATAAACGCCGCCTGGGAAAAGCTCCAGCGCATGGGCCTGCTGCCCGGGGAGCAAGGGCCTCAGGGCAAGGCCGAACAGGCCGCCAGGCCTGCGCCGTCGGAGGAGCTGCCGGAGTATGAGACGGAGGACCTGGTGCGCCGTTCCAGAGAGGACGCGGGCTTTTCCGCCATAGTCACCGAGGCGCAGAAGGTGCTGGGCCATGTGCTCAGCAGCAGCGATCTGAAGCGGCTCTTCGGCATATATGACTACCTGGCTCTGCCTCCGGAGGTCATTCTCATGCTTTTGAACCACTGCGTGGGCATCTCCCAGGGCCGCCGTCCCTCCATGCGTTTTATCGAGAAGGAGGCCTACGTCTGGGCCAACCGGGAGATACTGAGCCTGGAGCAGGCGGAGGAGTACATACGCAGCAGCCGGCAGCGCCGGGAGGATATGGGACGGATAAAGGAGAGCCTGGGTATCCGCGGCCGGGAGCTTACGGCTACGGAGCAGAAATATGTGGCCTCCTGGCTGGACCTGGGCTTCGGAGAGGACTGTATCTCGGTGGCTTATGACAGGACCGTGACCAATACCGGCGCCCTGAAATGGAACTACATGAACAAGATACTTCTCAGCTGGCATGAGAAGGGCATACACGATATCCTCCAGCTGGAGGAAAAGGAGAGCCGCCGTAAGACGGTGGCCCCCGCCAGGACCAAGGCCCCGGACAAGCCCATAGATATGGACGCCCTCCGGGCCATAGTGGAAAAAATGTGAGGATGTGGCAGTATGGCCTATGACGGAAAAATTCTGGCCCGGGCCAGAGACGAACTGGATAAGATACGGGAGGGAAACCGGAGCGAACAGCAGCGCCGCCGCTTCCAGGTCTATGCCCGCCTGCCGGAGGTGGAGAGCATTGACCAGGCTCTGCGCAGCCATATGGCGGAGCTGGTGCGCCTGACCATATCCCGCCGCAGAGACCTGGGGGAGCGTATCCAGGAGCTGAAAGAGCAGAACCTGGCCATGCAGCAGCGCCGGGCCCAGCTGCTGAAGCTGGGAGGCTTCGGGGAGAACTATCTGGATGAGATATACTCCTGCCCCCTGTGCCGGGACACGGGCATATACCGGGGAGGAGTCTGTTCCTGCCTGGACCGGCTCTACAACCGGGAGCTGACAAGGGAGCTGGGTACCCTGATGCGACGGGGGGACGAGCGCTTTGAGAGCTTCGATCTCAGCCTCTATCCCGCCGAGCCGGACCCGGTGCTCCACGTGATACCCCGGGAGACCATGGCCCTGACTTGCGCCGCCTGCAGGCGCTTTGCCGAGAACTTCTCCGCCGCTTCCCCCAACCTGCTTTTGCAGGGAGGCACCGGCCTGGGCAAGACCTATCTCTCCGCCTGCATAGCCCGGGTAGTGGCGGACAAGGGCTTTTCCGTGTGCTACGAGTCGGCCTCCGCCGCTCTGGACTATTACGAGAGCGCCAAGTTTTCCAGAGACAGCCAGGAGGGAGAGACGGCGGCGGTGCGGGTTCGGCGCATGCAGGACTGCGACCTGATGATACTGGACGACCTGGGCACCGAGATGGTGACCCCCATGTCCCAGAGCGCTTTGTATACTCTTATAAACACCCGCCTGGTCAACGGGAAAAAGATCATCATCCCGTTCAGAATCGAGGAGATGACGTTTTCCGATGAATATCTCTATTTCCTCGGGCGCAAGCATTGGATCGACGCGTACCCGAACATATCGGCGGGGTTTGCAAAGCTCACCGAAACGCTGACGGATGTCCTGAAGGAGGGGCATGCCGGAACGCCTGCCGCCGCGTCCCGCGATCGGGAGATCGCTGCGCATCCTGCGGAGACCGCGCTTCCCGCGGAGGCCGCGCGCGCAGAGGTCGCGGACGAGAATGTCAGACGGACGTATTCCCGTGCCGAGATCGTCGGGATCATCCGTCAGAAATCGCAGAAATTTCCGTATAATCTGCTGGAAAAGCTCTC
>CASFJB010000123.1 GCA_949294945.1 uncultured Eubacteriales bacterium
ATACCCTCTGCCCTTCCAGCCCATTCAAGGACGATCTCATCATCAGGAGACCAGGCGGAACTCAGCTCTTCCGCCTTCTCTTCCTTCTTTCCTTCATCGATACACATAGGATGGAATCTACACACATCCTCGGTATTGTGCAAGGTGCTTTGCATATTCATGCATATTTTGTTTTCAATATGTATTTTTATTCAGGAAATTTGCAATTTTATATGTCAAATCGCCATATTAGCCTTGACATGATGGCAAGCTATCCTTGATGATAGAACCATGCATATATAGAAATACCATCGTATTCCCTTTATATGCAATCAGATAACTGAATGATTCTACGGGTTCGCCCGGATTAGGGAGGGTACAATGAAGAAGACAATAGCTCTGCTTCTGGTCCTGGTGCTCTCCATAGGTATGCTGGCAGGCTGCGGCAGCAGCAACACTGCCTCCGAGGCACCTGCCGCCGAGTCCGGCGACACCGCAGCAGAGGCTCCCGCAGCTGAGATCAGCGTTGCAGCTATCGAGACCGCCTACGGTTCCGAGATGTGGCAGAAGGTGGCTGAGGCCTTCACCGCCGAGACCGGCATTAAGGTGAACCTGACCACCGACAAGAATCTTGAGGATGTTATTGGCCCCGCAATGCAGGGTGGCGAGTTCCCCGACGTCATCCACCTGGCCACCGGCCGTGAAGCCGGTCTCACCGAGCAGTTCATCAAGGACAACAACATTGCCGACATCACCGACGTTCTGTCCATGACCGTTCCCGGTGAGGATGCCCTGGTAAGCGAGAAGATCGCCGGCGGCTTCACCGAGACCTCTCTCACCAACCCTTATGGCGACGGCAAGACCTATCTGGCCCCCATGTTCTACTCTCCCTGCGGCCTGTTCTACAACGCCGGCCTCTTTGCTGAAAAGGGCTGGGAAGTTCCCACCACCTGGGACGAGATGTGGGAGCTGGGCGACAAGGCCATGGAAGAGGGCATCTACCTCTTTACCTACCCCACCACCGGTTACTTTGACGCTTTCATGTACGCTCTGATGTACACCGTAGGCGGCCCCGAGTTCTTTGACGCCGCTACCCACTACGAGGACGGCATTTGGGACAGCGAGGAAGCTCAGCAGTGCTTCGACATAATCGCAAAGCTGGCCACCTACACCAACCCCATCACTCCCGCCCAGGCCAATGACCAGGACTTCACCCAGAACCAGCAGCTGGTGCTGGACAACAAGGCCCTGTTCATGCCCAACGGCACCTGGATCGTGGGAGAGATGGCCGAGGCCCCCAGGGCTGAGGGCTTCCAGTGGGGTATGACCGCTCTGCCTGCAGCTACCGAGGGCGGTGACCGCTACTCCTACACCTGGTTTGAGCAGGCCTGGATTCCTGCCGGCGCCGAGAATATTGACGCTGCCAAGCAGTTCATCGCTTTCTTGTACTCTGACACTGCCTGCGAGATCTTTGCTGCAGCCGGCGCTATCCAGCCCGTTCTCGGTATAGCCGACACTCTGGAAGGCGACAACAAGATGTTCTACTCCATCTATGACGACGGAGCCAAGGCCGCCATGGGCAACTTTGCCTCCTACACCGCAGTGGCCGGACTGGGTACCGTCCGCGAGGTATTCATGGATCCCGTGAACTCTCTGGTCAACGGTGAGATCACCGAGGAGCAGTGGATAGAGAACATCAAGACCGCATCCGCTCAGATGCTGGCCAATATCCAGAGCTGAGAGAAAAGGGAATAAAAAAACAGACCAAGCACTTTTGGGCGGCGAGCAGTTTACTGCCCGCCGCCTTTCATCGGTGTTTTTCTTGTAACTAAATGGAAAGGAGCTGTAAAATGCTAAAGAGCAAAGGCCGCAGCCGCTTCATATTCCTGTGTGTCGCTCCGGCCGTGATATTGTTTACAGTTTTCATGGTAGTGCCCACGCTGAACGTGTTTCGCATGTCCCTGTTTGAGAGAGGGGCCTACTCTCCCACGGAGACCTTTGTGGGCCTTAACAATTTTGAAGTGCTGTTCAGGGACGCCAAGTTCATCCGCTCCATGCAGAACACCATCCTGCTGATAGTTGTGGTGACCATTATCACATTCTTCTTTGCCCTGACATTTGCCGCTATACTCACCAGGGAAAAGATAAAAGGCCAGGACTTTTTCCGTGTAATATTCTACATACCAAACATCCTGTCCATCGTTGTCATCTCCGGTATATTCTCTGCCATCTACAAGCCTGAGAACGGCATGCTCAACACCCTGCTGTCCTTCTTTGCCGGGGATACGGTGCAGGTGCTGTGGAAGGACGCAAAACTGGTCATGGTCAGCATTATAATAGCTATGGTCTGGCAGGCCATAGGCTATTACATGGTCATGTACATGGCTTCCATGTCTGCCGTGTCTCTCAGCCTTTACGAGAGCGCCAGCCTGGACGGTGCGGGCCGCCTCACCCAGTTTTTCCAGATAACCATACCCCTTATCTGGACCAACATTCGCACCACCCTCACCTTCTTTGTAATATCCAATATCAACATGGCCTTCCTGTTCGTAAAAGCCATGACCTCCGGCGGGCCGGGAGGTGCCTCCGAAGTGGCACTGAGCTTCATGTATAACCAGAAGGACGCTGGACTTTACGGTTACTCCATGGCTGCCGGCGTGGTCATCTTCCTGTTCTCCTTTGCTCTGTCCGCCCTTGTGAACCGGGCTACCAAGCGTACGCCCCTGGAATACTGAGGAGGTGCCTGAGATATGGGAAAGAATCAATCCGCAGAGCGCCTGTATAAGGTATTCATATACTTCGTGCTGATAATGCTGGCCGTCTGCATCATAGTGCCGGTGGCCTGGGTATTCCTGGCCTCTATAAAGGAAAACAGCGAGTTTTACGGCAATCCATGGGCTATGCCAAAGGGCGTGCATTGGCAGAATTTTGTAGAGGCCTGGAACGCCGCCAAAATGGGCGAGTACATGGTGAACTCCGTTTTAGTGACAGCCATGGCCCTGGCCATACTCCTGGTGGTGGCCCTGCCCGCAGCCTACTGCCTGTCCCGCTTCAAGTTCAAGGGCAGCAAGTTCTTGAACGTAGCTTTCATGGCTGGGCTGTTCATAAACGTCAACTACATCGTGGTCCCCATTTTCCTCATGCTCCGCGACGGGGACACCTGGCTGAAGAAAGTGATAGGGGACGGCTTCCTCCTCAACAACCTGGTGGTGCTGGCGGTAGTGTATGCAGCTACGGCCCTGCCCTTCACCATCTACCTGCTCAGCGGCTACTTTGCCACCCTGCCCCACGACTTTGAGGAGGCCGCCTACATAGACGGCGCAGGCTACGGCAAGGCCATGACCAGCATCATTTTCCCCATGGCAAAGCCTTCTGTTATAACCATCATCCTTTTCAACTTCCTCTCCTTCTGGAACGAGTACATAATCTCCATGACTTTGATGAGTTCCGCTCAAGCTTCCCGGACGCTGCCTGTGGGACTGCTGAACCTGATGCAGGCCCAACAGTCTGCCGCACAGTACGGCATGATGTACGCAGGATTGGTGATGGTCATGCTGCCCACTCTGATATTGTACATCTGTGTCCAGAAAAAGCTGACCCAGGGCATGACCGTGGGCGGACTGAAAGGCTAAGGTGAAAAAATGCAGAAATTCTGGAAAGAACATGTGGCTTTACGCTTGACTTTGATAGCTTTACTCTTCATACTGGGCCTTGCTCTGGTGATAGCCGGTTGGAAAATGACCGGGGAACTTAAAGGCCTGGGTATAATGGTGGTGGGAGTAGTGGTGCTGCTTGCGGCCATATTCATCTACAATGCGCCCTTTGAAGATTAAGTCAAACAAGGAGTAAGCATATGAGCGAAATTAAAAACGCAGGCCGTGTAACTATCCCCACCGATCTGGACGTGGTGCCGGAGACTCTGGAGATAATGAAGCGCTGGGGGGCCGACGCCATCCGTGACTGCGACGGCACCGACTTCCCCAAGGAATTGCAGGAGCAGGACGCCAAAATATATTCCACCTACTACACTACCCGCAAGGACAATGCCTGGGCAAAGGCCAATCCTGACGAGGTGCAGCAGTGCTATATAATGACCGGCTTCAACACGGCTGCGGAAGGGGAGCTGAGGATAGCACTGATGAAGGGCGTCAGCCCCGACCTGATGAAGGTGAACATCAGAGACGATATCAAGCGCTGGTGGGAGGTCATGGACAGGACCGAAGGCAGCATAGTCCCCACGGACTGCTGGAGCTATGACGAGAGCGACGGCTGCCTGGTGATAGCCCGGCCCAAGCCTTTCCACGACTATACCGTGGCATTCCTGGCCTACCTTATTTGGGACCCGGTGCACATGTACAATGCCGTTACCAACAACTGGCAGAATTTCGAGCGGCAGATAACTTTCGACGTGCGCCAGCCCAAGACCCACAAATATACCATGGAGCGGCTGCGCCGCTTCATAGCCGAGCACCCCTATGTGAACGTCATCCGCTACACCACCTTCTTCCACCAGTTCACCCTGGTGTTCGACGAACTGCGCCGGGAGAAGTATGTGGACTGGTACGGCTACTCCGCCTCCGTCTCCCCCTACATCCTGGAGCAGTTTGAGAAGGAAGTGGGCTATAAGTTCCGGCCTGAGTATATCGTGGACCAGGGCTACTACAACAACCAGTACCGCATACCCAGCAAGGAATATAAGGATTTCCAGGCCTTCCAGCGCCGGGAGGTGGCCAAGCTGGCCAAGGAGATGGTGGACATCACCCATGAGCTGGGCCGGGAGGCCATGATGTTCCTGGGGGACCACTGGATAGGCACCGAGCCCTTTATGGATGAGTTCAAGTCCATTGGCCTGGACGCCGTGGTGGGCTCCGTGGGCAATGGCTCCACCCTGCGCCTCATCTCCGATATCCCCGGAGTGAAGTACACCGAGGGCCGCTTCCTGCCTTACTTCTTCCCTGACACCTTCCACGAGGGCGGGGACCCGGTGAAGGAAGCCAAGGAGAACTGGGTCACCGCCCGCCGGGCCATCCTGCGCAAGCCCATAGACCGCATAGGCTACGGCGGCTACCTGAAGCTGGCCGTCCAGTTCCCGGAGTTCATAGACTATGTGGAGAGCGTCTGCAATGAGTTCAGGGAGCTCTATGAGAACATCAAGGGCACCACTCCTTACTGCATCAAGACTGTGGCAGTGCTCAACAGCTGGGGCAGGGCCCGTTCCTGGGGCTGCCACATGGTTCACCATGCCCTGTATCAGAAGCAGAACTACTCCTATGCCGGAGTGATCGAGGCCCTGTCCGGTGCCCCCTTTGAGGTGAAGTTCATCTCCTTTGACGATATCCGCAAGGACCCCAAGCTGCTGGAGAGCATCGACGTGCTTATCAACGTGGGCGACGGTGACACTGCCCACAGCGGCGGCGCCGAATGGGAGGATCCGACGGTGTCCTCGGCGGTGAAGGCCTTTGTCCATCGGGGCGGCGGCTTCATCGGCGTGGGCGAGCCCTCCGGCCACCAGTACCAGGGCCGCTATCTCCAGCTGGCAAAGGTGCTGGGCGTGGAAAAGGAGACCGGCTTCACCCTGGGCTACGACAAGTATAACTGGGAGCAGCACCCGGAGCACTTCATCCTCTCCGACTGCAAGGGAGAGGTGGACTTTGGCGAGGGCAAGAAGAGCATCTATGCCCTGGAAGGCACTGAGATATTGGTGCAGCGGGAGAAGGAAGTACAAATGGCGGTGAACGCCTTCGGCTCCGGCCGCAGCGTTTACATCTCCGGCCTGCCCTACAGCTTTGAAAACAGCCGTATACTCTACCGGGCCATCCTGTGGAGCGCCCACGGGGAGGAGCTGCTGCACAAGTGGTTCTCCACAAACTACAATGTGGAGGTCCACGCCTTTGTCAAAAACGGCAAGTACTGCGTGGTGAACAACACCTACCAGCCCCAGGACACCATCGTCTATACCGACGGCGGCAGCTTCCAGCTGCACCTGGACTCCAATGAGATACGCTGGTACAGCATCTGATAATTCCTAAAACATAAAAAATCGCAGCCGCTGAAAAGCGGCTGCGAGAGGCTGTCGAAAAAGCCTCGCAGAGTTTTTTCGCCGCAGCGAAAAAATAATTTCAATCGTTTTCTGCGGCGGCGTGTACGTCGCAGAAAACACTTCTCACGGAGCGAAGTGTCGAATTGTACGCGAGCGAAGTGTCGAATTGTACGCCTCTGGCGTACAACTGAGGCATGGAGCGAAGTGCAAGCCCTTTTGTCGAAGAAGGCTTGGCCTTCTTCGACAAGCTGTCGCAGCCGCTTTTTCAGCGACTGCGATTTTTATTTAGACTTATTTAAAAAGCTGCTCGTAAGTGCAGTCCAATTCCTCCTTGATTGCCCGGAGCTGACTGGCCTGAATGTGCTGGATGCCCCGTTCAATCTTCACAAGACTCTCTCTGGTAATTGGTATTCCACGCAGCTGTAAAAGACGTACAAGTTCAGTTTGACCAATTCCCTTCTCCCGGCGCGCTTGGCGGATGTTTTCCCCAATGCGTATCTCATCCTGCTTTATCTTCTGCTCAGCCATAGCAATTTCCACCTGCTCACAGCAATTCAAATATCACGATGCACACCAGCATGCACAGGGGCTGGTGGAGAAGGTAAATCAAAAGGGCCTTGCGGCCGATGGCGCTGAGGACGGGTATCCTGGGGCGTAGAGGCCGCTGCCAGGCCGGGTGGGCGGCAAAGACGCCCTGGAGGAAATAGCCGGAGAGATAGAGGAAAAACCAGGGCAGCATGGGGAAATAGTCGCTGGAGCGAAAGCCCTTGTAGGGAAAGCCCAGGGGCGTCAGCAGCCGGGTAGTGTACAGCCCTTCCGGCAGCTTGACGCTGAACAGTTCCCCCAAGCCCAGGTATCCGGCGCTAACATTGCGGAAGAGCAGGAACAGCAGAAAGCTGAGAATAAGTCCCAGCCAGGGGTTCAGCCTTTTCAGCAGTGGGTGCAGTGGTATGAGCAGCAGCACGGCGCAGCCGATGAAATTCAGCACCCCGAACCAGATGGCCTCCGAAGGCAGGGCAATGAGGGTCACTGCCGTAATCACCAGGCCCCAGAGGTTTATGATTAGGCCCCGGCGCAGGTTCTTCTTCTGCCCCCAGCTCCAGACGAAGCCGGAGATGAGGATGAAGCTCCAGCAGATGCTCTGCTGCCAGATATGGACGGCGGGTATGCGGTACCAGTCCGGGTCCAGGGCGTAGACCACCTTTACGTCGTACATGAAATGATAGGCCACCATGCTCAGCACCGTGAGGCCCCGGAGGGCGTCGATGCCGTGGAGGCGGGGGGATCTGTTTTCCATAGCTTGCTCCTGAGTTGATATGCCTATATTTTACGCCAAAGGAGAAAAAAGGCAAGAGAAAAAGCTGCGGCACAGCCGCAGCTTTTTGCTCGTATATATGCTGTTTTTTGCAGGCCCAGGCCGCCGATTTACCTGCACACCAGTTCCCCGTCCTGAACGTCCACGGTGAGAGTGGAGCCGGCGGCCATATCTCCGGAGAGTATGCGCCGGGCGATAAGGGTCTCCACGCTGCTTTGCAGATAGCGGCGCAGGGGACGGGCGCCGTACAGGGGGTCGTAGCCCCGCCGGATGATGAGTTCCTTGGCAGCGTCGGTGATGACCAGCTCCAGCCCCCGGTCGCCGATACGCTTGCGCAGGGAGCTGACCATGATGTCGATGATGCCGCTGAGGTCGCCCTGGGTGAGGGGATGGAACATGATGGTCTCGTCCAGACGGTTGAGAAACTCCGGCCGGAAGGAGCGGCGCAGCTCCGCCATGACGGCGTCCTGGGCGGACTGGGAGATGCTGCCGTCAGGCTCTATGCCCTCCAGCAGATACTGGCTGCCCAGGTTGGAGGTGAGGATGATGATGGTGTTCTTGAAGTCCACGGTACGGCCCTGGGAGTCGGTGATACGTCCGTCGTCCAGGATTTGCAGCAGGATGTTGAACACGTCCGGGTGGGCCTTCTCTATCTCGTCAAAGAGCACCACGCTGTAGGGTTTGCGGCGCACGGCCTCGGTAAGCTGGCCGCCCTCGTCGTAGCCCACGTATCCGGGAGGCGCGCCAATGAGCCGGGAGACGGAGAACTTCTCCATGTACTCGGTCATGTCTATGCGCACGATGTTGTGCTCGTCGTCAAAGAGGCATTCCGCCAGGGACTTGGCCAGCTCCGTCTTGCCAACGCCGGTGGGACCCAGGAAGAGGAAGGAGCCTATGGGGCGGTTGGGGTCGGCTATGCCGGCCCGGGAGCGGAGTATGGCCTCGGTGACCTTCTGCACCGCCTCGTCCTGGCCGATGACCCGTTTGTGGAGGTAGTCGTCCAGATGGAGTATCTTCTCCCGCTCGCCCTCCATGAGCTTTGCCACGGGTATGCCCGTCCACTTGGACACGATGCCGGAGATCTCCTCCTCGGTGACGGTGTCGTGGACCATGGTGTTGGCCTTCCGCTCCTCGGAGAGGCGCTCGGCCTCCTGGAGCTTCTGCTCCAGAGCGGGCAGGTCGGAGTATTTCAGCTTGGCCGCCTTCTCATATTCATAGCGCAGCTGGGCGTTTTCTATCTCCGAGTGCATTTTCTCTATCTCGGACTTCAGCCGCTTCACCTCGTCCACGCTGTTCTTCTCCGCCTCCCAGCGGGACTTCATGGCGTTGAAGCCGTCCTTCATGTTGGCCAGCTCCTCCCGCAGCTTGGACAGGCGGTCCTGGCTCAGCTTGTCGTCCTCTTTCTTCAGGGCCATCTCCTCAATCTCCAGCTGCATGATGCGCCGGCGCATGTCGTCCAGCTCTGCGGGCATGGAGTCTATCTCGGTGCGGATAAGGGCGCAGGCCTCGTCCACCAGGTCTATGGCCTTGTCCGGGAGGAAGCGGTCGGAGATGTAGCGGTTGGAGAGGGTGGCGGCGGCCACCAGGGCGTTGTCGTGGATGCGTACGCCGTGGTAAACCTCGTAGCGCTCCTTCAGACCACGGAGTATGGATATGGTGTCCTCCACTGTAGGTTCATCCACCTGCACCGGCTGGAAACGACGCTCCAGAGCGGCGTCCTTCTCGATGTACTTGCGGTACTCGTCCAGGGTGGTGGCGCCTATGCAGTGCAGCTCGCCTCTGGCCAGCATAGGCTTAAGGAGGTTGCCTGCGTCCATGCTGCCCTCGGTCTTGCCTGCGCCGACAATGGTGTGCAGCTCATCAATAAAGAGGATGATACCGCCCTCGGACTTGCGTATCTCCTCCAGAACGGCTTTCAGACGCTCCTCAAATTCGCCCCGGTACTTGGCCCCGGCTATAAGAGCGCCCATATCCAGGGAGAAGATGGTCTTGTCCTTCAGGCCCTCGGGCACGTCTCCCCGGACTATACGCTGGGCCAGGCCCTCGGCTATGGCAGTCTTGCCCACGCCTGGCTCGCCTATGAGCACGGGGTTGTTCTTGGTCTTGCGGGAGAGTATGCGGATGACGTTCCTTATCTCCGTGTCACGGCCGATTACCGGGTCAAGCTCGTTATCTCTGGCCCGTTTCACCAGGTCGGTGCCGTACTTGGACAGAGCGTCATAGGTGTCCTCCGGGTTGTCCCCGGTGACGGGGGAGGTCTTCACCTTGCTCAGCTCTGCGGTAGCTGATGCCGTGGTCGGCAAAGATGCGCTTGATGGCAGGGGTGGCGGCGGCAAAAATGCCTATCATCACATGCTCCACGGAGAGGTATTCGTCCCCCATGGACTTGGCCGCCTTCTCGGCGGCGCTCATCACCCGGCTGGCCTCCTGAGACAGGTAGACCTGGGCGTCCCCGCCCACCTTGGGCAGGGCGGAAATGGCGGTGTCCAGCTCCGAGAGCAGGCCGTTGCAGTCCACGCCCATGCGGGAGAGCAGGGAGGGGATGAGCCCACCGTCCTGGTCCACCAGGGCGTAGAGCAGATGCTCGGGCATCAGGTAGTTGTTATGGTTCTCCTGGGCCATGGACTGGGCGGTCTGGATGGCTTCCAGGGTTTTCTGGGTGTATTTTTCAGCGTTCATAATGTCCTTTCCCGCCTCAGATGTACAGGGAGGCGTTATTGAGATAGGAACAGTAGGCCCCTTCTATTTCATGGGGGCTGTATCTGTCGGCCAGATAGCCTTTGAGAAGTTTGTCAAATAATGTGATGTAATTGGACAGGGCGGCGGCCAGCTCCTGGGCCGTGCAGTCTTTGCCGGGGGCGGCGATGCTCCTGACGAACTTGCCGTCATAGAGGGCGTAGTCTATGCTCTGCCCGGTGAGGGGCTTCAGATGGGTGTCCTCCAGCTGCTTCCACAGGCGGAAGAATTCCGTCATGTTCTGGATCAGGGCCATGGACTGGGTGCGAAACAGCACCGTCAGCTCCCCTATGCTGTCCCCCACGCCCCGGTACAGCTCCACCTCGTATTTCACCGTGGGCCGGTATTTATACTCCAGGGAGCTCTTCAGGGACATGGTGTAGGAATTGGGGGAGAAGAAGGGCACCAGGTCCCGGGAGGGGGCCATCAGCTCCTCAATGGTGGAGAGGACCTGATTTATCCGCTGCTCCGGGGTGGTGTAGTTCACGTACTCCGCCAGGATCTGATTTATAAGATTGGAGCGGTTGGTGCCCATCCTGTGGGCCAGGGCGTCCACCTCCCGCACTACTTCGTCGTTTAGTACCAGGCTGTATAATGTCTTTTTCATAGCTCACCATCCTAGTTTTTTACTGTGGACACTATACCACTGCAAAGAGAATTTGTCAAGAAACTTATATAAATTAAATTGCAAATTATATATGAATTCTCGAAGTTATCCGTCTTGATTTTTCCCCGGCTTTTAGGTATAATGACAGGGCAAATATGGAGATGTATCGAAGTGGTCGTAACGAGGCTGACTCGAAATCATGTTATTTGCCCCAAAAACTAAATAATTATTAAATGGAGACGTATCGAAGCGGTCATAACGAGCTCGACTCGAAATCGAGTTGTCCGAAAGGGCACGTGGGTTCGAATCCCACCGTCTCCGCCAACAAC
>CASFJB010000124.1 GCA_949294945.1 uncultured Eubacteriales bacterium
TCCATGATGTATGCCTTCTCGGAGAACTTCGTCCTTGCCTACTCCCATGACGAAGTGGTCCACGGAAAAGGCTCCATGGTAAACAAGATGAGCGGGGATTACGACCAGAAGTTTGCCTCCCTCCGCAGCCTCTACGGCTACCAGTTTGCCCACCCGGGCAAGAAGTTGTGCTTCATGGGCGGGGAATTTGCCCAGTTCATCGAGTGGAACTGGCAGCAGCAGCTGGACTGGATGCTCCTGGACTATCCCAAGCATGAAGGCATGCGCCAGTACTACCGGCAGCTCAACCACATATACCAGAACCATCCCGCCCTCTATCGCATTGACCGCTCCTGGGACGGCTTTAAATGGCTGAACGTGGACGACAGGGAGCGCAGCTCCATCGCCTTTATGCGCTCCTCTCCCGCAGACGATGACTATATTGTCTGCATCTGCAACTTCACTCCCGTGGACTATGAGAACTTCGTCATTGCCCTGCCCTGCGAGGGCAGCCTCAACAAGCTCCTCAGCAGCGAGGACGAGGCCTACGGCGGCAGCGGCAAGAGCTGCAAAAAGCGCATAAGCACCAGGAAAGAGCCCTTCCTGGATATGGAATATTCCGCAAATATCAACCTGCCCGGCATGTCCTGCCTCTTCTATAGCTTCAGACCCAAGAAGGAGGACAAGGAGCCCAAGTCCGCCGGCACCGCCAAGACTGCAAAAACCGCAAAAGCCGTGAAGAGCACCAGAACGGAAAAGACCATCAAGGTGGAAAAGACCGTCAAACCCGAAAAGACTGCCAAGGTGGAAAAGGCCGCCAAGCCCGAAAAGACCGTCAAGGCGGAAAAGACCGCCAAGACGGAAAAGACTGCCAAGAGCACAAAGACCGCCAAGACCGAAACCACCGCCAAAACCGGCAAAAGCGCAGGCAGAAAAACAAAGAGCTGAACTTTTGTCCCGAACGAGTTCCCTGAAATAAAGGAGGATGGTCAATGAAAAAAGAGTTTAAAGATATGCTCCGGGAGCGGGGGCGGACCGAGATGCCCAATGTGCTGCTGGCAGCTGCCGAGTGCGTGCCTCTCTCAAAGACCGGCGGTCTGGCAGATGTGGTGGGCACTCTGCCAAAGGCTCTGAAAAAGCTGGGCATAGACGCCAGAGTCATCACTCCCTACCACCACTGCATCAAGGAGAAGTATGCCGACCAGGTGGAACATATGTTCTACTTCTACTCCAGAATGGGCTGGCGCAACGCCTATGTGGGACTGGAGAAGCTGGTCCTGGACGACATCACCATTTATCTCATAGATAACGAGCAGTACTTCGGCGACGCCATATACCGGGGCGGCAACGCCGAGGGCGAGCAGTATTCTTTCTTCTGCCGGGCCGTTCTGGATGTGATACCCAACCTGGACTTCAGTGTGGATATCATCCACTGCAACGACTGGCACACCGCAATGATGCCCATGCTGGCCCATACCCAGTACCGGGGCTGGGTCCAGGACAAGATAAAATATCTGCTCACCATACACAACATCAAGTTCCAGGGCCGTTACAGCTTTGAATTTGTCCAGGACCTGCTGGAAGTGGACAGGAGCTATTATACCAGCGAGTATCTGGAGCAGGATGGGGGCGCCAACTACCTGAAGGCGGGCTGCGTCTTTGCCGACAGGATAAATACCGTCAGCCCCAGCTATGCCCGGGAGATACTGAGCCCGGAATATTCCGAGGGCCTGGACGGCATACTCAATGCCCGCAGCGGCCAGCTCACCGGAATCCTCAACGGCATAGACACCAAGGTCTTTAACCCCTCCAAGGACCCGGCCCTTCCCGCCCGCTATGACCGAGGCCACCTGAAAGGCAAGGCCCAGTGCAAGGCGGCCCTTCAGGAGCAGATGGGCCTGGAGGTCCGGCCGGACGTGCCCATCTTTGCCATGGTCACCAGGATGACCGCCCAGAAGGGCTTTGATCTGGTGGCCTGCGTCCTGGACGATCTGATGAGCCGGGAGGACATGCAGTTCATGCTTCTGGGCAGCGGAGAGGAGCGCTTTGAAAACTTCATGCGGGGGGCCGAAAGCCGCTACCGCGGCAAGGTCTGCTCCTATATCGGCTATAACGAGAACCTGGCCCATCTGGTGTATGCCGGCAGTGACTTCTTCCTTATGCCCTCCCGCTTCGAGCCCTGCGGCCTGAGCCAGATGATAGCCATGCGCTACGGCTGCATACCCATAGTCAGGGAGACCGGAGGACTGAAGGACAGCGTCAGGCCCTATAACCGTTTTACCGGAGAGGGGACCGGCTTCACCTTTGCAAATTTTGACGCCTGGGAGATGCGGGATACCATCCGCAGCGCCCTGAGCTGCTACAGAAACGAAGAGATAATGCACGGCCTGATAAACTATGCCATGCAGGAGAACTTCAGTTTTGATCTTTCAGCAGAGGAGTACGCAAGACATTACATATGGATGCTCTAAGGAGATATAAAGTCTATTTCGGCGGCAACTACAGTGAGCACTGGTCCCAGGGCAGCTGCATGACCGTCAGCTACAGCGACCGCAGTGTAGTGGAGGCGGAGTACAGGGAAGACCGCTGGGTGCCGGTGGGCGGCGATGAAAAGCTGTGCCGGCGTCTGGAGAGCGCCCCTATAGAGAGCCTGATACAGCAGTATTTCCAGGCCTCCGCCACCAGCTATGCCGCCATACACCAGTGCCTGCTCATGGGCCTGAGCCTGGACCGCCTGGGCGAGTGCTTCTATTCCCGGGGAAATCCCCTCATGGCCCCGGAACTGATGCGCCTGCTTATGGACGACTGCGGCTTTGCCCTGAACGATGCTTATTATGCCGTGTCCCGCTGCTGCGACGATCTGCGCTCCAGCGGCATAAACCTGGAGGACATGTATGCCGTCCAGCCCCGCACTGCCAATGTCATCGGCGTGCTGCGCCACGCCGCGGCCACAATGCTTGCCGTAGCCCATGACAGCCGCATGGCTATGTACCGCAGTCCCTATGGGGCGGTGGAAGGCGGCTCGGAGCTGCGCCTTGCCTTCCGGCTTCTGGGAGGCAGAATAAAAAAGGCGGATCTCATCGTGTATGGGGACAATGTGGAATGGAGCTACCCCATGCGCCAGCTGGGCAGCTGCTATTCTGCCAGCTTCACGGTGCCGGAGACCGCTCAGGCCCTGTGGTATCGCTTCCGCATAGAGACCACCATGGGCTGCCACTGGCTCTGTCCCGACGGTACCGGCTATATAGGCCGGCTCATGGGCCGGGAGGGCGGCGGCTTCAGGCTGACGGTGTATCAGCGGGGCTTTGACACCCCTGCCTGGTTCCGCCGCAGCATTATGTATCAGATCTTCCCGGACCGCTTCGGTTTCAGCAATGACGGCACTGCGGAAAAGGGGATAGAATACCACCGCTCTTTGGGCCAGACCCCGGAGCTCCATAAGAGCCTGGACGAGCCGGTGCGCTGGCAGCCCCGGCCCTTTGAGAGCAACTACAGTCCGGACGACTTCTACGGAGGAACCTTCAAGGGAATAGAGGAAAAGCTGCCCTATCTGAAGGACCTGGGCATCAGCTGCATCTATCTCAATCCCATTGTGGAGGCCCGCTCAAACCACAGATACGACACCTCGGATTATCACCGGCCGGACCCCATCCTGGGCACCATGGAAGACTTTGAACACCTGTGTGCCAGGGCCCGGGAGCTGGGCATAAGCCTGATACTGGACGGGGTGTTCTCCCACACCGGGGCGGACAGCCGCTACTTCAACCGCTACGGCAGCTATCCCGGCGTGGGCGCCTGTCAGGGAAAGGAGTCCGAGTACTACCGCTGGTATGACTTCAGCAAGTTCCCCGACGAGTACCGCTGCTGGTGGGGATTCAAAGATCTGCCTGAAGTGGACGAGCAGAACCCCAAGTGGCAGGAGGACATAGTGACGGGGGAGAACAGCGTGGTGAAGCTGTGGCTGCGCCACGGAGCCTCCGGCTGGAGACTGGATGTGGCCGACGAGCTGCCCGACGATGTGCTGGAGCTGATACGGGATGCGGCCAAGGCCGTAAAACCGGATGCCCCCATCATCGGCGAAGTCTGGGAGGACGCCATAATCAAGGAGAGCTACGGCAGCCGCCGCCGCTATGCCCTGGGCTCATCTCTGGACTCGGTGATGAACTACCCCTTCAGGGATACCATACTGGCCTTTATGCACGGCTATTCCGATGCCCACTCCCTTTGCGAGTTTTTCATCTCCCAGCAGATGAACTACCCCAAGCCCATGTACTATGCCTTGATGAACCTTCTGGGCTCCCATGATGTGGAGCGGCTGCGCACGGCTCTGGCCACCAATGTGTGGCTCAGGTCCCTGAGCCGGGAGGACCAGCTGAAGATCTATATCGGTCAGGAGGAGCTGGACAGGGCGGCAGCCCTGCAGCGGCTCTGCGCGGCTATACAGTTTACCATTCCCGGGGTGCCCTGTGTCTACTACGGAGACGAGCAGGGGATGTGCGGCCTTAAGGACCCCTTCAACCGCCTGCCCTTCCGGGAGGGGGACGAGGCCATCCACGACTATTACGCCGCCCTGGCTCAGCTGAGAAACAGCAGCCCGATCCTGTCTACCGGCCAGGCCAGCTTTATGGCGGCAAACAAGGACGTGCTGCTCATCCTGCGCTATATAAACGACGGGGTGGACGCCTTCGGTGAGAAGGCGGAAAACGGCGCCTACCTGATAGTGGTGAACCGGGGACAGCAGTCCTACAGCTATGCGGCGGACTGCCAGGAGGCAGGCTGCGGCAGCTATTGCGGCAGCATAGGCCCCATGAACGCAGATATCATAAAACTCAAATGAGCGCTAAAGTATAGTGAAACAAAAGAAAAACCGCAGTTCAACTGCGGTTTTTTCTTTGTGTATATCAGATTCTGAATACCTTCTGCAAGGCGGCGTCAGGGCCCAGCACCAGGATGGAAGAGCCGCTGCTGAGGAGAGAATCGGGAGTCACATTCAGGTCCAGATGCCCTCCGTTCCTTATGCCCAGGATGTTTATACCGTGTTTTTTGCGGATGTCCAGCTGCCCGACGGTCTTGCCCAGCCAGTTGTCAGGGATGGACAGCTCGTATATGGAGTAGTTGCCATCTATCTCTATGTAGTCCAGGATGTGGTCGGAGGTGCAGCGTATGGCTATCCAGGCCGCCAGCTGCTTCTCCGGATAGACCACCTGGTCGGCGCCGTTTCTCAGGAGGAACTTTTCCTGGACGCCGCTGGATGCCCTGGCAACTACGTGTTTCGCCCCCAGCTCCTTCAGCAGGTAGGCGGTCTCCAGAGAGTTCTGGAAGTTGTCGCCTATGGCAACGATGCAGGCGTCGAAGCTGTCCACCCCCAGGCTCTCCAGAAAAGCCCGGTTGGTGCTGTCTCCGATCTGGGCGCTGGTGGTAAAGGGAAGGACGTTGTTAATGCGTTCTTCATTGCTGTCCACAGCCATGACCTCGTGGCCCATGGCGTTTAGTTTTCTGGCTATGTGGCTGCCAAAGCGGCCCAGGCCGATTATCAAAACAGATTTCATTTATTTCTCCATTCCGCCGCAACAAGCGGCTATTTTTTTTATTTTATCCCACGGTGAGCTTGCCCTGGGGATAGCGGGCGGAGACGCCCTGGCTGGGAGCGGTGGCGGCGAAGATGAGGGTAAGACCGCCCACACGGCCCATGTACATCAGGAAGATGAGTATGGCCCTGGACAGCTGGCTCAGCTCCGGGGTGATGCCAAGGGTGAGGCCCACGGTGCCTATGGCCGAGGCGGTCTCAAAGAGACAGGTGAGCAGAGGCAGGTCCTCTACCCGGCTTATGACCAGTGCTCCGGCGATAAACAGGACCAGGTACATGGCCAGGATAGTGGCTGCGCTGCGCACCGTGTCTTCGGAGACACGGCGGCCGAAGAAGCGGGCGCTGTCCCGGTGGCGGAAGACGCAGACGGCGTTGGCCAGGATGACGGCCAGGGTGGTGGTCTTCATACCGCCGGCGGTAGAGCCGGGGGAGCCGCCCACCAGCATGAGCATTATCATGATGAACACGCCGCAGTCGCTGAGCTTTGTCAGGTCCACGGAGTTGAAG
>CASFJB010000125.1 GCA_949294945.1 uncultured Eubacteriales bacterium
ACCCTGACCGGTCTGGATATAGGAGATATCCGTTACCCATTTGCGGTTCGGTGCTTCGGCGTGAAAATTACGGTTGAGAAGATTCTCGTATTTGTGCAGCTGATGTCCCATTTGCTGCCACTTTCTGCGGCGCCTAATCTCCGCCAGCAAGCCGTATTTCTTCATGACACGTAGGATGGTTTTGGGATTGTGGTAAATCCCTTCGCTGTTTTTCAACCATTGCCACATTCGGCGGTAGCCGTAGGTATGAAAGCATTTATCTTGCTGCCGACGTATCGTTTCGGCAAGGGCGGCATCCTTTTCTGGTTGGCTCATCCGTTTTACAAAGCTGTAATAGCCACTTCTGGATACCGAAAAGAATTTGCACATCACAAGAATGGGATATTTCTCCCGGTGACGGTAAATTACTGCATACTTCGCCTTCGCTCTCACTTCCTTCCTGTGGACTGCAGAAAATCCCGCAGCAGCTCATTTTCCATACGCAACCGCCGAATTTCGTAAGCCTGTTCTGCAACAATATCTCTGGGTTCAGCGTCTTTTCTTGGACGCCCTTTTGGACTTGGCGTGATGCCTGCCTCCAGCTTACGTTGCTTCGCTCGCTCTCGTTTGAGCAGCTTCTTCACCACATACTTATCCTTAAATCCAAAGTGTTCAGCAACTTCCCGTTGTGTTTTTCCTGCTGCCAGCATCCCTTGGATTTCGGGTAACAATGCCTGTACATGCGTGTAATTTCTCTTGCTCATAGCAATCCCCCCTGATGTAGTTATATTTTCCTACATCAGGGGGGATTTTGTCTATTGTCCGTTTTTTCTGGACCTGTGCATGCGCCCGGGGGCCTTTTCTTGTCAATGTACTCTGTGTTTTCTTTTATGCTGCGCAGGCTTCAAAGCCCTATCTGTGCGGCCGGCTCGTCCGCCACTCCCCTCACACATCCAGGGCGGCGTGGTAGCCCTGGTATACTGCGGTGGTTATATTGGCAGCCTTGATGCAGTCGCCTATCTCCCGCACCCAGGGAACGCAGCTGCGCAGAGCTTCCACATCCGGGCGGTTGGGGCGCTGCCCCACTGCGCAGATAACGGTGTCTCCGGGGATGAGCACGGTCTCTCCCTTGTCGTCGCGGCAGAGTAGGCCCTTGTCCGTCACTTCCAGGCCGGTATGGTTCAGGTGCACGGTGGCATACTTCTCCAGCTGTTGCAGGACGATGGGCCGCTTGCGGATGTTGTCGTCCACGGCCACGGCGTCCCGCATCTCCACCAGATGCACCTTCTTGCCCTCCATACCCAGATGGATGGCGCACTCACAGCCGGACAGGCCGCCGCCCAGCACCACAACGCTGTCGCCTACCTTGTCCTTTTCCAGGTAGTAGTTGTTGACCACTACCACATTGTCCCCGTCTATGCCCGGAAGCGCCGGGACTATGGGCTTGCTGCCCACGGCAATGATGAGGGCGTCGGGCTTCAGGGACTCCACCAGTTCCGGCGTTGCTTCGGTGTTCAGGCGTATATCCACGCCGGCCAGCTCCGCCTGGCGGCCCAGGGTCACCCCCAGCTTGTACATCTCATATTTGAAAGACAGGCCCTGTTCGCTCTTGAGTATGCCCCCCAGAGCGTCGCTCTTTTCCAGCAGCGTCACCTGGTGGCCCCGCAGGGCGGCGGTAACGGCGGCCTTCAGTCCGCCCACGCCGCCTCCGGCCACCACCACTCTCTTCTTCCTCGGGGCGGGGAGTACCTCCATTCCCTCTATCTCTCTGCCTATCACCGGGTTCACGGCGCAGCGCCGGGTGCCGGTGGTGGGCCGCTCGGCCATGCAGGTAAAGCAGCGCAGGCAGTGGACTATCTCGTCCTCCCGGTTTGCCATCACCTTGTTGGGCAGCTCCGGGTCCGCCAGAAGGGCTCTGGCCATGTACACCACGTCAGCCTTGCCCGAGGCGATTATCTCCTCCATCTGTGCCGGGTCGTTCAAGGCGCCGATAGTGGCCACCGGCTTGCTCACATGCTTCTTTATCTCCGCCGCCAGAAATACGTTGGCTCCGTGGGGGGCGTACTGGGGCAGGTGGGTCCTGAAAATGCCGAACTGATACGAGCCGGCAGACACGTGGATGAGGTCCACCATGTCCTCCACGGCCTGGGCTATGCGCACTCCCTCCTCCAGGTCGTAGCCGCCCTCAAAGAACTCGGAGCCGCTCATGCGGAACTCTATGGGGAAGCCGGGGCCCACCGCCTCCCTCACGCTCTTCAGCACCCGGCGGGTCAGACGCATGCGGTTTTCAAAGCTGCCGCCGTATTCGTCCGTCCTGTGGTTGAAGGCCAGGGACATGAACTGGTTCAAAAGCCAGCCGTGGCCGCCGTGGACCATTAACATCTGAAAGCCGGCCCGTTTTGCCAGGGCGGCAGTGTCGCCGTAGGCCTTGATTATATCCTCCAGCTGCTCCCGGGTCAGGGCCTTGACCGGGATGCCGTCAGGCCGCACCCAGTCGCTGGGCCCGAACTGGGACAGGCCCCGCTTCTTGTCCTTATCCACCAGGTAGGTGCCCGCATACTGACCGGAGTGGCTCAGCTCCACGCTGGGGATGGCGCCGTGGCGCATGATGGCGTCGGCCAGGAAGGTCCAGCTGGCAAGGCAGCCAGGGGTCTTAAGATCCAGGTGGAACATATGGGAGGCGTCGGTCTCCGGGTGCACCACCAGCTCGCTGGCGGTCACGGCGGCGGCGCCGCCCTTTGCCCTCAGCTCATAAAAGCCGGGGGTGCGGGGGCCTACGCAGCAGTCGGCAGTGATGTCGGTGCCGCCCATGGGAGAGCTGAACATGCGGTTTCTGAAGTTGACGTTCCCTATCCTTATAGGGGAGCAGAGATTGGGGTACTTTCTTTCCATGGCTTTTTCCTCCTGTTATTTTTTCCTTGCTATGTATCAGAACTCCAGTAATTTTTTCAGGCCTTTGCCCGCTTTGCCGCCAGGCGGTACACAAAGCTCAAGGCCACGCCGCACAGGCTCAGGACGCAGGCGATAAGAAAGGCTCTCTGATAGCTGCCGTCGGCATTAAAGACCTTGGCCATAATGCTGGGGCCGAAGTATCCGGCAGCGGCAAAGCCGATGAACATGATGCCGTAATTTACGCTGTTGTTCTTCGGCCCGAACTGGTCGGCGGTGAAGCCGGGATACACGCCCATAAAGGCCCCAAAGCACAGGCCCACTACGGCGCTTCCCAAGTAGAACAGGGCAACAGCCTCGCTGCCGGAGAAGTACAGGCACATTAGCCCGCCTGCGGACAGGGTGCAGGAGAGGGCCAGGGTATTTATCCTTCCTATCCTGTCGGACAGGGAACCGGCGCCGATGCGCCCGAAAACGCTGAAGAGAGAGATGAGGGACACGGAGGTGCTGGCAGCCATGGGGGAAAGTCCCGCCATGTTCTGGGCAATGGAGGAGGCCTGGGAGGTAACCATCATGCCGCAGAATGCGCCGCAGCAGAGCAGCAGCATCATCACATAGAACACCGGGCTGGCCAGCATCTCTTTCCAGTTCTTGTTCACGGGGCCGGCAGCGCCGGAGAGCTTCTCCGGGGGGGTCCAGCCCTCGGGTATAAAGCCGTCGGGGCAGCGCTGCACCAGCAGGGCGCACAGTACCAGCACCACGGCAAAGACGGCGCCTACGATCTTGAAGGCGGTGGGGGCGTCGGAGCGCTCCACGATGGCGGTCACCACCGGGGGAAGAATCACGCTGCTGAAGCCGTAGACTGCGGTGGTGATGCCGCCTACAAAGCCACGCTTATCGGGAAAGAACTTGATGCAGCTGCTGATGGTAGAGCCGTAAGCCATGCCCAGACCCAGGCCGCCTATCAGGCCGTAGCTGAGGATGAGCCCGCTCACGCTGGTGGCAAAGCCGGAAAAGACCATGCCCAGGCCAAACATGAGGCCGCCCACCAGTATCACGATCTTGGGTCCGAAGCGGTCGTTCACCCAACCTCCGCTTATCATGGTTATAGGGCCGACGGAATTTGCTATGGTATAGACGATTGCCAGATCTGCCGAGCTCAGACTTTGTCCGCTTATCGTGCTCATATAGCTTGCCATAGGGGATGCGAATGCGCTCCAGGTATATATGGAGCCAAGACAGAGATTTGCCAGGCAGCACACTGCCAGGATCAGCCAGCGCTTTTTTGTCAGTTCCATGGGGGCCTCCTTGTTATTTAATTTACATGTACACGCTAACATGTCATAATTTACATGTCAATATTTATTGTTTAAAAAATAACTTTTTGTCGGGAAGCCACAAAATCGCATCTTCAATTCTGTGCAAACAAACGATAAAAAACGGCCGGTTGGGGCTCTTTTGTGGGGCCTGACCGGGCTTTTTCATCGGCCGTAACTTTTATACTGTTATTTTTCCCCCAGCTATGATATACTTAGCAGGCAGAGGCGCAGGCCTTCTGCCTTTTGCTTTTATTATTCAGCTACAGGAGAGGACTTTCATGGGAGTTCTTAAATATGCCATATTGGGCCTTTTGAATCAGAAGGAACGCAGCGGCTATGACCTTACCAAGGAGTTTGAATCCACCCTCAATGAGTTTTGGAACGCCAAGCAGAGCCAGATCTATCCGGAGCTTAAGAAGCTGACGGAGGACGGCTGTGTGGAATACCGCGTTGAGATATCCGGCACGGCCCTGGAGAAGAAGATCTATTCCATCACTCCAAAGGGCCGGGAAGATTTCATGGCCTGGCTCCGGGAGCGGCGGCCTCTGCCCGCCACGCCGAAGAGCGAGCCCCGGCTGCAGATCTTCTTTTCCTCCGCCCTGGGCGCCCAGGAGAGGATGTCGCTGCTGACGGACCAGCTGGAGAAGCACCGGCGGCGCATGGCCCATCTTCAAAACAACATGGAGAAATTCCCCCAGGTGCCCCCTGCCGAGAGCGACGCCTTCGGCGACTATCTGGTGCTTCTGGGAGCCATCATGCGGGAGGAAAACAACTGCCGCTGGCTGGAGCAGTGCATAAACCTCTGCGGCAAATAGTGCTATGCCGGGCTGCGGTCCTGCCTGTCGGGCGGCCGTACATGCAGCAAAAGAAAACTGCACCCTCTTTGTTATCCGACACTATGTGCCGGATAACAGGGGGTGCAGTTCATTTTTTATTTTTAAGGCGCTCTTCCCGGAGCAGTTCTAAAGTGCGGGGAGAAGCTCATTTTCCGGCGCCGGCCCGCAGGGGCTTGGGCAGGCTCGCTCCGGTCTGTGCGGGGAGGGGCTGCTCCGGCCGGTTGGTGTAAGTCCGGCGCAGGCGGCGTATGCAGGCCATGCTGGCAGGCACCAGGAACAGGTCCGCAGCGATCCAGGCCGCCGGGGAGGCAAAGCACACCGCACTGTAGCCCAAGGCCGGTACCAGGCCAATACCTACGCCGGTACGGGCCACCATCTCCAGCACCCCGGCCAGAATGGCGAAGGTGCTGAATCCCATGCCCTGGATGGAGAAACGGACGATGTTCACCAAAGCCAGAGGGAAGAAGAAGGCGGTGGAGGTCACCACATAGCGGGAGGTGAGTTCCATGAGCAGGTCCAGCTGGGGCTCACCGGGGTTCAAAAACAGCATGGTGCAGGGAGCTGCAAACTCCAGCATGGCGCAGAGGGCCAGCCCGGAGTACACCAGGCCCAGCATAGCGCAGTCCCGGATGCCCCGGCCCAGACGGTCCAGACGGCAGGCGCCCACGTTCTGGCCGCAGTAGGTGGCCATGGTGGCTCCCATAGCGTCAAAGGGGCAGGCCAGCAGCTGGTAAAGCTTGGTTCCGGCCGCCACAGCCGCCACGTAGATGCTGCCCAGGGCATTGACGGAGGACTGAAGTATGATGGAGCCTATGGCGGTTATGGAATACTGGAGGCCCATGGGGATGCCCATGGCGCACAGCACCTTGCAGGAACGGAGATCCAGCTGTCTCTCCTCCCGGTCCATGTGGAGGATGGGATATTTTTTCACCATATAGGCCAGGCAGGCCAGCCCGGAGATACCCTGGGACATCACCGTGGCGATGGCCGCCAGGAATATGTTCAGGAAAGAGGACATGGCCAGGAAGTACACCGGGGTGCGGCTGTCTCCCAGAGAGCGGAGGATGCCGGCCAGCAGGTTATACAGGAAGGTGGTGGGGATACCCATAAAGATGACGAAGATATAGGCGTTGGCTCCGTCAAAGATGTCCTCCGGGGTGTGCATCAGAGTGAGTATGCTCTCACATCCAAGGCCGGTGGCCACCGTAAGCACCAGGGCAAAGCCGGCGGAGAGATAGGCCGCGTTGGCCACATACCGCCGCATCTTGGAGATATCTCCCGCGCCCACCCTCTGGGCCACCGGAATGGCAAAGCCGCTGCACACTCCGGTGCAGAAACCGATGACAAAGAAGTTGATGGAACCGGTGGAACCCACTGCCGCCAGCGCCTGGGCGCCCAGCAGCTTACCCACGATCATGGTGTCCACCAGATTATATAGCTGTTGGAACAGCAGTCCCAGCAGCGTGGGCACAGCAAATTGAAGTATCAGCCTTATAGGGCTGCCGTTTGTCAAATCACGAGTCATTATTATCGCTCCTTTCGCGAATACATCCGTGTCCCAAGACACGTCGTATTATTATAGCCATGAGCCCCCTCTCTGCCTAGCGCATTTTTACACAATTTTTCAGGCTTTTCTCTCCGGCCTTTATTGTGATTTCTCACAAAAATAGCGGTTGTTTCTTGTGAATTATCACAAAGAGCCTTGACCTCCCTCCCGTGGTGAGGGGCAGCTGT
>CASFJB010000126.1 GCA_949294945.1 uncultured Eubacteriales bacterium
CTCCATATTGATATACAGAGGGCTGGTCACCAGGCCAACCACGGTGAACTCCGTCCTGGAAAACTCGTCCAGAGTGTCCTGGGAGTTGGTGTCCACCAGGCTGATGGTCCTGCCCAGCATTTCCTCTCCCCAGTTGTCCGCATCCAGGACGCACTCGTCCTCAGCCTCCGGCATTCGGCCGGAGACCACTCTCAGCCGGTTGACGCCGTAGGTGATGGAGTTTGCCCGGAACACCAGGTCGTTGCCGTCGATGTTCACCAGCACGTCCTTATAGCAGCCGCCCTCGGCCACCTTCACCAGGTCCTGCTCCGCCAGGTTGAACACATTGTCCTGGGAGAAGCCTATGGTGGAGACTATGCGGTAGTCGTAGAAATTCTGTTCCGTAAAGTACTGGTCGGCAGAGTCCACCAGCATGGGCCTGCATATGCGCAGCCCTGCAAACAGTCCCACGCCCAGAGCTATGATGGCAAGTATGGCCAGGTATCTGCCCAGGCTGCTTTTTATCTCTCTCAGTGTAGAAGTAATGAGAATATCCACAGCGGCATCACCACTCTATCTGTTCAACGGGGATGGGCTTGTCGTTTATCGTCTCCGACTCTATCCTGCCGCTTTTCACCCGGATGACCCTGTCGGCCATGTCGCAGAGAGCGGAGTTATGGGTGACGATGACTATGGTCATATTGGTCTGGCGGCAGGTGTCCTGCAGCAGCTTCAGTATGGCCTTGCCGGTATTGTAGTCCAGAGCGCCGGTGGGCTCGTCGCAAAGCAGGAGCTTGGGCTTTTTGGCCAAGGCCCGGGCTATTGCCACTCGCTGCTGTTCACCGCCGGAAAGCTGGGCCGGGAAGTTGTTGGAGCGCTCTTCCAGTCCCACCTGCTTCAGAACCTGGGCCGGGTCCAGATGCTCCGGGCAGATCTGCACTGCCAGCTCCACGTTCTCCAGGGCAGTCAGATTTGGGATAAGATTGTAGAATTGGAAAACAAAGCCGATGTCATAGCGGCGGTAGGAGGCCAGCTGCTTTTCATTGTAGGTGGAAATATCCTTTCCGTCCAGCCAGACCTTGCCCTTGGTCATGGTGTCCATGCCGCCCAGGATGTTCAGTATGGTAGTCTTGCCTGCGCCGGAGGCACCTACTATAACGCAGATCTCCCCCTGCTTTACCGTAAAGCTGGCGCTGTTCAGAGCGTGGATGTCCACCTCTCCCACCTTGTAGACTTTCTCCACATTTTCAAAGCTTATATACTCAGGCATCTCCCGTTCTCCTTTATCTTGGCCTTTGTTTTTAGTATAGCCCTGCCCACGGCAGATTTGTTAAACCCTGTGTAAATATTATACCTGAAAACAGGACAAATTTCACCCTTTGCCCCTGCATTTCAGTTCTTTCCCTGAGCCCCCGGCTGCCTCAGCGGCAGCACCACATTGAAGTTTGCCTTTCCCTTGGCATATTCACATTCTATCCTGCCTCCGTGGGCATTGACTATGCTCTCGGCTATGGAAAGGCCCAGGCCGTAGCTTCCGTCCCTGCTGCGGGCCTTGTCCGCCCGGTAGAAGCGCTTGAAGATATCCCTGCACTCCTCCCGGCTCATCTCCGGAGCCGGATTGGAGACCGTGAGCTGACAGTGTCGGCCTCCCTGGCGGCTCAGCTGCAAAGTCACGGGACCTCCGGGCAGGGAGTATTTTCCCGCATTGTCCAGCAGGATGTCCGTCAGCTGCCTCAGCTGCTGCTGTCTGCCCTCCAGATTTATCCCCGGCTCCACCCGGGTCTCCAGGCTCAGGCCCTTTTCAAAGTACACCGGCTCAAAGGGCAGCACACAGTCGCTCACCAGTTTGGAAAAATCCAGCGGCGCTATGTCCTCCCGGCTGCGGCCGCTGTCCGCCCGGGCCAGCTCCAGCAGGTCCTCCACCAGAGTGCGCATCTGCCGGCTCATGGTGAGTATGCTGGACACGAACTGGCTGCGCTGCTCCGGCTGGAAGTCCGGCTGCTCCAGCATCTGGGCGTTGGTCATTATCACCGCCAGAGGGGTCTTCAGCTCATGGGAAGCGTCGGCCACAAACTGTCTCTGCTGCTGCCAGGCCTTGTCCACCGGCTTTACCGCCCAGCGCGCCAGCAGCAGGCTTATGCCGAAAAACACGCCCAGGCTCAAAAGCCCCAGGAGAGCGCAGGTCTCCATCAGGCTTTTCAGCGTGGCCCGTTCGCTGGAAATGTCCACGAACACCAAGCGCTGGTTCATGGGATTTATCACCCTGCAATAGCGCAGGTTATACTCCTCTATGGTACCCAAACTCTGGCCTGAGGAAATAGCCTCGTCTATGATTTTGGCCAGGAAGTCCTGATCGCTCAGGTCATAGTATCCGCCGCTCACGGCGATCAGGTCGCCGCTGCGCCCCAGCTGCAGCACAAAGTAGGGCAGCTGCACATCCTGTCTGCCCTCTCCCGGAAGGCTCATTCTAAAGGGGTCCTCCGCCAGCTGCTCCATCATATTCACGCTCTGCTGCTCCAGATTTGCCTGGGTGAATTTAAACACCAGGCCGAATATCACCAGCAGCATCAGCGTGACTATGAGCATGTTGACACAGACAAATTTTATTCTCAGCTTTCTGAGCATTCCTCATCTACCTCCAGATGATAGCCCTGCCGCCGTATGGCCTCTATACGCAGGTTGGAGCCTATGCTTGCAAGTTTCTTTCTCAAAAAGCCCACATAGACCTCCACATGGTTCTCCACCGCATTGGAGTCATAGCCCCAGACCCTGGCCAGAATGACCTCCTTGGACAGGTTCTTCTCCCTGGTCTGCATGAGCAGGCGCATCACGTCAAATTCTCTGGTGGAAAGACGCACCGAGTTTTCCCCGCATATCAGAGTACTGGTGGAGAGGTCCAGAGCCGTGTTGCCGTAGACCATCTCGTCCACCTGTCCCCCCTGGCGGCGGAGCAGGGCGTTTATGCAGGCCATCAGCTCCCGTATGTCAAAGGGTTTGGTCAGGTAATAGTCGGCCCCGGCGTTCAGGCCCTCTATCCTGTCCTCCAGCCCGGAGCGAGCGGTGAGCATGAGGATAGGGGTATTGCAGCGCCGTGAACGCACCTGCCTTGCCACCTGGTATCCGTTCATCCCCGGCATCATCACATCCAGTATCAGCAGATCGTAGACCCCCAGCAGAGCATAGTCGGCCCCACTCTCCCCGTCATAGCACACGTCCACCTCAAAGCCCTTGCTGCGCAGCATGGTCCTTATGGAATCGGCCAACAGTTTTTCGTCTTCTATTATGAGTATTTTCATTTGAACATCTCCTGATCTCAGTTTAACATTATAATAAAACACATGTCTTAATTAAAGCTGAAAAATCCGCTGTTCATAATTCTTTTACAGCTTATTCAGAACCAGTTCAGCATAGGGTGTTATCCTGCCCTCAGATAGATCGTTTGCCAGACGAGCCGTCTCATCCGGTCTTCCGTGTGCAGAGTCGATGTCCCGGTGCATACCGGGAATAAGCCGACGGCGCTGCATATTGGCAGCGGGAGTTCGGGTGCTATATATTCACTTGGGTGCAGTCCAAAAGGCGGACTGCACCCAAGACCAATTTATCTGACTTTTCTGCCCCTTCCATGGGGCGTTTATTTTTTTCCGCCCTTTCTCCCGTCCCGGCTGCAAACAGGAAAGGGTTTTTATGTTCATAATTTTTTCAAGTATCTTTCAGGCAATTTTAAGTTTTGCCGGTTATAATACAGTCAAGATAAAAAATCAGGCTGAGAGCCGGCTTCACTCCCTGGTTTCCCGGCCTATAAAGGAGAGACTTTTATGAGCGACTTCAATTATGAAAACAATAACGGCGTTTTCAGCAACGGAACTCCCGGCTATACGCCTGAAGATAAAGCTGCCGAAAACAAGAGTTCCCGCAAGCCAGGTCACGGCAAGATAATTGCTCTGGCCCTGGTGGTCTCCCTGCTGGCAGGCGCTGCGGGAGCCGGCGGAGTGCTGGCCCTCAGCGGCTCTGTGGGGGGCGAGACCCACTCCCAGATACTGGAGGGCGTCCGGCCCGACACCACCATTGACGTGGCCACCATCGACACTAGCAAGGAGATGACTCCCGCTGAGGTCTACGCCCAGAACGTAGCCTCCACCGTGGGCATCACCACCTCCATCACCACCAACTTCTTCGGCTTTACCACCACCTCCGCCGCCTCCGGCTCAGGCTTCATTTTCACTGACGACGGCTACATCCTCACCAACTACCACGTCATTGAAGATTCCAGCTCCATCAAGGTGTCCACCTATGACGGCAGCAGCTATGACGCCCAGCTTATCGGCTACGACGAGAGCAACGACATTGCCGTGCTGAAGATAGAGGCCCAGGGCCTCAGCCCTGTGGTGCTGGGCGATTCCGACAACCTGAATGTGGGCGACAGCGTGGTGGCCATAGGCAATCCCCTGGGCGAGCTCACCTTCTCCCTCACTTCCGGCGTGGTCAGCGCCCTTGACCGGCAGGTCACCCTGTCCAGCAATGTCACCATGGACCTTATCCAGACCGACTGCGCAATCAACTCCGGCAACTCCGGCGGTCCCCTCTTTAACCTCTACGGCGAAGTTATAGGCATTACCAACGCCAAGTATTCCAGCAGCGGTTCCGAGGCCTCCATCGACAACATCGGCTTTGCCATCCCCATAAACAACATACTCAATATCGTCACCAGCATCATTGAAAACGGCTATATCGCCAAGCCCTATATAGGCGTGTCGGTACTCACCGTTGACGAGGAGACCCAGAGCTTCGGCCTGCCCGCAGGCGCTGCGGTCAAATCCGTCACCGAGAGCAGCCCTGCTGAAAAGGCCGGCATCCAGGTAAACGACATCATCACCGCCGCCAACGGCACCGAGATAAGCTCCAGCGACCAGCTGGTGGACCTGGTGTCCAACCTGTATGAGGGCGCAGAGCTGAAGCTGAGCATATACCGTCAGGGCCAGGAGCTGGAGCTCACCGTCACCGTGGGTGAACAGATACAGTCCGCCCTTGCAAATGAGCAGCAGCCCACAGTGGAGGAGCAGAGCATGGAGCAGCAGGAACAGTATAACGGTGTTCCCGGCTTCCGCGACTTCTTCGGCTTCGGTTACTGAGTTTTCCCCAGTCGTTCCAGACTTTAAAACCCATATTGTCCGTCATGCCGCCGGGAGCTTTGGCTTTCGGCGGCAGTGTTTTTTTATTTATTGAAAATATCAAATGTGTCTATTGCTAAAAAAGTCTGAGGCTGGTAGAATCTTTCATTGACAGACGAAAGCTCTTCGCCTGTGGGACAGATCAGGACAGGCTCTTCCTCCCCTGGGGTGAAGGGCAGTTACATCAGAAAGGAACGCGCAATGGCAAAGCTTTACGGCAAAGATCTGCAGCTCATGGCGGCCAAGGCAAGGCTGCTGGCTGTGGATGCGGTGTACACCGCTGCCTCCGGGCATCCCGGCGGCTCTCTCTCCTCCATGGACATCATCACCGCTTTGTATTTCAACGAACTGAACATAGACCCCGCCAAGCCTCGCTGGGAGGCCAGAGACCGTTTTGTTCTCTCCAAAGGGCACTGTACTCCGGCCCTGTATTCGGTGCTGGCTCTCCGGGGCTTCTTCCCCCTTGAGGACCTGAAGCTTTTTCGCTCCATAAAAGGGCATATGTCCGGTCACCCGGACATGCAGCATGTCCCCGGAGTGGACATGTCCACCGGTTCTCTGGGCCAGGGCCTGAGCACCGCCGTGGGCATGGCTCTGGCGGCCAGGCTCAAAAAGCAGGAGCACCGCTGCTACGCCCTCTGCGGGGACGGAGAGATGGAAGAGGGCCAGATCTGGGAGGCCCTTATGGCCGCGGCCAAGTGGCAACTGGACAATCTCTGTGTCTTTGTGGACGTAAACGGCTTACAGATAGACGGACGCACTGACGACGTTATGCCCAGCGAGCCTCTGGACAGGAAGTTTGAGGCCTTCAACTGGAATGTGATAAAGATAGACGGCCACGATTTTGACCAGATACTCTCT
>CASFJB010000127.1 GCA_949294945.1 uncultured Eubacteriales bacterium
CCAAGCGCCTGATAATTTTTGATATCTACGAGAACAACGCCTATGACATTCAGATTGAGCTTCGGCGCCGCTATCCCCAGCTGGACCTGGTCACCCTGATCGGCTCGGTGCGTGAGGAGCGCCGGGTGCGCTACGTCTTTGACACCTACCGCCCCGACGTAGTCTGCCACGCCGCAGCTCACAAGCATGTGCCTCTGATGGAGGACAGCCCGGCCGAGGCTATAAAGAACAATATTTTCGGCACTTACAATGTGGCCAAGGCCGCCGGGGACTTCGGCACCGGACTCTTCATCCTTATCTCCACCGACAAGGCCGTGAACCCCACCAATGTGATGGGCGCCTCCAAGCGCATGTGCGAGATGGTGGTACAGTCCATGAACGGCCAGCACCACACCAAGTATATCGCCGTGCGCTTCGGAAATGTCCTGGGCAGCAACGGCAGTGTCATACCCCTCTTCAGAAAGCAGATAGCCGAGGGCGGCCCCGTCACCGTGACGGACAAGCGAGTAACCCGCTTCTTCATGACCATCCCCGAGGCCGTCTCCCTGATACTCCAGGCCGGGGCCTATGCCGAGGGCGGCGAGGTCTTTGTACTGGATATGGGCGAACCGGTGCGCATAGACGACATGGCCCGGAAGATGATACGCCTCAGCGGCTTTGAGCCGGACGTGGATATAGAGATAAAATACATAGGCCTGCGCCCGGGGGAGAAGCTCTATGAGGAGCTGCTGCTGAAATCCGAGGGCCTGCAAAAGACCGACAATAAGCTTATCTATATAGGCCACCAGATAATATATACTCCCCAGGAAATAGAGGAGAAGCTGGAAACTCTCAGGGGAGTGCTGTATGCCAGCAATGCCCAGGTGAGAGACTGCATGCTGAATATCATAAAGGAACCTGCGGACCTGATGTACGAGCCGATTCCCGGAGCGGTGAACCCGGCGGACACCATAGAGGTCTGAGCTGCTGCCGTAGGAACAAATACATATCCCCGCCGGAGCTTGGCGCCGGCGGGGATTTTGACATGGGGCAAAAAACCGGCACGGGATATCCCGTGCCGGTAATAAACTGTGCTGTTTTAAGTTCAGCCGCCGATGATGTCCCTGGTGTCTCTGGCGATGACCAGTTCCTCGTTGGTGGGGATGACAAAGACCTTGACCTTAGAGTCGGGAGTGGAGATCATGATATCCTCGCCCCGCTTGGAGTTGGCCTCCTGGTCGATGGTGACGCCCAGGTAGCCGAAGTAGTCACAGATGGCTTGACGGGTCTCGCGGCTGTTCTCGCCAACGCCGGCGGTGAAGATGATGGCGTCTACGCCGTTCATAGCGGCCACGTAGGAGCCGGCCACCTTGGCCACCCAGTAGTGGAACATGTCCAGAGCCAGCTGAGCCCGCTCGTCGCCCTTCTCGGCAGCGGCATCCAGATCACGGAAGTCGGAGGAGACGCCGGAGACGCCCAGCACGCCGGACTTCTTGTTGAGGATGTTCAGCATCTCGTCGATGCTGAAGCCGTATTTATTCATAAGGAACTGGATAACGCCGGCATCCAGATCGCCGCAGCGGGTGCCCATGGGCAGACCTACCAGGGGAGTGAAGCCCATGGAGGTATCAACGCTCTTGCCGCCGTTGATGGCGCAGATGGAGGAGCCGTTGCCCATATGGCAGGAGATGAGCTTCAGCTCTTCAATGGGCTTGCCCATCAGCTCAGCGCAGCGGGCGGAGACATAGCGGTGAGAGGTGCCGTGGAAACCATAGCGGCGGATACCGTCATTCTTGTAATACTCATAGGGAATAGCATAGGTAAAGGCTTTGCCGGGCATGGTCTGGTGGAAGGCGGTGTCAAACACAGCCACCATGGGCACATCGCCCATGACTGCCTTGCAGGCGTTGATGCCGGTGATGTTGGCAGGATTGTGGAGTGGAGCAAAGGGGGTGCACTCCTCCAGGGCGGCCATAACGGAATCGTCTATCTTCACGGAGCAGGCAAACTTCTCACCGCCGTGGACCACGCGGTGGCCCACAGCGTCGATCTCCTTCATGGAGCTGACCACACCGTACTCCTCGCTGGTGAGCTTGTCGATAACGGCGGCGATTGCCTCGGCGTGAGTGGGCATTGCCACATCCTCATTAAAGACGCTCTTACCGCCTATCATGGGAGTGTGCTTCAGGTGGCCGTCGATGCCGATGCGCTCGCAAAGGCCCTTGGCAATGACCTGCTCGGTCTCCATATCGATGAGCTGGTATTTAAGGGAGGAGCTGCCGGCGTTGATTACAAGAATTTTCATTATTTTGTTCCTTTCTATTGTAAATGTTCTTTCCCTTGAGTAAAATCATATATGAACTCTACCTTATTTATTTTAATACAATTGGGGAAAATTGCAAGTCCTTTTTACCCGCAAAGGAGTAAACATGAACATAATCGGGATAGTCTGCGAATATAATCCCTTTCACAAGGGCCACGCCTGGCAGATAGCTGCCAGCAGGGAAGCACTGGGACAGGACTCGGTGACTGTCTGCGCCATGTCCGGAGACTATGTGCAGCGGGGTGAGGCGGCGGTTTTTTCCAAATTTGCCAGGGCCGAGGCCGCCTGCCGCTGCGGAGCGGACCTGGTTTTTGAACTGCCACTGCCCTGGGCCATATCCTCTGCGGAGAGTTTTGCCCGTGGCTCAGTCTCCATGCTGGCGGCCCTGGGCTGTACCCACCTCAGCTTCGGCAGCGAGCACGGCTCTCTGGATATGCTGGAGGAGCTGGCTTCTCAGCTGAGCCGCAGTGATATTATAGAAGATATCAAACAGCTTATGGCCAGAGAGCCCCGGCTGTCCTTTGCCGCTGCCCGGCAGCAGCTGTTGAGGGAATATCTGGGGGAGACTGCGGTTCTTCTGGAAAAGCCCAACAATATCCTGGCCGTGGAATATCTGAAAGCTATAAGGCAGCTGGATGCTCCCATGCTCCCTTTTACTGTAGAGCGCCGGGGCAGCGGCCATGACCAGACCGGGGAAGGTGAGCTGCGTTCCGCCTCGGAGCTGAGAGCCATGCTGTTAAGGGGGGAGGACCCGGGAGCGCATATACCTGAGGCTGCCATGGATGTCTTTCGCCGGGAAATGCAGCAGGGGAGAGCGGCCCTGGATGAGGACCGGAGAGAGCTTGCCCTGATGTCCAGGCTGCGTATGCTGGAAGAAAACAGTTATCTTTCCCTGCCGGACGGGGGAGACGGAGTGGGACAGCGTTTGTGCTCCGCCGTGAAAACAGCCGGCTCGCTGGAAGAGATACTGAAGCTGACGGCGGCCCGGCGCATTCCTCTGGCCAGAGTTCGCAGAATGTGCCTGTGCGCTGCTCTCGGCGTGGAAAAGGGGCAGGCGAATGGACTTTCGCCCTATGCCCGGCTGCTGGCTGCAAACGGCAGAGGAAGGAAATATTTGCGGGAAATTGCCAATAAAACCACAATATCTGTGGTCACAAAGCCGGCCCATGTCAGATATCTTGGGAGCGAAGCCAGGGCACTGTTCGCCCTGGGCGCATCCGCCCATGACATGTTTACCTTGCTGTATTCGGGCCGGGAGGGCAGGCTTGCGGGGGAGGATTGGAAAACCGGCCCTCAAATTGTCTAATTTACATAAAATTAACAGTTTTTTAAAAAAGAATTTGGTTATTTAATAATATTGCAATTTAACTTGCCATAGTTCATAATCAAAACATCGTTACTGAGCTACAGATGTCCGCCAAATGGGGACACGAGGCGTAGTAATAATCCAAACAGGAGGAACAAAAATGAAAAAAGTTATTGCACTTGCACTGGCACTGATAATGGTCTTTGCTCTGTGCGCCTGCGGCGGCGCTCCCGTCGCTGAGGCTCCCGCTGAAGATTCTTCCGCTGCCGACAGTTCTGCCGCCGAGGCACCTGCCGGTGAAAACGTGGTCAAGATTGGCGTGTTCGAGCCCCTGACCGGCGACTCCGGAGCAGGCGGCAAGCAGGAATATCTGGGCATGCAGTATGCCAACTACCTGACTCCCACCGTTGAGATAGGCGGCGTCGAGTACACCGTGCAGCTGGTCCCCGCCGACAATGCCTCTTCCGCTGACCGTGCTCCCACTGCCGCAGCTCAGCTGGTTTCCGAGGGCGTGAGCGTGGTTCTGGGCACCTACGGCTCTTCCGCGGCCATTGCTGCCGGCCCCACCTTTGAGGGAGCTCAGATCCCTGCCATCGGCGTCACCTGCACCAACCCCCAGGTCACTGCCGGTAATGACTACTACTTCCGCATTTGCTTCCTGGATCCCTTCCAGGGCACCGTTCTTGCCAACTACGCTTTCGAGCAGCTGGGCGCCACCAAGGCATACCTGCTGGGCGAGCTGGGCAACGAGTATGATAACGGCCTGATGAACTACTTCGAGGAGGCCTTCGTGGGTCTGGGCGGCACCGTCACCAAGGACAACTTCCCCCAGAATAACTCCGACTTCACCAGCTATCTGAACAAGGCTCAGTCTGAGGGCGCCGATGTTATCTTCTGCCCCGTGTCCATTGCCTACTCTACCCAGATAGTGGCCCTGGCCAAGGATATGGGTCTGACCATTCCCATCCTGGGCTCCGATACTCTTGACAACAACACCGTTCTCGAGGCCGCTCAGGACAGCAGCGTTGACCTGCGTGTCTCCACCTTCTATGCCGACGGCGCCAACCCCGAGTTTGACGCAGGCTTCAAAGAGTTCATTAACTCCAGCTCCGAGAACCTCACCAATAACGGCGGCAACGACAACATCGCAGCCGTCTCCGTCATGGGCTACGACGCCTACTATGTAGCTCTTGAGGCCCTCAAGGCCGCCGGCAGCACCGACTCCACCGCTGTCCAGGCCGCCCTGTGGGATGTCCAGTACGATGGCGTTACCGGCAGCATCGCCTTTGACGACGTAAACGGCGATGCCGTCCGCGACACTGCCTTCATCAAGATCGCCGACACTGCCAATAACACCTGGGTCTCCGGCGGCAGCCAGCAGGTCGCAGGCTGAGTCAAGACCAATAAATACAACTGATCCATAGGCACTTGTTTTGGCGAGGGCTTTCGCCCTCGCCAAACGGTTTTAACAGAAAGACCTGGGCTGTCTCGCAAGGGGCCGAAACACGGCTCTTTACGAGACAGTCCAAGCAATGAAAGGAAGAGAAATAAGTGCAATTTGCTGTCTCCATCCTGCTGTCGGGCATATCCGTTGGCGGACAATATGCGCTGATCGCCATAGGCTACACCTTGGTCTACGGCATACTGCGCCTGATAAATTTTGCCCACGGCGACGTCTTTATGACGGCCGGCCTGATCCTGGTGTATGCCTCGGCCAGCATGCCTTTGTACGTATCCGTACCGCTGATGATAGTGGCGGTGGCTGCGCTGGGCTTCTGCATAGAGCGAGTGGCATATAAGCCCCTTCGCAGCGCTCCCCGTATGTCCGTTATGATAAGCGCCATCGGCGTGAGCTTCCTTATCCAGAACTTTGCCACATACTATACCGGCGGTCTGCCCCAGAGCTATCCCCGTCTGCCCTTTCTCAGCGAGTCCGTTATCATCTACGGCACCAGCACCAAGTGGGTCACTATTGTTACCCCCTTCCTTGTGCTTGCTTTGGTGGTGCTGCTCCAGATACTTATCAACAAGACCAAGATCGGCCTTGCAATGCGGGCTGCGGCCAAGGACTTCGAGACTTGCCAGCTCATGGGAATAAAGATCAATTCCGTCGTCAGCTTCACCTTTGTCATAGGCAGCACCCTTGCCGCTATAGGCAGTCTGCTCTACTTTACCAACTACACCCAGATAGTGCCCCTCTCCGGCTCCATGCCCGGTCTTAAGGCATTCGTGGCCGCCGTGTTCGGCGGCATCGGCTCCATTCCCGGTGCAGTTATCGGTGCGTTCATCATAGGCATTTGCGAGAACATAATCAAAGGCACCAGCTTCACCGTATTCTCCGATGCTTTCACTTTTGCCCTGCTCATCATCATCCTGGTGCTCAAGCCCACAGGA
>CASFJB010000128.1 GCA_949294945.1 uncultured Eubacteriales bacterium
TCTTGCTCCGGCCACTGCAGCGCCTGTAATTGCGCTCATGACGGAATGTTCGCCTTCCACCTCTATGATGTCGCAGTCCAATTCTCCGGATGCCACGAACTTGGAAACGTCTTCACCTATCTGGGACTGAGGCGTTATGGGATAAACTGCTGCCACTTCTACTCTGGCAAGCTTTGCGCCGTATGCTGCGGCTTTGTTGCCGCTTAGAACCTTCAACATATCTCGCCCCTCCTTTTACTCTTTGAATTCAGATTCCAGCTTCATACTGATGACTTTTTTAGGACATTCATGTGCGCATACACCGCAGCCCTTGCAGTAATCCAGGTCGGCCAGGTAGTATCCGTTCTCATCCGGACGGATACACTGTACAGGGCAGAAGCCTGCGCAGATACCACATTTAATACAGTTTTCGGTGTCCACCACGGGGCGTGTCACCTTCCAGGTACCGGTGGGAAGCACAATATAATGATTTTCGCAGTTGCCCCAGGGCGCTTCGTAAGGCGGCTTTTCAGGAGCCTTACAGGCGAGGATCCGTCTGTTCCACTGAGGAGAGTGCTTTATATGTACTTCTTCCACATCGTACTCATACACCACGGCTTCGTCGTATCCGCGCCGGGCACCGGCAATGCTTGTCTTGATAAAACTTTTGGGAAGGTTTTCATCCATTGCCTGGAGAGTTGCATCCAGAGAAACTGCGCCGGATTTTGCAAAGGCTCCGCACATGATCATATTGGTAAGATTGCTGCCGGTGACTTCAAAAGCGATTTTGATACCATCCACCAGCACTATTTTTGACGGCTTGACTCCCATGCTCAGGATCTCGTCAACATCCGTACCGCAGGCCACAATGACTCCGCCCTGAACAAAACCCTCGTAGGTGGACTGCTTAGACAACTGAGACGGATCAAAAATGATGAGATAGTCCGGCTCATAAGTCATGCTCTTTTCTCTGACAGGCGTGTCTGAGAGACGGCCATACGCAGTTACATCGCTGCCGCGGCGTTCGACACCATAAGACGGCATGACCGCCAAGTACTTTCCTTCGATGAGAAAGGCGTTGGAAAGTATTTCTCCGCCGGTTACGACACCTTGACCACCGCGGCCGTGCATTCTGATTTGTTTCATAACACACTAATCCTTTCTTGAAATTAAATAAAGTACCCAGTCTGTCTGGCTTTAAAAGCCAACTCATCCCTGAAGTCAGGGTGAGCGATTGCGATAAGTGCTTTTGCTCTCTCCGAGAGGCTTTTAAAGCGCAGCTCCGCCACACCGTATTCGGTTACTATGCAGTCAACATCGGCTCTTGTGGTGGTGACTGCGGAGCCTAACGGAAGAGCGAGGTCTATCTTGGATATTTGGCCTCCGTCTTTGCCTTTGGCAAGGGAATTGATAACGATAAATGAACGCCCGCCCTTGGACCATCTTGCGCCGCGCACGAAGTCAAGCTGGCCTCCGGGCCCTGTAAAAGTGCTCAGACCGATAGTCTCAGAGCAGACCTGGCCGGTAAGATCTACGGAAAGAGCCGAATTGATCGATACGAAATTGTCATTTTTTGCAATGATTCTGGGATCGTTTACCCAGGAAATGGGATACATTTCAACAAGCGGATTGTTATCAACGTAATCGTATATTTCCTGAGTCGCCCTTTTTCCTCCGGCAAAAGAGAAAACGGCTTTTCCCGGGAGCAGTGTCTTTTTTGAATTGTTGATAACGCCCCTCTTCATCAGCTCCATTATTGACTGTGAAAAGAGTTCCGTGTGAACGCCCAGGTCTCTGTGATTATAAAGCATAGGCCCTATCGCATCCGGTACTCGTCCAACACCGATCTGAAGAGTGGCCCCGTTAGGTATTCTTTCAGCGATATACTCGGCAGCTTTAAGATCTATCTGCTGATGGGGTGCCAGCTCACCGGTGAAAATAGGAAGGTCCTCTTCGTATATAGCGCTGACTTCACTGAGGTGAAGCATATTGCACTCTCCGTATATTTTCGGCAGGTTGTTGTTGACCTGCACTATGATCTTGTCAGCCAGGCTTGCCGCAAGCCTGTGGCCAAGGCTGTTGTAGCCCATGGTAAAGTAACCGTCCTCATCCATTGGAGTAACTTGGCAGAAGAGAACGGTGGGGTTGACGCGATAACGTACAAAATCATCAGTGTCGCTATAGTGGGTCAGTATTATTTCAGGCGCTTCCCTGTTTTTTATGGCGGCTCTCACTGCAGGGCTGACAAAGGTGCTGTAATGGCAGACATATTTCTGCATTTCCGGTCTGAGAAAGCGGTAATCTCTGGTGAGCATAAACATTGTATACAGCTTTATGTCATGGAAAATTTCGAGATTATCATCAAGCAGGGAAAGGAAGCTTTCAGCTCCGCCGTGACACAGTATTCTGTCTCCGGGGCTGATCATTTGGAGTACATGCTTTTTGTCAACGAGCTTCGATTTGTAGGTGTCAGTAAGTATGCTCATCTTCGCCCTCCTAAGTTTTGTAATTAAACTATAAATAAGAAGAACTTTTTATACAATAAGCGTTTGCTTTCACGGAAAGCATCCGGGACTTTTAGGTACAAATATTTTTTTATGATACGACACATAGTTGTGGGGAAATAGTTATTTTTTTAACTTTTATGGACTCCGGGAATTTAATTTCCTATAATGAATACGAGCACGCGTTGGACTATAGAATATTCATATGTATATAGCTTTTTGTATAGAGAGCTTGAATGCCCGGCGGCAGCTATGTTTGATCCGCCGGGGAAAGTTTAACTATGGGAAAAGCGTCCGTAGGCATGTCCATTGAAAAACAGTTTCTCATAGCATTTTTTCGGCAAAACTGGGAGTGTCCGTGTTAAACGAAAGGAGCACCTGCTGATGGAATTAAATCAACTGGAATACTTCATGGAGATATATCATGCCGGCAGCCTGTCGAAAGCCGCGGAGAAACTGTATATTTCCCAACAGGGCCTGAGTTCATCTCTGAGGCGCCTTGAGAAGGAGTTAGGAAGAGAGCTGTTTGTGCGCCGCCCCACAGGACTAGTGCTTACGGAAGACGGGATCTTCTTTAAGACCGAAGCAGAGACAATCCTGCAGCATGTAAACAAGATATATTCGACCTTTAGGGAGAAGGAGCTGGCCAATAACAGCATATCGGTTGCAGGGACAACAAATATTATCACGCGAATACCGTATAAACTTCAGCAGCTTCTGCTGAGGGGCTGCAAATCGATAAAAATCAATTACGTTGAAAATTGGACTCAGGATTGCGAACAGGCCGTGTACGATGGAGATGCCGACATAGGCATAGTGTACGGCGCCTGTGACGGGGAAAAATTTGATGTAGTGGCTCTTGATGTCCTCAAACAGGTCTTTATAGTTAACCGTGAATCACCTCTTGCGGACAAGGACGAAATAGAGCTGTGCGACCTGGCCGGTGTGCCGATGATAATTCCTCCAAAGCGCTGTCGTCCGGGAATTAAAATCAGAAAGCTGTTTGCCGATAACGGAGTCCCTTTAAATGTAATGTATAATTGTGACAGGCCGGGACAAATCATAGAAATGGTAAAGGCAAATTCCGATTTTGCAGCCAGAATAATCATTGATGATGTCACCGAGTTCGACCAGGAAAGTGTGAAGATACTGTATTTAAAAGGGGACCCCTTTCATCTTCCGGTGTGTATGATCACTAAAAAGGGGAGAACTCTAAGTATGGCCGAACAGTTTTTCATGCATCTTGTAATAGACTGTTTCAGCACTCAAGGAGACTGAAATATTGGAAACGACCACTTAGTTAATAAAGTTATTCCAAATAAACAAATATACACAAGTTTTAGGCAGGGGAATCTCCCCCTGTCTTTTTTAGCTCTATGGCTGAAGATATGGGGTGATATACTTTTTGCCGAACTGAAGCGGAAGCCGGCGCCGGTATGCCTCCGATTGAAAAGTTGGCAGCGGAATGAGCGCCCTCTGATTTTTTTGCCGAGGGCATAAAAAATCGGAGCAAGCGATATGCAGCTTGCGACCACGTGGCAGCGGGAGAAGGATTCGAACCCTCAGCGCCAAAGGGCGCTGAGAACGCGATTGAAATTTATGTGAGGGTTCGAATCAGCAGCACCGAAAAGATAAAAAGAAACAGCTCCCCAAAAAACAAAACTGAAGCGCAAGGCTTCAGTTTTGAAAGGAGGAGCAGCGGAATGAGCGCCCTCTGATTTTTTTGCCGAGGGCATAAAAAATCGGAGCAAGCGATATGCAGCTTGCTCCGACGTGGCAGCGGGAGAAGGATTCGAACCCTCACATACGGAGTCAGAGTCCGCTGTGCTACCTTTACACAATCCCGCTAAACGCAAGAGCTATTATACATGCTTTTCGGGATTTGTCAAGGATTATTTTCAGATATTTGATTATTTTCTGCGGCGTGCTCCAGAGCCTGGGGGAGATAGTAGCACACCAGCATATCCACGCAGGCCCCGTAGCTTTTCAGCCCCAGCTGCTGGTCATAGCTTTGCAGCAGGCCCTCGTGGAAGCTGTTGGACACGGTCTGCACCGGGGTCTCGAACTGGTCCCAGTAGGTGCGGTTCAAAGCCATATCCAGCAGCACCCAGTCGCTGAGACTTTCATACACCGCCTCCCAACGGCTGTAGGCGGCGTCATACAGGGCATTGCCAAGATAGGTGTAGGCCAGCAGACAGCCGGAATAGCCAAAGTCCACATCCCCGGATTCCATGCAGCAGAGCACGGCGGCAAAATTTGCGTCCTGCTCCCGGGCCACCCGGCGCTGATGGGCCAGCTCGTGGGCAACGGTGGAGGGAAAGAGGCTGTCGGGAAAGTCGGTGTTCACGCAGGCTTCCCCGGTGAATGGGAAGAAAAAGCCGGTGTAGTCCATGTAGCTGAGAAGCCGGGAGGAGACTATGCCCTTCACCGGCAGCTCCGGCCCGGACAGACTGGGGTGGAGCTGCTCCGTGTTCCTGTAGATCTCTGCCGAGCGGGCTATAATGTCCGCCTTGTCCGTGGTATAAAATCCCTGGGAGTTTCGGCTGACCTGCTCCCCATAGTCATTCAACAGGTCGGCAAAATATCTGGTTACCGCCTCCAGCTCATCCACGGAGATATCCCGCTGCTCAAAGCCCCCGTCGGTGGCAAAACTGTCGGCGTAGTAGTAGCTGCCCCAGAGGAGACTGTAGCCTCCATATACCAGCAGTGCCGCCGAGAGCAGGCTCATGGACAGGGCATAGAGGCTGCGAAGCCTCCTGGCCGGACGGAACAGTCCGGCCAGACGAAATATGACCAGCGCCGCCAGAAGCAGCACAAAGGCCAATATGAGAATCTCCGCCAGGGAGATGCTTCCCAGACCGGCGCAAAGGCCGGCCGCCCAGCGGTGAAAGGGCTGTATGTAATCGGCTACCAGTGTTTGGGTGAAGGCCCTGTTGTCCCGGGTCAGCAGATGCAGGGCCAGGAGTGCTGCCCCCAGCGGGGCGGCGCTGTGGGCAAAGGGACATATTCTGAATAGGGCCATAAGACCCGGACGTTTCTTCTCTCTGATTTCCATGAGCCTATGATACCACAGGCCCGGCCGGGCCGCAAGGAACAAAGAATGGCAGAACTGTTAATTAAGTTCTGCCATTAAACTTGTCAAAGAAGGCTTATGCCTTCTTCGACAAAAGAGATTGCACTTCGCTTCATGCCTCGGTTGTACGCCGGAGGCGTACAATTCGACACTCCGCTCCGTGAGAAGTGTTTTCTGCGACGCACATGTCGCCGCAGAAAACGATTGAATTTATTTTTCGCTGCGGCGAAAAAACTCTGCGAGGCCTTTTTGACAGTCTCTGACTGAACTGTCAAACAAGTTCTGCCATTCGCTCTATTTTCTGCCCTGCTTTTTCAGGTATACCGCCAGGGCTATGCCCGCTATCACTATGACGATGCCTACGACCAGGATCGCGCCGCCCATGATGTACA
>CASFJB010000129.1 GCA_949294945.1 uncultured Eubacteriales bacterium
GCCGTAGGTATAGATATGAGCCATGACGTCGTGGCGCACTTCCGCCTCCCGCTTGCGGGCGGTCTCATAGTCTATGTCATACAGGTGGGCGCGCATCTCGTCGATCTGCTCCTGGCTTATGTCCAGGCCCAGCTCTTTCTCGCTCTCCGCCAATATGACCCAAAGCTTACGCCAGGTGGAAAACTTCCTGTCATCGGAGAAGATCTCCTGCATCTCCCTGCCGGCATAGCGCTGGCACAAGGGATTGTCATATCTGTCCTTCAATACCGTGTCCTCCTTAGTCTATTCTACGGTGACTGATTTTGCAAGATTCTTGGGTTTATCTATATCGCAGCCCTTGGCTTTCGCCACGTAATAGGCAAAAAGCTGAAGGGGGACGATCTCGGGGATGGGCATGAGCAGCTCGTCGGTCTCCGGCACCAGAAGCACCTGGTCGGCCTCGGCAAATATACGCCTCTGGCTCTCCCGGGCCAGGGCCAGGACCTGGGCCCCGCGGGCCTTCACTTCCTTCACATTGCTCACCAGCTTGTCAAAGAGGGCATTGTAGCAGGCCAGGGCCACCACCAGCTGATTTTCGTCTATGAGGGCAATGGTGCCGTGCTTCAGCTCTCCGGCGGCATAGGCCTCGGAGTGGGCGTAGCTTATCTCCTTGAGCTTGAGGGAGGCTTCCATGGCCACGGCATAGTCCAGGTTGCGGCCTATGTAGAACAGGGAGGTTTTCTTATAATGCTTCCCTGCCAGCTTCTCCACCCTGCGGTTCAGGTCGATGGCTCTCTGGCAGCGCTCAGGCAGGGCGCATATGCCCCGCACCAGCTGTTTATATCTCTTGTCCTCCAGGCGGCCCAGCTGCCTGGCAATATACACCGCCAGCAGCTCCAGCACGGCGATCTGGGTGGTATAGCCCTTGGTGGTGGCCACGGCGATCTCCGGGCCTGCCCAGGTATAGAGCACGCTGTCCGCCAGCTTTGCCACGGTGCTGCCCACCACGTTCACTATTGCCAGAGTCCTGGCGCCCAGGGATTTGCACTCCTTCAGTGCGGCAATGGTGTCCGCAGTCTCTCCCGACTGGGAGATGACTATCAGAAGAGTGCGCTCATCAATGATCGGCTTACTGTAACGCAGCTCGCTGGCCAGCTCCGCTCTGGTGGGTATGCGGCAGAGCTCCTCCATAATGTAGCGGCCCACATAGCCCGCGTGGTAGGCAGAGCCGCAGGCGGTTATGACTATCTGGTTTATCTCCTTCAGCTGGTCGCTGCCAAACTGGAAGCCCTCCAGAACTATCTCCCCGTTTTTCACCCGGGGCTCTATGGTGGCCTTCAGGGCTCTGGGCTGCTCCATGATCTCCTTGAGCATGAAGTGCTCATAGCCGCCTTTTTCCGCCGCTTCGGTATTCCACATGACTTGAGACAGGGGTTTGGATATCTCCCTGCCTGCCGGATCGTACACGGTTATTTTATCCGGCGTCAGGGAGGCAAACTCCCCATCCTCCAGATATATCACCGTGCGGGTATGTCCTATGAGAGCGGTAACGTCGGAGGCAAAGAAGTTCTCCCCCGCTCCAACGCCCAGAATGAGAGGGCTGGCGTTTTTCACCGCTATCAGTTCCCCGGGCTTCTCATCGCACAGGACGCCCAGGGCATAGGAGCCCTCCAGCCGGGCCACGGTTTTCATCACTGCCCGCTTCAAGTCACCAGTATAATACATATCCAGCAAATGTACAACCACTTCCGTGTCTGTTTCACTATAAAAAATGAAACCTTTTGCCGTAAGCTCCTCTCTCAGCTGGGCATAGTTCTCGATTATGCCGTTATGGACCACGGCAAAGTGGCCGTCATTGGAGATGTGGGGATGGGCGTTGGTGACGGTGGGGGCGCCGTGAGTTGCCCAGCGGGTATGGCCTATGCCGCAGTTGCCGGGTATGGCTTTGCCTCCGTCGGTCATCTTCACCAGATTCTCCAGATAGCCGCTGCACTTTTCCGTGCGTATCTTTCCGCCGCTCTCCACTGCAATTCCCGCAGAGTCATAGCCCCGGTACTCCAGCCGCTTGAGTCCCTCCAAAAGCACCGGAGCCGCCTGCTGGGGTCCTGTGAAGCCTACTATTCCGCACATATGAGATTCCTCCTGTTCTATACTCTGTGGTCGTTTTCAAAGCTTTTCCCGCTGCTCCAGGGCCGCTTTTATGAAGCCAAGGAACAGAGGATGGGCCTTGTTTGGCCGGGACTTGAACTCCGGGTGGTACTGCACCCCCACATAGAAGGGCCGGTCGCTGAGCTCCACCGTCTCCACCAGCCTGCCGTCGGGGCTCAGGCCTGAGAGTTTGAGGCCGCAGGCCGTCAGCTTATCCCGGTAATAGTTGTTGAATTCATAGCGGTGGCGGTGCCGCTCGGATATCCGGGGCTGGCCGTAGCAGCGCTCCATGGTGCTGCCGGGAGCTATGAGGCAGGGATAGGCGCCCAGGCGCAGGGTGCCGCCCTTATCAATATCCTCGCTCTGGCCGGGCATAAAGTCTATGACCTTGTGGCGGCAGAGCTCGTCAAACTCTCCGGAGTTGGCGTCGGCTATTCCTGCGGCATGGCGGGCAAACTCTATCACCGCCACCTGCATGCCCAGGCAGATGCCGAAATAGGGCACGCGGTTCTCCCTTGCGTACTTGGCAGAGAGTATCATGCCCTCTATGCCCCGGCCGCCGAAGCCGCCCGGAACTATTATCCCGTCCAGGCCGGAGAGCTTCTCCCCGCAGTTAGCCTCAGTGATGGTCTCTGAATCTATCCAGTCAATGTCTACGGTGGCATTGAGTTCATAGCCCGCATGGCGCAGGGCCTCCGCCACCGAGAGATATGCGTCATGGAGCTGAACGTATTTGCCCACCAGACCTATGCGCACTTTCTTATCTCTGTGCTTTATCCTGTCCACCAGAGCCGTCCACTCCTTCAGGTCCGGCTCCCGGGTCTCTATGCCCAGCTCCCGGCAGACTACGGCGGAAAAGCCCGCCTGCTCCAGCATCAGCGGTGCCTCATAGAGATTCGGCAGGGTTATGTTCTCTATAACACAGTCCGGCTTCACATTGCAGAACATGGATATCTTCTTGAATATTCCCTCCTCCAGAGGCTCGTCGCAGCGGAGGATTATGATGTTGGGGCTGATGCCCATGCCCTGGAGCTCCTTCACAGAGTGCTGGGTGGGCTTGGACTTGTGCTCTTCGGAGCCCCTAAGGAAGGGCACCAGGGTCACATGGATGAAGAGGCTGTTCTCCCTGCCTACCTCCAGAGAGACCTGCCGGGCAGCCTCCAGGAAAGGCTGGGACTCGATATCGCCTATGGTGCCGCCGATCTCGGTTATGACCACGTCGGCGTCGGTCTGCTCTCCCACCCGGTATACAAAGTCTTTTATCTCGTTGGTGATATGGGGTATGACCTGGACCGTGGAGCCCAGATATTCCCCACGGCGCTCCTTGTTCAGCACATTCCAATACACCTTGCCGGTGGTGAGATTTGAAAAGCGGTTCAGATCCTCGTCGATGAATCTCTCATAGTGGCCCAGGTCAAGATCCGTCTCCGCCCCGTCCTCGGTGACGTAAACCTCCCCGTGCTGGTAGGGGCTCATGGTGCCCGGGTCCACGTTTATGTAGGGGTCCAGCTTCTGGGCCGCCACCTTCAGTCCCCGGGATTTCAGCAGCCTCCCCAGGGACGCTGCGGTTATCCCCTTGCCCAGGCCGGACACCACGCCGCCGGTGACAAAAATATATTTTTTCATACTCTCCGCCTCTTTACTCTATATATCTTATTCATAGGTCTTTATCACGTTTTCCGCCATCTGCCGCTTGCTTATCCGCAGATCCATGGCCTGCTTTTCTATATACCGCTGGGCTTCCGACTCCGTCATGCTCAGGCATTCTATCAGCAGCCACTTGGCGTGGTTCACCATGCGTATCTCTTCTATCTTTTCCTCTACTGTCTGCTGCCTGCCCTCCTGCCTTCTCATACGCTCCCGGGCCGTGCAGAGTATCTTCAGATACTGGCCCAGCAGCTGGGACGAGGTGGGCTTGGAAAGGGTGAACACCCCATGTTCCATGACCTCGCTGTACACATCATTGTATATATCGCTCTTCACCAGCAGCAGCACTGCCGCCGGGCTCTGGGCGCAGATATCCACCGCCAGCCTGGAACCCAGGTCGTCAGGCAAGGGAGCGTTGATTATCACTATGTCAAAGCTACGCTCCAGCAGCTCCCGCCGGGCCGAGGCCACGCTGCCCACGGTGGACACCGGCCAATACTCGCTGACAGGCAGCAGGGAGGCCATGGCTGTATTAAAGTTCTGGGATGCCGAAACTATAAGTACGCTGTAGGTCCGCTCCTGGAATATCAATGGCTCCACCCCCCTTGCCCTGTCTCTTTCTCAGCGGCAGTATATCTTGATGAGCTCCTCCGGCAGCCGCTCCCGCACCAGGGAGCAGTCCAGCGCCGCAGCCTTGGCGGCTATCAGATTCTCCGGCAATCTCCTGAATCCGGACAGCACCTGGGGCGGAGCGGAAAACAGATTTATGTCCGCGCTCTCAGGCAGCTGCATCTTCTTCTCTATTCCCTCCAGGCCCGCATATATCAGCAGGGCAAAGGCCAGGTAGGGATTTGCCTCCGGGTCGGGGGAGCGCAGCTCCGCCCGCTTGAACTCCCCTTCCGCCGCCGGGATGCGGATAAGCTGGGAGCGGTTCTGGCTGGACCAGGAGACATAGCCCGGGGCCTTGTTCCCGCCCAGGCGCTCATAGGATTCCGGGCAAGGGTTGAGGAAGGCGGTGAGGCCCTCTATCTTGTCCATGATGCCTGCTATTGCCATGGACATGCAGTCCTCCCCGCTCCGGCTGCGCACGGCAAAATTCACGTGCATGCCGCTGCCCGCCTTGTCCTTCAGAGGCTTTGGGCTGAAGTCCGCAGTCAGGCCGTTGCGGGCCGCCACGGTCTTTACTATAGATTTGAAGATCACCGCATTGTCGGCGGCAGCAACGGCCTCGGCATAGCGGAAGTCAATTTCGTTTTGGCCCGGGCCCTCCTCATGGTGGGAGCACTCCGGCAATATGCCCATCTCCTCCATCATCAGGCAGATCTCACGGCGCACCGTCTCCCCTTTGTCCTCAGGTGCTATGTCCATGTATCCCGCCTGGTCGTGGGGTATCCTGGTGGGCTCGCCCTGGAGATCGTTTTTAAATAGGTAGAACTCCATCTCCGGCCCAAAGGTAAACACTGCGCCCTTCTCGCCGGCCTCCGCCGCCGCCTTCTTCAGCAGGGCTCTGGTATCGCACTCAAAGGGAGTTCCGTCGGGATAGGAGATGTCGCAGAACATACGCACCACCTTGCCCGTCTCCGGACGCCAGGGCAGCAACGTCAGAGTGGCCGGTTCCGGATGGAGTATCAGGTCCGAGCGCACCGCGCCTCCAAAGCCCGCTATGGCCGAGCCGTCAATGGCTATGCCGTAGCCGAAAGCCCGCTGCAGCTCCCGGGGCATTATTACTATATTCTTCTGTCTGCCGTATACGTCGCAGAAAGCCAGACGGATCATTTTAACGTCGGTCTCTCTGGCGTACTGCATCACTTCCTGGGCGGAATAATCCATGGTATCGTCCCCCTTAGTAAGACTGGCTGCTTAAAATAAAAATCGTCCATCGGTGAAATGGGTGCAGAAACCCCCGATGAACGCCTATGTCCATAAGGCGAATACTATCACAAGTTTTTTCCCTTGTCAATCTTTCGCCCACCAGGTAAAAGCTTTCGTTTTTGTACACAAAATACAGAAGTGTTTGAAAGCTTTTTTGTATAATGACGGAAAAATTTTATTCCTGTAGGATTGTCAAACATATTGGACAGTGAACTCTAAGGGAGAGCGCCAGCCAAGAGGCCTCATAGGAAAGTTGTTGGAGCGGCGGTTATGGATGGCGACTGCGCTCCACCTTGCCGTTGTGTCTAGGAGTGTAAGGGCGGATGAGCTTATGTCTAATGCCCAGCTGGGCAGCAGTGGCCTCAAACAGAGTAGGTAAATCCCGCTTGCTGTTGGAGAAACGGTTGGTGAATTCAAAGCCATTGTCGGTCTGAACGCACTCTACCTTAATCCCTCTGCGTTCATACCACTTGAACAACCGTTTGAGGAAGTCGGAGGAGGAATATGTGGATTGTTCTGGGTAGGCAGCCAGGAAACGCAGGCGAGTAAACTCGTCAATGGCAGTATACTGGAACAGGCGCAGCTCTGGGTCAGCAATGCATCTGCGGGGTACTACTTTCACATCCACCTGGACCCGCTGACCGGGATAGGTCATCTGCTCATAAGGCTTGGGTTTATACGCTTTTTTCTTCTCGGCCCCAGGGAACAACCCCAGCTTGCGCATAATCCGGAACAGGCTCTCCGGGCGGCGGGTATAGCCCCGTTTCCGTAGCCGGTGCCACAGTTCCACCAGGCCCAGGTCTGGATTGCGGCGGCGCATGTCCCGGATCAGTTTCAGCTCTGCCTCTGTATGTTGATTGGGGTGACTGCGAGGCCGCCTAGACTGACAGGCAAGAGATTCGACCGTTCCATCCCAGCGTGCCTTCCAGAAGTAGATATATGACCGGCTCTTGTTATACTTCCGGCTGGCACGGCTCACGCCGTATTTCTCTGCATATTTCATTAAGGATTGCCGATATGCCATGTCCTGTGTTATACTCTTACTCATGAAGGATATGGCCCCCTTTCGTTAAGTTAAGTGTCGCAACTCAA
>CASFJB010000130.1 GCA_949294945.1 uncultured Eubacteriales bacterium
AATTTGTGGCCTGCGCCCCGGAGAAATACTTCCCCGACTCCGCCCTGGTGGAAAAATGCCGGGCCATTGCCGCCCAGACCGGGGCCACTCTCAGCTTTGAGACCGACCCCATGAAGGCCACCCGGGGCGCCCACGTCATCTACACCGACGTGTGGGTGTCCATGGGCGAGGCGGAGAGCGTGTGGGCCCAGCGCATCCACGACCTGCTGCCCTATCAGGTGAATCAGCAGCTTATGGACAATGCCGGGCCCCAGTGCCGCTTCATGCACTGTCTGCCCGCCTTCCACGACCTGGAGACGGAGACCGGTATGGATGTCTATAAGAAATTCGGCATAGACGCTATGGAAGTCACCGATGAGGTTTTCCGTAGTGAGGCCTCCATCGTCTTTGACGAGGCGGAGAACCGTATGCACACAATAAAGGCCGTAATGGCGGCGACTTTATAAGCGCCCGGCGGCAAGCTCAGGGGAAGGCAGTCACAAGCTGACTGCCTTCCCCTGCAATGGAGGAACGATATGGAAAAAGCTTATCTTGTTTTAAGCAACGGCATGGTATTTGAGGGGCAGGCCATAGGCGCCCCGGGAGAGAGCATAGGCGAGTTAGTGTTTACCACCGGCATGGTGGGCTATATGGAGACTCTCACCGACCCCAGCTATGCCGGGCAGATAATAATGCAGACCTTCCCCCTTATCGGCAACTACGGGGTCATCCCGGAGGACTTTGAGGGGGACTGCTTTGCCAAGGGCTATGTGGTCCGGGAGCTGTGTGAGCAGCCCTCCAACTTCCGCAGCCAATATGAACTGGACCGCTTTCTCAAGGAGCGGGGCGTCTGCGGCATCTGCGGGGTGGACACCCGGCAGATAACCCGCATCATCCGGGAGGAGGGCGTGATGAACGCCGGCATCTTCTCCGCTCCCCCCATAGATTTGAGTGAGATACAGGCCTATTCCTGCGCCGGGGCCGTCTCCCAGGTGAGCCACAGGGAAAAGCGCCTCTTCCCCGCCCAGGGTCAGGAGAAGTTCACCGTGGCCCTCATAGACTACGGGGCCAAGCAGAACATCATCCGCAGTCTCTGTGCCAAGGGCTGCAAGGTGATAAGCCTGCCCTTTAACGTGACTGCGGAGGAGGTGCTCTCCCTGGGGGTTGACGGGGTGATGTTGTCCAACGGCCCCGGCGACCCCAAGGAAAACGTCCAGGCTATAGCCCAGATCAAGAAGCTGCTGGGCAAAGTCCCCATCTTCGGCATCTGCCTGGGCCATCAGCTCACCGCCCTGGCCCTGGGAGGTGACACGGTGAAGCTGAAATACGGCCACCGGGGCGCAAACCAGCCGGTTAAGCGTCTCTCCGACGGCCGCTGCTTCATATCCAGCCAGAACCACGGCTATACCGTGGTGTCCCAGAGCATGGAGGGCAAGGGCCTGCTCAGCTACATTAACGCCAACGACTTCAGCTGCGAGGGTCTGGACTACCCGGATCTCAACTGCTTTACGGTGCAGTTCCACCCGGAGGCCGCAGGCGGCCCCAGGGACACCGGCTTTCTCTTCGACCGCTTTATATCCATGATGGGAGGTAAGGGCAATGCCTAAGGACAAGAGCATACACAAGGTACTGGTCATCGGCTCCGGCCCCATAGTCATAGGCCAGGCGGCAGAGTTTGACTACGCCGGGGCCCAGGCCTGCCGGGTGCTGCGCCAGGAGGGCATCAGCACCGTATTGGTCAACTCCAACCCCGCCACCATAATGACCGACAAGCACCTGGCGGACAAAATCTATCTGGAGCCCCTCACCGCCAAGACAGTGCGGCGCATCATAGAAAAGGAGCGGCCCGACTCCCTGTTGGCAGGGCTTGGGGGCCAGACGGGCCTTACCATAGCCATGCAGCTGAGCCGGGACGGCACCCTGGAGCGCTACGGCGTGCGCCTGCTGGGCTCGGACATTGAGGCCATAGACAGGGCGGAGGACCGGGAGCTCTTCCGGGAGACCCTGGAGGAGATGGGCCAGCCTGTCATCCCCTCCGCCACTGCCCAGGACCTGGACAGGGCTCTGGAGATAGCCGGGGAGATAGGCTACCCGGTGATAGTCCGCCCCGCCTTCACTCTAGGGGGCACCGGCGGCGGCATAGCCGCCGATGAGGAGGAGCTGCGCACCATAGCCAAGGGCGGTCTGGATCAGTCCCCCATCCACCAGATACTGGTGGAGCGCTGCATCTCCGGCTGGAAGGAAATAGAATTTGAGACCTTGCGGGATGCCGCCGGCAACACCGTGGCGGTGTGCTCCATGGAGAACTTCGACCCGGTGGGCATACACACCGGGGACTCCATAGTGGTGGCCCCGGCCCTGACCCTGGCGGACAAGGAATATCAGATGCTCCGCTCCGCCTCCCTGGATATCATATCCCGCCTGGGCATAGTGGGCGGCTGCAACTGTCAGTTTGCCCTGAACCCGGACTCCTTTGAGTACGCCGTCATCGAGGTCAACCCCCGCGTCTCCCGTTCCTCTGCTCTGGCCTCCAAGGCCACCGGCTACCCCATAGCCAAGATAAGCACCCGTATCGCCCTGGGCTATACCCTGGACGAAATAAAGAACGAGATAACCGGCAAGACCTGCGCCTGCTTCGAGCCCACCCTGGACTACGTGGTGGTGAAGCTGCCCAAGTGGCCCTTCGACAAATTCCCCGGCTCCAGCCGTGAGCTGGGCACCCAGATGAAGGCCACCGGCGAGGTAATGGCCATAGCCCCCAATTTTGAGATGGCCCTGATGAAGGCCGTCCGTGGGGCGGAGATAGGGCTGGACACTCTCAACGCCCCGCCCCTCAGCGCAGCCCCGGTGACCGAGCGGCTCCATGAGCAGAACGACCACCGTCTCTTCACCGTCTTTGAGGCCCTGAAGAAGGGCGTCTCCGTGGATGAGATACACTCCGTCACCCGCATCGACAAATGGTTCATCCACAAGCTGGCGGGCCTTGCCGCCTTTGAACAGTCCATCCTGGGGAAACCCCTCAGTATGGAGCAATACAAAAAGGCCAAATGGCTGGGCTATCCCGACGCCGCCCTCTGCCGCATCACCGGCATGGAGAAGATGCCGGGCCTTCCCATGAGTTACAAGATGGTGGACACCTGCGGCGCAGAATTCGACGCCGAGACCCCTTATTTCTACTCAAGCTTTGACGAATACTGCGAGGCCTTCAACTTCCCCCGCAGCGGAAAGCCCGTGGTCATGGTGCTGGGCTCCGGCCCCATACGCATAGGCCAGGGCATAGAGTTCGACTACAGCAGCGTCCACTGCGTGTGGACCCTCCGGGAGCTTGGCTATGACGTGGTCATAGTCAACAACAACCCGGAGACCGTATCCACCGACTACGACACCGCCCACCGCCTCTACTTTGAGCCCCTCTGTCCCGAGGACGTGGGCAACATTCTCAGGGTGGAAAAGCCCATAGGCGTGGTGGTGGCTTTCGGCGGCCAGACGGCTATAAAGCTCACCAAGTATCTGGACAGCCTGGGAGTGAAGATCCTGGGCAGCTCCGCCGACGGCATAGACCTGGCGGAGGACAGGGCCCGCTTCGACGCCCTGCTGGAGCAGTTCGGCATCAGCCGCCCCAAGGGCCGGGGCGTCAACTCCCTGGAGGAGGCTCTGGAGACTGCCGAGGAGCTGGGTTACCCGGTGCTGCTGCGCCCCTCATACGTCATCGGCGGACAGAACATGAGCATTTCCCGCTCTCGGTCGCAGACCAGGAAGTACATGGAAACCATACTCTCCGGTGGCATTGACAACCCGGTGCTGGTGGACAAGTACATGCCCGGCACGGAGCTGGAGGTGGACCTGATCTCCGACGGGGAGAAGGTGCTCATCCCCGGCATCATGGAGCACATAGAACGGGCGGGAGTCCACAGCGGAGACTCCATCGCCGTCTATCCCCCCTACAACCTCAGCGACAAGTTTTTGCAGCGCATCTGCCGGGTGTCGGAAAAGCTGGCTCTGGCTCTGGGCACCAAGGGGCTGGTGAACATCCAGTACCTGATATACGGCGGGGAGCTCTATGTCATCGAGGTCAACCCCCGGGCCTCCCGCACAGTGCCCTACATCAGCAAGGTGACCAATGTACCCATGGTGGACATTGCCGGGCGCATAATGCTGGGAGAGAAGCTGGAGGATCTGGGCTACGGCACCGGCCTCTACCGCACTCCCCCTTACTACGCCGTGAAGGTGCCGGTGTTCTCCTTTGAAAAGCTGGGAGACGCCAACTCCATCCTGGGCCCGGAGATGAAGTCCACCGGCGAGGTGCTGGGCATAGGCAAGACCCTGGCGGAGGCCATGTTCAAGGGCCTCACCGCTTCCGGCATGAAGCTGCCCGCCAGCCACGAGATACTGGGCAGCGGCGTGCTGATAAGCGTGGAGGACAGCGACTACCAGGAGGTCATGGCCCTGGCCCGGCGCTTCTACGAGCTGGGTCTGAAGCTCTACGCCACCACCGGCACCGCCAAGGCCATCGCTTCCCTGGGCCTGAGCGTCACCGCCCTGCCCAACGCCACCGAGAGCAACGAGATAAGTTCCCTCATGGAGAGCGGAAAGCTGCGCTACATCATATACACCGGGGCCGTGAAGGACGCCACCATGGGGGACTACATCGCCCTGCACCGGCGGGCCATGCAGCTGGGCATCCCCTGCCTCACCTCCCTGGACACCGCCATGGCCCTGGCGGACATCATCGCCAGCCGCTTCACCCAGGAGAACACGGAGCTGGTGGACATCAACTCCATGCGTCTCTGGCGGCAGCGGATAAAGTTCACCAAGATGCAGAGCTGCGGCAACGACTATATATTCATAGAAAACTTTGACAACAGCATCAGCTGCCCCGAGTCCCTCTGCGTCAGCCTCTGCCGTCCCCACTACGGCATAGGCGGCGACGGCATAGTGCTCATGGAGCGCAGCAGCATCGCCGATGTGAAGATGCGCTCCTTCAACAAAGACGGCAGTGAGAGCCCCATCGCCGGCAACAACCTGCGCTGTGTGGCCAAGTACATGTTCGACCAGGGCTATGTGCGCAGCGAGCACATCAGTGTGGAGACCGGCAGCGGAGTAAAGCAGCTACGGCTCTTCGTCCGGGATTCCCAGGTCAGCTCCGTGGCCGTGGACATGGGCCGGGCCAGCTTTGCCCCCGCCGACCTGCCCGTCAGCTCCGACGCGCCCATGATAAACAGTCCCCTTACCGTTGGCGGGAAAAAGTACTCCGTCACCTGTCTGTCCGTGGGCAACCCCCACTGCGTGGTCTTCTGCCAGGCAATAGACGCCCTTGACCTTCAGACTCTGGGCCCCATGTTCGAGCACGCCCCGGAGTTCCCCGAACGGATAAACACGGAGTTTGTCCGTGTGGTGGACCGGCACAGCCTGCGCATGCGGGTATGGGAACGGGGCAACGGAGAGACCCTGGCCTGCGGCACCGGCGCCTGCGCTGCCGTTGCGGCGGCGGTGGAAAACGGCCTGTGCGACATGGGCAGCGACGTCACCGTCAGCCTCCCCGGGGGAGACCTGAGCGTGAATTACACCCGGGAGAAGATAACTCTCACCGGCAGCGCCATTATGGTCTACCGGGGCAGCTTTGAATACTGAGCCGGATCAAAAGAAAAAACCTCCGCGGACCAGTCCGCAGAGGTTTTTCTATGTTCATTCGATGTTGGCTCAGTAGCCGAAGCTGCTGTAATCTATAAGGTAGTAGTCTATGGTGTCAATGTCCTCCTGCACCGGTTCCCAATAGTCCCCGGCGTCCTTGATCTGCACTATAACCGAGCGCTCCTCGCCGTTTCCGGTACCTGGTATGGCCTGCTCCAACAGATCCATTATCCTCTGGGCATAGACGCCGTCGGCGGCAA
>CASFJB010000131.1 GCA_949294945.1 uncultured Eubacteriales bacterium
TATCCACCCAGGTGGGCTGCCGCCAGGGCTGTGCCTTCTGCGCCTCCACTATAGGCGGGCTGGTGCGCTGCCTGGAACCGGGGGAGATGCTGGACGAGGTGCTGTACTCCCAGCTGGATTCCGGCAAGGAGATATCAAATATCGTCCTTATGGGCATAGGGGAGCCTTTGGATAACTTTGACAATGTTATGCGCTTTTTGCAGCTGGTGAACCACCCCAAGGGAATGAATATAGGCATGCGCCATATCTCACTGTCCACCTGCGGCTTGACGGAGCGCTTCAATGAACTGGCAGAGAGGGATCTGCAGCTTACCCTGTCCGTATCCCTCCATGCCCCGGACGATGAGACCCGCTCAAAGATAATGCCGGCAAACCGGGGCCGGGGAGTGGACCAGCTGATAGAATGCTGCCGGAAATATTATGAGAAAACCGGACGGCGCATCTCCTTTGAATATGCCATGATAGACGGGGTCAACGACACGGAGTACCACGCAAAGCTTCTTGCAAAGCACGCAAGATATGTGAGCGCCCACGTGAATCTTATCCCCCTCAACCACGTGGAGGAGCGGCAGTTTCAGCCCTCCACCCCGGAGCATATGAAGGCTTTTATAAAGATACTTGAGGACGCCGGAGTGAATGTGACTGTGCGCAGAAAATTGGGCGGAGACGTGGACGCCTCCTGCGGCCAGCTGCGCCGCAAAATGCAGAAAAGCTGAGGATTGCCCGCAGAGGCGGGCGGAAGCGAGGAAGAGATGAAAAGTTTTGGACTAACTGACAAGGGACGGGTCAGGCAGGACAATCAGGACAGTTTTATAATCGAGAGCTGCACCGCCAGAGACAGTCTTATCGTGGCTCTCTGCGACGGTATGGGTGGGGCCAAGGCCGGAGGTCTGGCCAGTCGCCTCTCAAACCGGGCCTTTGTGTCTTATATCTACGCAAAGCTCACTTCCCGGACCAAACGTCCCATAGATTACAAAACCATGCTGCAGGCAGCCTGCGACGAGGCAAACTCCGTCTCCTATGAATATTCCCAGTTTGACGAGGCCTACAAGGGAATGGGCACCACCATTGTGGGCGGTGTGATAAACGGCAGCGGTAATGGTTATATTATCAATGTGGGAGACAGCCGGGCCTACCACATCTCCCACAGCTCCAACAGTATCTACCAGATAACCAAGGACCACTCCCTGGTGGAGGAGCTGGTGGAGTTCGGCGCCATCACCAAGGAGCAGGCCAGGAGCCACCCCCAGCGCAATGTGATAACCCGCGCCCTTGGCTCGGAGGAGAGCGTGGAGTCGGACTATTTTGAGTTCAGCCTCCAAAGCGGAGATATCCTGCTGCTGTGTTCCGACGGCCTGTCGAATATGGTAACTGACCTGGAGATGCTGGATTACGCCAATGAGTACCAGGACCCGGAGCTGGTCTGCCGCTCTCTTATGAGCAAGGCCCTGAAGCGGGGAGCCCGGGACAATGTCACCGTCCTTGCCGTTATGAAGTAAATGCCCAGATTGGAGAATACTATGCCTAACACCGACAAATATATTGGCAAGCTCCTGGATGACCGCTATGAGATGCTGGAGGTCATCGGGGAGGGCGGCATGGCCGTTGTATATAAAGCCCTCTGCCACCGGCTGAACCGCTATGTGGCGGTGAAGATAATGCGGGACGACATGGCGGCGGACGACGAGTTCCGTCAGCGCTTCTGTGCAGAGTCCCATGCTGTTGCCATGCTCTCCCATCCAAACATCGTGGCAGTATACGATGTGAGCCACAGCGACGCCATGGAGTACATAGTCATGGAGCTGGTGGATGGTATTACTTTAAGACAGTATATGGACAAACGGGGTGCCGTACCCTGGCGGGAGGCCCTCCACTTTACAAAGCAGATGGCGAAGGCTCTGTCCCACGCCCATGAGCGGGGAATAATCCACAGGGACATCAAGCCCCAGAACATCATGCTTTTGAAGGACGGCACCATAAAGATAGGCGATTTTGGCATAGCCGCCCTGGAAAACGAGATACACGAGGAGAACGGACAGGCCATAGGCTCTATCCACTATATCGCCCCGGAGCAGGCAAGGGGGGATTGCCCCGACGCCAGGAGCGATATATATTCCCTGGGCGTGGTCATGTACGAGATGCTCACCGGCAAGAAGCCCTATGAGGGTGACAGTATCGGTGAGATAGCCGTAAAGCACATGAACGCAAAGCCGGTGATGCCCAGGGAGATAGTGCCGGAGATACCTGAGGAGCTGGAACGGATAACACTGAAGGCCATGTGCGCCGATCTGTCGGAGCGCTATCAGTCCGCCGCGGAGCTGCTGGGCGACCTGGACGCTTTTACCCAGGCCCAGATAAAGGCCGAGGAGGGGGCGGAGCAGGAAGAAGCTCCAAAGCCCAGCCCCGCTGTGGTTCCGGTGCGCTCGGTGAGCGAGCTATCCAGAGACAAATATTATTTCCGGCGCAGGCGGGCCCATCGCGTCACCTTTGCCACCGGAGCTCTGGGTGCTTTGGTACTGAGCATAGCCCTTTTTGTGTTCCTCTGGAACTTCTGGCTGGAGGAGATCTTTGCCCCGGCAGAGCGTGTTGAGCTGCCCAACTTTACCGGCAGCAATTATGAGGCCGTGGTGAATAATGCAGACTTTGCCGCCCTGTACCGCTTTAATGTGGTCTACGTTATCGACACGGAAAACGAGAGCGGGCTCATACTCTCTCAGAATCCCGACCCGGGCCGCAGCATGATGGTGACTCCCGAGGGCATAGAGGTAGAGCTTAGCGTCAGCACCGGTATGGTATTCAACCCTGTGCCGGATGTGGTCAACATGGATTATAGGGAGGCCACCAACCGCCTGCAGCAGGCAGGATTCCTTGTGGACGTTGAAAATGTCACTTCCGACAGCGTCACCAAGGACTATGTCATCAGCACCAGCCCTGCGGCAAACGAGCAGCTCAGCTCCGGCTCCACGGTGTATATAACCGTCAGCGCCGGCCCCAATATAACTTATGTGGAAATGCCAAACCTCATCGGCCTGTCTGAGGATGCGGCCATCTCCAAGCTGGAAAGCTGCGGCTTGAGCTTCGGCAGCTCCCAGTTTGAGCGCAGCGACCTGGATGCGGGCACCGTCATCGGCCAGAGCGTGGAAGCCTTTACCGACATTGAGGAGCACTCAAAGATATACCTTCGGGTGTCCTCCGGACCGGAGAGCTGAGAGCATATGAGAGAGGGAGTAATATCCAAGGCCCTCAGCGGCTTTTACTATGTGAGCACGGAGCAGGGACTCCTGGAGTGCAAGGCCAGGGGCCGCTTCCGGCTGGACGGCACTTCCCCCCTGGTGGGTGACAGGGTGCTGTGCAGCACCGACGCCCAGGGCCGGGGGCGTATAGACAGCCTGCTGCCCCGGCGCAACTGGTTTATCCGGCCCGCAGTGGCCAATATCGACGCCATGGTCTTTGTTGCCGCAAATACCAATCCGGTGACCGATCCCTTCCTGGTGGACAGGGTATCGGTGATAGCGGCGGAGGCCGGATGCAGGCTTATCGTATGCGTCAACAAAAGCGATATCGACCAGGCTCAGGAGCTCTATGATATCTATTCCTCCTCCGGTTTTACCGTGATACGCACCAGCGCCGAGACCGGAGAGGGGCTGGAGGAGCTGAGGGAGGCGGTTAAGGGCAGTATCTGCGCCTTTACCGGCAACTCCGGCGTAGGCAAATCCAGCATCCTGAACAAGCTCCTGCCCGGGGCCAATATCCCCACGGGAGAAGTCAGCGAAAAGCTGGGTAGAGGCAAGCATACCACCCGCCATGTGGAGCTGTATTCTCTGGGGGACGAGACCTTTATTGCCGATACACCGGGCTTTGCCTCCTTTGACGTGGAGATGATGAACCCCATACCCAAGGAGCGCCTGCAATACGACTTTGTCGATTTTGAACCCTACATAGGCCGCTGCCGTTTTACCGATTGTGCCCACCTGAAGGAACCGGGCTGCGCCGTAACGGAGGCTTTGGCCCAGGGGCTGCTGATGCCCAGCCGCTACCGCTCCTATGTACGGCTTTACGAGCTGAGCGCCCAGCATAAGTCCTGGGAGCTGAAGGAACAGAACTGAAAAATTTCCCGGCGGGAAAACAGCAACAGCCGTGAACGGCAAAATAAAGTCTAAAAAGCTCTCCCCCTGCGTATGATGTAAAGAATACATCGGCGGGGGGAGAGCTTTATGCGTAAGGGACGCAAAAATTATTTAGGCTGCGGGGCGATCATTGCGGGCATAGTGATATTCCTGGCTCTTGTCCTGCCTACGGATTTCTGGTGGTTCATTCTTGCGGCGGTGCTCATTGGGGCCGGCATATGGTTCATCCGCTGCTGCTGACAGGGAGGTAAAAGGTATGAAGGTATATATTTTCAAGCTGCCCAGGTTTCTCTCCAAAATACTTGCAAAATTCGGTTTCAGGTAATAACGCCCGGCTGCATGGCATAAGCTGTACAAACTGTGCGGTAAGGAGCGTAAGGTATGGAAATAAGCTTTGAGAATAAAACAATCAATATCTACAGGGAAGTTCACCATCAGACCAAGAGGATACAGGAGAGCGCCGAGAGCGTGGTGCCGGACACCGACGACGATATTGGGAGGCTGGCCTCGGTGCAGACGGCGGTGATGCTGAAAAGCAAGGATGTGACATCCAGGGGAGTGACGGTTTCCGGGGAAGCTGTGGCCTCCCTGCTGTATATCACCGAGGACCAGAGCAAGGTCTCCTTTGTGCGCCTGTCCAAGGGCTTCAGCCTGGACTATGAGATTGGAGACATGGAGACGGATACCGTGGCCCAGGTGGACCTTAGCATAGTCAACTGTGAGGCCAGGGTGGTCAATCCCCGGAAGGTCTCAGTGACCTTTGAGCTGGCAGGGGAACTGAGCTGTTACAGGCAGGAGAGCCTGGTCACGGAGACCTGTCTGCCCCAGGACAGCGGCGAAGGACTCCATGCAAGATATGAAAGCTGTGAGCTGATGCTGGCAAATGCAGCCTGCGAAAAGACCCTGAGCATAAACGAGCAGTTCAGCTTTCCCAGCGGCAAGCCCTGTCCCAGCCGCCTTGTGTCTCAGGATGTGGACTTCGTTGTATCGGACAGACAGCTGATTGGCACAAAATTGATAGTGAAAGGCAGCGCCGTGATATCCCTTTGCTATCTGTCTGAGGATGTGAACTACCCGGTGAGAACGGAGTTTTCCACTCCTTTTTCCCAGATCATAGACATAGGCGAAGAGGGGATGGATAACTGCTCCATGAACATCTCTCTTACCTCCGCATATTTTGAGATAATCAACACAATCAGCAATGACAAGGCCCTGGACTGTGAGATCCATGCCGTTATACAGCTGGTCACCCGCAGGCGAAGGAGCATAAGCTATGTGGCAGACGTGTACAGCAACCGCATGCCGGTGAGCTGCGGCCTTCAGAACTGCCAGTTCACCATGGCCTCAGGGCTTCAGAAGCTGAAGCTCAGCAGCGACGAGCGGATAAACGTCAGCGAGGATTGCTGTGATGTGCTCAGCGCTTTCGTGAAGCTTGGCGCTTATTCCCTGGAACAGGGCAAGCTGAGGGCTGAGGCGGATATAGATATTGTATACAGAGATGCAAACGCTCTCCTGTCCTCGGTGCACAGGAGCCTCACCATGGAAGGGGACGGCGGAAGAGAAAATATGAAGGTGTGTTCTGCCCGCTTGAGAGATGTGTACCTGCGCCCTGACGGTCAGTTCATAGACGGACATATTTCGGCAGAGTTTGAGTGCATGGTGAGCGAAAGCGTGGAGTTCAAAAAGCTCAGCTCGGTGGAG
>CASFJB010000132.1 GCA_949294945.1 uncultured Eubacteriales bacterium
GGAAAGCTAACATTTTACAGCGGCAATTCCATGTAGATGCACCGAACTGCATCTGGATCAGTGATGTTACCTGTATGAAACTGAAGGATCGGTATTATTACCTCTGTGCCATTGTTGATTTATATTCCAGAAAAGTAATTGCCCACAAAGTGTCCACTCGCAACAGTACACAGCTGATTACGACGACGCTCAGGATGGCCTACGACGCCCGAACGCCGGGAGAAAATTTGATCTTCCACAGCGACCAGGGCAGTCAATATACTTCCCATGCGTTCCGTCAGCTACTGAAGAAATTAAAAATCACACAGTCGTTCTCCAATGCGGGAACGCCCCATGACAACGCCGTGATGGAATCCTTCTTTGCCGTATTTAAGAAGGAGGAGTTTTACCGCAATAATTACCGCTCTGAAGCTGAACTGCGAAAGAAGATCGACGAATACATTACTTTTTATAATCAAAAACGCCCACATACCACGCTGAATCTTCAAACGCCAGAGCAATATGAGGACGCATTTTTATAATAACAATAAAAGTCCTGTTTCTGGAAAGAGCGGTTCGGATTCCAGATTTTCTGCTGCTTCTGTTGCCATTTTCAACTGTTTAAACTTTAATGTCCAGATTTTTACGAGCAGCCTGTCGCAGAAAAACACTTGAATAGCAAGGCTTTGAGGATAAAACAAGGGCCGACTTTTAGGACAGTCCAGAAAATCTGTTCCAAAAGTCGACCCTCGTTCATATGGTGCTCCAGCGGGGATTCGAACCCCGGACACCCTGCTTAAAAGGCAGGTGCTCTGCCTACTGAGCTACTGGGGCAAATATCCGGGCCCCGGCCGGTAAAAGGGGAAAGGCCAGGGGCTTATTTATGGCTGGGATGGCGGGACTCGAACCCACTATATCGGAGTCAAAGTCCGGTGTGTTACCATTACACTACATCCCAGTATTATAAACTGAGACCGGCACAGCCGGCCTCTGATTATATTTTATATGGGGTGGGATATGGGGCTCGAACCCACGACACCCGGAACCACAATCCGGTGCTCTACCAACTGAGCTAATCCCACCATATTTTAAATTTGGCACGCCAAGAGGGATTCGAACCCCCGACCTACTGCTTAGAAGGCAGTTGCTCTATCCTGCTGAGCTATTGGCGCATATCTGCTGACAGCACCCACAGCTTTACAGGTGGAGCGGGTGATGGGAATCGAACCCACGTATCCAGCTTGGAAGGCTGGTGTTCTACCATTGAACTACACCCGCAAGGCTGTTCCCTATTCAGCTAGGAGATAATACCATAATTAGGGGGCCCATGTCAACAACTTTTGAAAATTTTCCGAGAAAAATTCATAGGAAAATATTTATCACGCCCAGCACCAGCAGATGCAGAGGATACACGGCGTAAAAAGCCAGCTTCATTGCCGGGCCCTTTTTGCCGTTATAGAGCAGTACCGGCAGCAGGGATATGAGGGAGAACCAGAACATGAGCTGGGGACCGCTGCCCCAATACTCAAAGAAACACCATAGGCCAATGAATGCCAGCTGGGCCGGACGCCAGCGGCGGAAAACATAGAGGCCCAGCATCAGCACAAGGCCCATATACCCGTAGTCGGAGTTGGGCAGCAGCAGCACCGCCGCCACGGCCAGGAAAAGGCCCAGAACCACGGTCTTTACCAGCGGCTTGTCCCGGTCAGCCAGATCGTCCAGCACCGCCATTGCCGCCAGAGCAAAGCTGAGAGTATAGAATATATTAAGGGTACCGCCCAAAAACTGTACATGGAAGAGCTGAAGGCGCACTCCGCCTATCAGCAAAAACAGCGCCAACCATAGAGCGGATATATCCGCCTTTACCAGCAGTATATAAGCGATCACGGCGCAGAGGGTGAAGGCCAGGTAGGGCAGCAGCTCATAATTGAAAACCAGGCTGAAATATTCGGGCATGCCGTAGCCGTAATTCAAAAGAGAGAAGGAAAGGGTAAAGGGTATCTGAGAGAGCAGGGCAAAGAGAAGGAGCCGGGACAGATAGCGCTGCCGGTTGGAGGTTTTCTGAAAGCCGTTGACCAGGAGAAAGGCATACACAGGGAAGGCTATGCGCCCAATGGAACGCATAAGGTCATACACCGGCCCGCCGATAAAGGCATTGGTCCCCAGAAAAAAGCCGGTATGGTCTATGACCATGGCTGCCAGGGCTATTATCTTCAATACGAATACGCTCATGGCTCGTCCTCATTTCCGTCGGTTTTAAGTCTTATAAGAGCATAGACGCTCCGGAGGCGGACAAGTTCCAAAACCTCACTTCCCGGGCCGGACCTGTTCCAGGACTTTAATATAAGGGGCCATCATGCCCTTGTTGAAGCGCGCCCGCATCTTCCCGCTGTCTCCGGAGCTGCGCATCAAGGCGCCCACCAGGCACATAGCCAGCATACGGCCGCGGCGCTTCTGGGGAAAGTCATAGAGCCTCCGGGACTTATAGAACTGGTGGTCGGCCTTCATTAGTCCCCGCATCATCCAGATAAGGTCCCGGAATATCTTCATGCCTCCCACCCCGTAAAAGTTCCTGGGCCGGACGTATCTGCGCTCCAGGGCGTAGGCCAGGCGGCGGGCGGTATTTTCCATAGTGGGCAGATCATAGCCTGCCCCGGCGAAGAAATTGTGTCCCACCTGGGCCCGGGCCTCCAGGAGAGTTTTCAGGTTCTCCTCATGCTCATAGTCCCCGTTTATGATATATGCCACGCTCTTGCCCTCGGTGAGGGTGCGGTGGCCGTTGCAGAACTGCCGGTCGTCATACATCTTGAAGCGGCTGCCCATGCTGTGGTCTCTCAGGGTGAAGGCGTATACCGTGGCATCGGCGTTCTGGATACTGTTTCTCAACATGGAGTCAAAGCCGTCCTTATACACGCATTTGCCGGAAGCCGTGCAGCCGAAGCAGCCCAGACAGCCCCCTTTGAATTCAAAATCCCCGATATTCACAAAGCGGGTCTTATATGGGTAGAGGGCGGTAAAGTCCTTTATCATGGCTCGGAGGCTCTCGTCCCCCTCCCGCAGGTCCCCCACGATGACGGTGTCATAGCTGCCGTCCTTCACGCCCGGCTCCAGGCTCTGGACATAGTTCCCGGGGGCGGCAGGCGCTGAGCTTGGTGCAGGCTCATATATATCATTTTCCACGCAGTGGATCACATAGCGGAAGAAGTCCTCCGCCTCTTTCCTGCCCTGGGGGCTCAGCAGGTCCTCCATTCCCGCAGACAGGCCGTGTATAACCCGCATGCCCATATCGTAGCAGTTGTCCTCTATAAAGCGGTGGGCGGTGAAGTCGTAAAAGTGCATGGAGGTGCTGAGCTGACTGACATATATATCCCGGAAGTCCGCTCCGCTGCGCTTCATAAGCTCTATGAAGCGGTGGAGCTGGGAGGGCACCAGAAAGGTATACACCGGGTAGGAAAAGAGCAGCAGCCTGGCGGAGCGTATAGCCTCCACCGCCCCGCTCATATCCCGCTCAAAGCTCTGTATGCCCGCCCCAACGTTGAGAAAATCAAACTCGTGGGCGGGGAAGCGCTTCTCCAGATACAGCATGGTCTGTAGGGTAACGCTGTTTTTTCCCCGGGGGGAGCCGTTTATGACGCATATCTTCATTCCGCTTCTCCTGTCTCCCCGCAGCCCCGGCGGACTGCGGCGGGTAATAATTCTATTTACATAACACTATTCTACAATTATAAACCAAAAGCGGGAAAAAATCTACACAAGAAAAAATAAAAAGGGGCGGACTGAAAACTCAGTCCGCCAAACAGGGTTGTGGGATAAAGATATGAGCCGGGTCTTTCAAACCGAAAGACCAATTGGATAAGCTGTGAGTATAAGATAGTACATTTTTCAAAACTTGTAAAGAGCGAAAGAAGTCGAAAAAACACTAGTTTTGCCGGACGCATATTTTTTTTATTTTCGGATACAATACAAGGGAAACCATTTGAGAGGAGTAAGGCTCATGATCATGGATCGTATCGCTCTGGTGCTGGCCATTATCGGCGGCATAAACTGGGGCAGCGTGGGGCTGTTTCGCTTCGACCTGGTGGCATGGCTCTTCGGCGGCCAGACCGCAACGGTCAGCCGTGTGATCTATACTCTGGTGGGGCTGGCATCCCTGTGGTGCATTTCCCTGCTCTTCAGGAGCGACGCCATCACCGACGATAACGTATAAGCAAGTTGAAAACGGGCGGCCCGCCGGGCCGCCCGTTTTCACAGCTTGTCAAAGAAGGCCAAGCCTTCTTTGATAAAATGGCTTGCACTGCGCTCCATGCCTCGGTTGTACGCCAGAGGCGTACAATTCGACACTTCGCTCCGTGAGTAGTGGTTTCTGCGACGTACACGCCGCCGCAGAAAACGATTGAAATTATTTTTTCGCTGCGGCGAAAAATCTCTGCGAGGCTTATGAAATACTCAGATGTTCATACTATTTTCCAGCAAAAGCTCTACTGCCTGTGGGAACTCTTCAGGTTCAAAAACAATACGGAAAGGCCTAACCTTGTCATTGTTAGTTCCTACAGATTTTCCTAAGGCTGTGACTATACGGTCTTTATCAATTCCGTCATTGACGCAGAAGAGTACAATTTTATTTTTTTCACTGCTGCCGTTGATGCGTTTCCTGTATCCAACAGAAGTTTTCCCTTTTAAAATAGCATATGGTGAGGTATCACGATAGTTAATAGAGGAGAAACCAAGCCCGCTTTTTTGCATATAAGCAACCAATAACCGCAGAATATTTTCACTTCTATCCTGTGGCTCGATTGCGAGTAGCTTGGATTCAAGCTCAGAAACTTCATATCGGGCAAAATTACAGCTATTAGTATTTTCCATATTATTTCCTCTTCATAGCTTTTAGGATGTTTGCGCCGCCTTTGAGCACATGGCCGTTGAGCATGTCCAGATAGCCCTCCAGAGCCTCCTGAGAGACAAGGCCTCCGCTCATGCGCTGCAATTTATTATAGGGCATGTCCATGATGAAGCGGATATTGTTGGCGGCGGTCCCCCTGCCGGCAAGGCTCAGGGCCTTTGAAGCCAGGTCAAGGGAGGAGTAGGCCAGTTTGCCCAGACCGGGCTTTGTCCGGTCCCGGCTCACGGTATCCTCAAAACCGGCGGGTGCACTCCTGTCCCAGCGCTCCGGGGGCAGGGGCCGGCCCAGCAGCTTTTCAAATTCTCCGGCGGGGACGGACTGGATATTGCCCTGCCAGTAGTGGGGCAGACTGCCCACGCCCTGCCTGGGCTCCTTGCAGCCCTCTATTACATAGGATTTCCTGAGACGGATATCCCGGGAGGAGGCGCCCACCTGTATCTTGTACAGGCCGGGAAATTCCACCCAGGCGCCCTTCCCCACACTGTAGTGGGCAAAGGCGTGCTCATCCAGGTTCAGGCGGAGGAAGCGCTCTTCTCCCGGTTCCAGCTCCGCTTTGGCAAAGGCTTTCAGCTCTTTTTCCGGGTGGAACAGGGGGCAGTCCGGGGAGGATACATAGACCTGCACCGTCTCGGCGGCCTTGACATCGCCGATGTTTTTCAGACGCAGGCACAGCTCCCGGCCATTTACTTCCAGGGCGGAATACTCAAAACGGGAATAGCTGAGGCCGTGGCCGAAGGGATAGGCCACGGGGCGGCCTGCGGTGTCGTAGTAGCGGTAGCCCACATAGATGCTCTCCCGGTGCTCTGCACTGAGTTCCTTGCCGGGGTAGTAGTTGGCGGTTGGGCAGTCGGAATAGCACAGGGGGAAGGTCTCCGCCAGCTTGCCGCTGGGGGAGATTTTGCCGGAAACCAGGTCGGCTATGGCGCCGCCTCCCGCCTGG
>CASFJB010000133.1 GCA_949294945.1 uncultured Eubacteriales bacterium
CGGCACCTATCAGAAGAATTCCATCAACAACATGTCCGGCGAGGCGCTCATGGGCTCTCTCTATTCCGGCGAGCCTATCGAGCGCAACTGCTACTACGCGCTTGACGACCAGACCGGCACCAGCACCAAGCTGGGCGGACTGGCAGATCGGAGCAGCGAGCTTGTCGCCGCTGCGGATGCCCGCCGTCTCCGCGGTGTAGGCTTCAACACCGAGACCCACTCCGAGAACTTTTTCTCCTTCGGCACGAACGCCAACGTCATCAACATGATGGAGCTGACGCTCAACCACGATTCCGGCATGGCCACCTCCGACCAGATCTGGCTCATCCGCGTCATCTTCAACGCCATTGCCATGTTTGCGATGCTGGCAATGATGTTCCCGTTCTTCGGTCTGCTGCTGAAGACCAAGTTCTTTGCTCCCTGCGCGGCAGAGGGCGTCAAGTCCAAGGTCAAATTCAACAAGAAGCTCTTCTGGATCACTGCCGTCATCACTGTGGCCGGCTGCGCGTTTGCCATGTACAAGGCGAATACCGCCGGACCGTTTGAAAAGTATTTCGATAATCTCTATCACTTCTTCGTCGGCCCCAACCAGACCCGCTGGTATCTGGGCCTTGCGGCTGTAGTCGCAATAATCGTGCTTGCCATAAATGTGGTCGCCGGCAAGAAAGCCTGCGGAGAGACCGGACTCACGGTTTTCGGAAACGGCATCGGTGTAAAAGCCGCTCTGAAAAACCTGCTGATGGCGTTCCTGTTCACCTGCTTCGCGTACATCTCCCTGCTCTGCATCGAGTATATGTTCAATGAAGATTACCGTCTCTGGATGACCGCCTTCGGTGAGGTCAAGATGGAGAACTGGTTTGAGATGCTGCCGTACATCATCTGCGTCTTCCCCTGCTATGTCGTGATCAGCGCAGCGATCAACTACACAGTCAGAGATGACATCCCCGCATGGAAGGACACCCTCATCGTTGTCGCCGTCAACTCCCTCGGCGCACTGATCGTCTGGGCGATCAACGCGATCCACAACGCCTTCTTCTTTGTCGGCACCGAGTGGAGCAGCTTCACCTGTTCCTACAACATGCTCCTGATGATCCCTCTTACTGTATACATCATGCGCAAGACCTACAAGATGACCAACAACATCTGGCTCGGCGCCGGCATGAACACCATGATCGTCGTCTGGACCATCGCCTGCTCCGGCCATAACCCCATGGTTTACATGCCTCAGACCTGGCTTGCAAACCTGCTCGGTCTCTGATGCCCGGCCATCACTCTCATCGCAAAACACGCTTACACTCCTTTTTAATTTAAACTGTTCCCAGCGATCCGGGCCGCCGCTTCGGCGGCGGCCCTTTCCTCAAGCCAGTCCGGCCTGGGGTCATGGCCATTGTCCCACCAGGTATGGGGAAAATTTAACATGAAATTTTTTTGAATAATATTTTAAATTTGCCTTAATATGGCAGATTTGCCTTGCGCATGCCTTGTTTTGCGTATATAATATTTGAAAAATACTTTAAAGATTTCAACTAATTTTCAAGCGGCCGGTTCCGAAGGGGCCGGACCATTGGCTTTCTCTTGCGGAGGTGACTGCCTATGATACTTGATACTTCCAAATATATTGGAAAATGTGAATGCGGCCGGGTGCATGAACTGCGCACTAAACTTGTGGTCTGTGAATACGGAGCTCTCAACTCCTTTGACCGGTACATGGAAGAGTGCGGGCTGACCGGATTTCGCACTGTAATATATGACACCAATACCTATAATCTCCCATCCATGGTCCATGTAAAGGCCGACCAGGAGATAGTCCTGGAGGCTCAGGGCCTGCACTCGGAGAAGGGACTTATTGAGGACATGATGAAAAAGCTCCGGCGCAAGCCGGACTTTATCGTGGCCGTTGGCGCCGGGACCCTGATGGATTTCGGCCGCTACAGCGCCTATCAGCTGGGCATACCCTTTGTGGCGGTTCCCACTCTGGTGTCCTCCGACGGCTTTACCGCCAACATCTGCTCCATCGTTATTGACGGACATAAGAAGTCCATACCCATGATTGCTCCCAGCGCAGTTATCTGCGATATGAACATCATAGAGGGAGCCCCCCATTTTCTCACGGTTTCCGGAATGCAGGACATCCTGTCCAAGTATATCTCCATAGCCGACTGGAAAATAGCCCATCTGGTCTCCGGGGAATACTTCTGCCCCATGGTATGCAGCATGGCCCAGGAGGCTTTGGACACCATGGTGAAGTGCGCCTATGAGATGAGGGACGGAAAGCCGGTGGAGTTTGAAGCCATGGCCTATGCCCAGATGCTCTCCGGCCTGACCATGCAGATATTGAATCACTCCAGGGCTGCCTCGGGAGCCGAGCACCTCATAGCCCACCTGGTGGAGATGAAGCCCAAGGGCTTTGAGAATGCCCACGGTATGCACGGCGAGTGCGTGGGTGTTGGCACCGTCATCTGCGCCGAGGAGTACCACCGCCTGGCGGAGATGGAGAGGGTGGAAGTCAAACCCTTCAAGCCCCTGGATGAGGCCTGGGTGCGGGATGTCTTCGGCGACCTGGCCGAGGGAATTTTCAAGGAATGTGAAAACGATGTGCTCTCAAGCTTTGACGAACACAGCATCCAGGAGCACTGGCAGGAGATACGGGAAATAATCGCAGGGATCCCCAGTGCAGAGGAGCTGACGGAGCTGTTCAAAGCCATAGGCGCAAAATACTGCCTTGAGGATTTGGGTGTTGACGAAAGCCTGAAGGGCTTTGCCCTGGATGCCTCCATGGCTATCCGCAACCGGCTGACTCTCAACAGAATGAGAAGGCTTATGGTCCTGTAAGGCTGTGAGTACAAAACAGAACTGAATGAAAGAAGGATAAAGAGGCGACAGGCTGCCGCCTCTTTTTAAAAATGCAGCAAAAACCGACGGAAAGGAAGAAGCTATGCAATACATAATGTCCTTGGATCAGGGCACTACCAGCAGCCGCTGCATCCTTTTTGACAAGACCGGCAACATCTGCACCAGCGTCCAGAAGGAATTCAGACAGATATTCCCTCAGCCCGGCTGGGTCGAGCACAATGCCGAAGAGATCTGGGACGTGACGCTGGAGGTGTCCAGGGCCGCCATGGCAAAGCTGGGCATAACGGCGGACAGCATTGCCGCCATAGGCATAACAAACCAGAGGGAGACCACGGTGATCTGGGACAAGGAGACCGGGGAGCCCATTGCCAACGCCATCGTGTGGCAGTGCCGCCGTACTTCGGACATAATAGACAAGCTGGTGGCCGGGGGCCACGGGGATGCCATAAGGAAAAAGACCGGCCTGGTTCCCGACGCCTATTTTTCCGGCTCCAAAATTAAGTGGCTTCTGGACAATGTGCCAGGTGCAAGAAAGAGGGCACAGGCAGGGAAGCTCCTCTTCGGTACCATAGACACCTGGCTCATATGGAAGCTCACCGGCGGCCGGGTCCACGTGACGGACCACACCAATGCCAGCCGCACCATGCTCTACAACATCCACGAACTGTGCTGGGACAAGGAGCTGTTGGAGCTGCTGGATATACCCGAGTGCATGTTGCCGGAGGTAAAGCCCTCCAGCTATGTGTACGGCAAGACGGAGTTCGAGCTTTACGGCGGGGAGATACCCATAGCCGGAGCCGCCGGAGACCAGCAGTGCGCCCTCTTCGGCCAGTGCTGCGTCAAGCCCGGGGATCTGAAGAACACCTACGGCACCGGCTGCTTTTTGCTTATGAACACCGGAGACAAGCCGGTGGAGAGTAAAAACGGCCTGATAAGCACTATAGCGGTGAGCTATGAGGACAAGGTGCTCTACGCTTTGGAAGGCAGCATATTTGTTGCCGGGGCGGCAATACAGTGGCTCAGGGACGAGCTGGGGGTCATCTCTACCGCCGCCGAGAGCATGGAGTATGTCCAGAGGACGGAGAACACAGCGGGGGGCTATGTGGTGCCCGCCTTCACCGGCCTGGGCGCCCCATACTGGAACCAGCGTGCCAGAGGCGTGATAGTGGGCCTGACCCGGGGCTTTAGCCGGGCCCATCTGGTCCGGGCCACCCTGGAGTCCCTGGCCTATCAGACCTATGACATAGCCAGAGCCATGGAGCGGGATTCCGGCATAAAGATCGGGGAACTCAAGGTAGACGGCGGCGCCTGCGCAAACGACTTCCTTATGCAGTTCCAAAGTGATATAATAGGCTGCGACGTATACCGGCCCCAGTGCATAGAGACTACCGCTCTGGGCGCCGCCTACATGGCGGGGCTGGCGGTGGGCTACTGGGAGAGCCTGGACGATATACGCAACAACTGGGCCATAGACCGCATTTTCTCCCCCTCAATGGAGGAGCACAAGCGCATACAAAATTTGAAAGGCTGGCACAGGGCGGTGAACTGCGCCCTGAGCTGGGCGGAAGCAGACGAGGAATAAAAAGATATGGATTACGGCAAATTGAAGAATACGGAGCTCTTCCTCTTTGACATGGACGGCACTCTCTACCTGGGCGACCAGGTGTATGAAGGGGCCATAGAGCTGATGGAGGAGCTGCCTGCCCTGGGGAAGGAATACATCTACCTGACAAATAATTCCTCCCGTGCCGGGACAGACTATATAAGCAGGCTGAGGAAGCTGGGCTTCCCATGCCAGGCTGAGAACGTTTTTACCTCCGGCATGGCCACCGGCATGTACCTGAACCAGAACCACCCGGGGGCAAGGGTGTATCTGGTGGGCACCCAGGCTTTCCGCCGGGAGCTGCTGAGCTACGGCATAGAGCTGGTGGAGGAAGAGGCTGATGTGGTAGTTGTGGGCTTCGACACTGAGCTGGTGTACGAGAAGCTGAATAAGGCCTGCCATTTCCTGCGCCGGGGCGCCGTGTTCATTGCCGCCAATCCCGACTGGGTCTGCCCCATGCCCAACGACGAGGTGCTGCCGGACTGCGGCAGTATCTGCGCCCTGCTCACCGCGTCCTCCGGTAAGGAGCCAAATTACATCGGCAAGCCCAACCGGAATATGATAGACGTGATATCCAGAATGACCGGCATACCCAACGAAAAGATCTGCGCTGTGGGAGACCGGCTGTATACAGACATAGCGGTTGCCCAGAATGCAGGCTCCGTGTCGGTGCTGGTGCTGTCCGGGGAGACGGACAGGACCATGCTTGAGGCTGCGCAGCGCAAGCCTGACTATGTGCTGGAAGATGTGCATCAGCTGCACATGATACTGAAAGAAATCTGAATTTGGCTCCGGCTGAGGGGTGCGTAAGCGCCCCTCAGCCTGTCCGCGTTTTTTACTATGAGAATAATTGCTGAATATTCGCTGCCCATATTGGCAGCTTTACTGCTTATAATCTTTTACCTGGGCCTGCCCGACCTGCAAAGATGCCGCCTGGACAGATCCGGCGGCTGCCGCCTGGACAGGATTGATGCCGCCCTGATGGCCGGGATAAGTCTGGTCTATGCCTGCGTGGCTTTCTGGAACCTGGGGGACACCAGAGCCCCGGAGAGCTTTGTGAACATGGAGCAGCGCAGCGCCACGGTGGAGCTGGAGGAGAGCGGGGCCCGGGAGCTCATGCTCTACAGCGGCGTGGGAATAGGGGAGTACACCATAGAGTTCTCCGCCGACGGGGAGAACTACAGCCCCCTTACCAGCTTCAGCCAGACCCATGGGGAGGTGCTGAAGTGGAACAAGGTGGAGCTGGAAGGCGGACTGCCTGCGGGCTTTCTGCGCATCAGCGCCACGGGCAACGTGTGGCTGGGGGAG
>CASFJB010000134.1 GCA_949294945.1 uncultured Eubacteriales bacterium
CTGGACGCTTTGAGAAAGATCGTCCTGGGTTCCGCCGTGGCTTACGGCGTCCTGCCCACGGAGGGACTGTACAACGAGGGTATAGAGAATATCACCGCGGAAGATGTCGTGCGTATTCAGGCCCGGGGGCTCACCTGCCGGCTGATGGCAAAGTGTGGCCCCGTTCCCGGAGGGAAGGTATATGCCTATGTGGAGCCGGTGCTTCTGAAGGCATCCGCTGCCGAGTGCAGCGTGCTGGACAACTACAATATGGCCAGATACGAAGGCAAGTGCTCCGGCCCCATGGTGTTCATGGGACAGGGAGCAGGCCGCTGGCCCACCGCCTCGGCGGTACTGAGGGATCTCAGCTGCATACTCAAGGGTAAGTTTTATATGCTGGGGGCGGACTGCCGCCGGGGCAGCGCCGACAATGAGGCCTGCCGCCATAGCTATTATGTGCGTCTGCCCGGCAGCTTCACCGGCTGTTTTGAGGTGAAGAGCTATAACGAGAGCGACGGCCAGGCCGAGCTCATCACCAAGCCCATGTCCGTCAAGGCCATGCACGAGCTGGCGGCCCGGCTGAGAGCCGAGGGCGCAGATATCTTCTTTGCGGCACTGGAGGACTGAGGAAAATGGTAAAGGTAGCGAAATTCGGAGGCTCCTCCGTGGCCGGAGCGGAGCAGTTCAAAAAAGTCAAGGCCATTGTAGACAGGGACCCGGGCATAAAGGTGGTGGTGGTCTCCGCCGCAGGCAAGCGCAGCAGCGACGACCACAAGCTGACAGATCTGCTGTATCTCTGCCACGCCCATCTGAGCTACGGGGTACCCTGCGACGATATAATTCATACAATAGAGCGGCGGCTGTGCCAGATAAAGGATGAGCTGGGCATAAGCTTTGACGTGGGCGCCGAGATGGAGAAGCTGGAAAAGTCCATGAGCAAGGACATGTCCGCCGACGAGCTGGTGTCCCGGGGAGAGTATCTCACCTCCCGGCTTATGGCGGACTATCTGGGCTTTCAGTTCGTGGATGCTGCGGACTGCGTGGCCTTCAGCTTTGACGGGCAGATAGACAAGGAAAAGACCTATGAGGCCATAGCCCGGGCCTACAGGGAATACGGCAGGATAGTGCTGCCCGGCTTCTACGGAAAGCTGCCCAACGGCCGCATCAAGGTGATGACCCGTGGCGGCAGCGATATAAGCGGGGCTCTGGCCGCCGCAGCTATAGACGCCGATGTGTACGAGAACTGGACCGACGTCTCCGGCATTCTCATGGCCGACCCCAGAATAGTAAAAGACCCCCAGCCCATAGAGAAGATAACCTACGCCGAGCTGCGGGAGCTGGCCTTCATGGGGGCCTCGGTGCTCCATGAGGAGTCGGTGCTGCCGGTGAAGGAAAAGGGCATAGCCCTGAACATAAGGAATACCAACTGCCCCGAGCATCCCGGCACCGTCATCGTCGACAAGATAGAGGCGGAGGAGAGCCATGAGCGCTTCCTCACCGGCATTGCAGGCAGAAAGAACTTCACCATCATAACGGTGAGCAAGCGGAACATAAACACCAGCCAGACTCTGCGCCAGGCTCTGGAGATACTGGACCGCTACCATGCAAACGTGGAGCATATCACCCTGGGCCTGGACTCCTTTGCCCTGGTCACGGCCACCGCCACGCTGGGGGACGGACTCTACAGCCTCATGGGTGACCTGGAGAAGAGCTGCCGCCCGGACAATATCCAGGTGAATGACGGCATCGCCCTGGTGGCCGCCGTAGGCCGCAAGATGACCTACCGCCCCGGCATTTCCGGTAAGATATTCAGAGCCCTGGGCGAGGAGAAGATCAATATACGCACCATAGCCCAGGGGGCCGACGAGCTGTCCATAATAGTGGGCGTGGAAAACAAGAACTACGAAGCGGCGGTGCGGGTGCTGTACGAGAGTTTCGCAGGCTGAGACGCCGCAGGATCAAATATAATTGGAGGACGATATCAATGAGAAAATACAATGTGGCCGTACTTGGCGCCTCCGGCGCAGTAGGACAGCAGATGCTCCAGGTGCTGGAGGAGTATAACATCCCCGTGGATACCCTGCTGCCCCTTGCCAGCGCCCGCAGCGCCGGCGAAAAGATAATGTTCCGGGGCCGGGAAGTGGAGATACAGGAGGCCACTGAGGACAGCTTTAAGGGCATGGACTTTGTGCTGGGGGCAGTGAAGAACGCAATGTCCAAAAAGTTTGCCCCGGCAATAGTGAAGAGCGGCGCCGTGTACATCGACAACAGCTCCGCCTTCCGTCTGGACCCGGATGTGCCCCTCATAGTGCCGGAGATAAATGGGGCCGACGCCCTGGACAACAAGGGCATTATTGCAAATCCCAACTGCTCCACCATCATAACCCTTATGGCGGTGGCGGGCATAGCAAAGCTCTCCACCATCGAATCCATGACGGCCTGTACCTATCAGGCCGTGTCCGGAGCGGGACAGGCGGGCTTCAGTGAGCTGGAGGGCCAGATGGCGGCCTCCGTCAACGGCGGGGAGATACAGTGCAAGGTGTTCCCCACCCAGATAGCTCTGAACGTCATTCCCCATATCGGCGACGAGCTGGATAATCTCTATACCGACGAGGAGATGAAGATGCAGAACGAGGGCCGGCGCATTTTCCACCTGCCGGAGCTGAAGGTCAACTGCACCTGCGTCCGTGTCCCGGTGATGCGCTCCCACTCCATAGCCGTCACTGTGCGCACCAAGGATAAGGTATCTGTAGAGGAGGCCAAGAAGGCCGTGGCCGCTTACCCCGGCTGCCGGCTGATAGAGGACTACCAGGGCCGCAATTACCCCACTCCCCTGGACACCAGCAACCAGGATCTGGTCTGGGTGGGCCGTATCCGGGAGGATCTCTGCGACGAGAAGGGCCTGACCCTCTGGTGCTGCGGCGACCAGATAAGGAAGGGCGCAGCCAGCAACGCCGTGCAGATAATGAAGTACCTGATAGAGAACAAGTAAAAGGAAACGAAAACGAGCCCCGTTAAGGGGCTCGTTTTTTAGGTATATTCAGTGTTTTTATACGCCTATATCATACAAATAGTAATTTCCGTCTCCCGGCTGCTCCAATACGGTGTCAAAATCGAACCAGGCCAGGCTTTCCGCATCCTGAACGTTCAGCCGCACCAGAACACTGTCGGCATAGTCGATCACATAGGCGGAGTTGTTTCCTATATCCTCCAGCAGCAGGCGCTGTCCGTCCAGACTGCCCCGGCAGGTGACGTTGGAGGCGGGCATGGTATAGCCGGATATGGGATTGAGCTGCCAGTTTTCCATGTCCAGGACATAGGTCCGGCCGTCCCCGCTGGTGCACAGGGCATAGGCGCTGCCGGCGAACATCATGTCGTTATACAAATAGGAACTGAAGCCGGCCAGGTGGGCCATGCGCAGGGGGCCGGTATCGGCCTCTGTCTGGAGTTCGGGCATCTCCTTGCGCTGATAGTCGCTGAGGTCGATATACCAGAAGTGATAATCGCCCACATCCCCATAGCCGGATATGGAACTACTTTGATTCCAGCAGATGATCTTGTCATCGGTAAGGGCGCAGGCCTTTACCGGCTCGCCGGATATCTCATCCAGGCTGTAAACCGTGGTGCTGTTCAGATCACAGTAGTACAGGGCTCCGCCCTCCTGAGCCAGAAGCAGACCCTTGGCATCAGAGCTGAGAGCGGCATTGCTTATCTTGCTTATATTGCCCAGGGAGAAACCTGAAAGCAGGTCCTTCAGCTCCTGGGAGGAGAAGTCCAGCAGTACCGGGTAGTAGCTGTACACTGTGGAGCCGTCGCTGCTGAGATGATCCTTTACAAGAAACAGCCCCTTGCTGCCTATGTCGGAAAAGAAGAGGAGCTTGGCATTGGTATCCGTGGACAGATAGCTGAGGACCTTGGAGCCGTTGCGCTCCACCCAGTCAAAATTGAAGTGGTAGCGGCCGCTGCCCAAAGTGTAGGCATTGTTGAAAAGCTGGCTCTCCAGCTGGATCAGCTGACCGTCCTCATCCAGAGTGTAGGCATTGTAGTGGCTGCCCTGGGGCTGCTCCACCGGGTCGCTGCATATGAGGAAAATGCCGCTGCTGTACACAAGCTCCAGGGGCTTTTCCTGATATGATTCCGACACTACCGTGCCCGCGCTGATAAGGGGTATGATGGGAGTGGAGCTGGGAAAGCTATAGGCGGCGCTTGCCCTTGCCACGCCGGACATATCCGGTGAGCTGCTGGGCTCCGCCTCTCCGCTGCTGCAGCCGGACACCAGGCAGCAGAGGATCAATATCAGCAAAATGAGCCTTTTCATGCCTACCTCCGCAAACAATACGATTTACATAATCAAGACGTGTCTATTTTCATTTTGTTCCAGCATAGCACAAATTTTCTTGAAATTCATAAATTAAAAATTAACATTTAACATTGTGGAAATTAAATTGTAATTGACATAACTAAAAATAGGCTGAAAAAATCCGGCGGGGCTGCTGCCCGCCGGATAAGTTGTTTTGAGCTTATATGCCGTGCATACGGAAATAATCCATGACGGCGTTTATTCCCGCAGAGCTGATGCTGCGGCCGTCAGCTTCTGCGTATTCGGCCTTGAGGTATCCGTCGTCACCGTTGAGAATGGAGGCCAGGTCCCCATAATATACGCCGGTAGAGGCGCAGACCTGACGTATCCAGTCATTAGCCTGGGCCACCAGTTGGCTGCTGAGCCCGTCGCTGCCGGCATAGGCGGCGGTGACCGAGCCGATGGAGCAGCAGATGATCTTGGTGTTGGGGCTTGCGCTCTGCACGGCCTGGATAAGGGCCGTGTATCCGGCGGTAAAGCTCTCGGCGGTGGCGGTGGAGAGCTGGTCGCCGCCCAGGTATATCACCAGGCGGGAGGGCTCATATACATCCGCCGCGTCACCGGGGGTCTTTTCCGAGCCGTCCTGGGGATAGATAATGGCAGTGGAGGAGGCGTTAGCGGCGGCAAGAGTCCCGGAAGAGGGGAGCCAGACCTGAGATGAGGCTGTGCTGCCGAAGTTCGCGCCGAAGCTGTTGACGGCGGAGAAGCTGCTGTCACACAGGAAGGTGAGGTTGAAGAGGTACTCCAGCCCGGTGTCCTGGGAGCTGGGCAGCTCCATGACTCCGCCGCCGGACTGGCCGGCGTCTATGCCGTCCTCCCCGGAAAGGGAGCCGCTCAGGCCGGAGGAAGCGCCGCTGCCCTCCAGGTACATGGTACCGTCGGGGGCTTCGCCGCTGTACCGGAGGACCATGGTGACGATAAGTCCTATGATCAGGGCTGCCAGGGAGAGCACAATGGCAAAGGCCCATACGATGTTTTTCAGTCCGGATATTCCGTTATTCATAGCATTACCAATTTGAACTTACGGGCGGCTGTTAAGGCCGCCCGTAAAATAATTTGTTGATGTAGGTCTTATTCCTGCTCAGCCAGAGCCTTGGCTTCCTCAATGACCTTCTGCTGGACATTGCCGGGAGCCTCTTCGTAGCGGATGAACTTCAGGGTGAAGGAACCCCGGCCCTGGGTCATGGAGCGCAGGTCGATGGTGTAGGAGCTCATCTCGGCCATGGGGACCTCGGCCTCCACGGTCTGCATGCCGTCCTCGGCGTTCATGCCCAGCACGGTGCCCCGGCGCTTGGAGCTGATGTCGCTCATGATGTCGCCCAGGTTCTCATCGGGGATGGTGACCTGGAGCAGGCCGATGGGCTCAAGGATGGTGGGCTTGGCCTTGGGGATGCCGTCCTGGTAGGCAAGG
>CASFJB010000135.1 GCA_949294945.1 uncultured Eubacteriales bacterium
ACTACTTGTCGATATCCCTGTTGATGTTCACGGAGCTGACGCCCTCGGCCTTCAGGTGGTCGCAGAGGGCGGAGGCAATGGCCACGCTGCGGTGGTGTCCGCCGGTGCAGCCTATGGCCACGGTGAGGCTCAGCTTCCCTTCCTCGATGTACAGGGGCAGGAGGAAGTCCAGCATGTCCGTTATCTTCTCCATAAAGGTCCGGGTCTGGGGGCACTTAAAGACGAACTCCGCCACCGGCAGGTCCAGACCGCTGAGCTGGCGCAGCTCCTCCACATAGTAGGGGTTGGGGAGGAAGCGCACGTCAAAGACCAGGTCCGCGTCCATGGGCAGGCCGTGCTTATAACCGAAGGACATGACGGTGACGTCGATCTCCCGCTTGGCCCCCTCCCCGGCAAAGAGGGAGAAGAGCTTGCTTTGCAGCATGCCCAGGGTGAGGTTGGAGCTGTTGACGATGTAGTCGGCCCGCTCCCGGATGGGGGCCAGGAGCTCAATCTCCTTGTAGACGGCGGCCTCCACCGAGGAGCCGTGGCTGGCCAGGGGGTGGGGGCGGCGGCTCTCCTTGTAGCGGCGGATGAGGGTGCGCACGTCGGCGTCCATGTACAGGATGCGGCAGTTGCAGCCCCGCTCCTTCAGCTGGTCTATGGTCTCCAGCAGCTGGCCGAAGCCGTCCTTTTCCCGCACGTCGGTGACCAGGGCCACCTTCTCGTAGCGGCCGGCGGTGGCGATGCACAGCTCGGCAAAGCGGGGCATCAGGGCAATGGGCATGTTGTCCACGCAGTAGTAGTCCAGGTCCTCCAATACGTCGGCGGCCCGGCTTTTCCCGGCGCCGGACAGGCCGGTTATGATCAGAAATTCCATACTGCCTCCCGGGTCTCAGGACCCGCTGTGCTCCTGAGCCTCCTCCGCGCCGGGACTGCTGACAGAATGCAGGGGGACGGCGGGGCCCTTATCTTCCAGGCGGTAGTCCGGGGGCAGGATTATCATCTCCGGCTCCAGGGCAATGCCGCTGTTTTCGTATACTTTTTTCCGCACGTGGCGCATGAGCAGGTGCACGTCGTGGGAGCTGGCCTTGCCCAGATTCACCACGAAGCCTGCGTGCTTTTCCGAGACCTGGGCGTCTCCCACCCGGTAGCCTTTCAGCCCGGCCCGGTCGATGAGGGCGGCGGCGTAGTTCCCCTCCGGGCGCTTGAAGGCGCTGCCGGCGGAGGGCAGATCCAGGGGCTGTTTGTCCCGGCGCTGCTGGTTGAGGCGGCGCATCTGGGCGGCTATCTCCTCCCCGTCCCCCTTTTCCAGGCGGAACACGGCGGAGAGGATAACGCAGCCCCCCATTTTCTGGAACAGGCTGCTGCGGTAGCCGAAGCTGCACTGCTCCTTTGTAAGCTCATAGAGCCGCTGCTCCGGCAGGTAGTAGAGCACCACGCTCTCCACTGCGTCCTTCAGTTCCCCGCCGTAGGCTCCCGCGTTCATGATGAGGCCGCCCCCCACGCTGCCGGGGATGCCCGAGGCAAACTCCAGGCCCTTAAGGCCGTTCTGCTGGGCAAAGCTGGCAAGCTTTGCCAGGGAGACCCCGGCCTCGGCGTAGATGGCCCCATCGGGGAGCAGGAACATTTTGGTGAGCTTGGCGGTGCTGATTATGAACAGGTCCTTCAGCCCCTCGTCGGGGAAGAGTATGTTGGTGCCGTTGCCCAGAATGTAGGGGGCCAGCTGATACTCTTTCAGAAGGTAGCATATCTTGGAGAGACTGCTCACCTCCGAGGGGATTGCCAGGGCCCGGACGGGCCCGCCTATCTTAAAGGAGCAGTGGGCGGACATGTTCTCGTTTTCCAGCAGCTCCAGGCCGGGCATGGCCTCTTTTATCCGGACAATGGCTTTTTCCAGGTTTTCCATGGGATACTCCAGTCAAAAAATCAAAATAGTCCTGCGTCGATGGCGTAGTCATGGGCGCCGGCCAGGGCCTCGGCGGCGTTGAAGCCCATCTTCTTCTGGCGGTTGTTCATGGCGGCCAGCTCCATTATCACGGCCAGGTTCCGGCCGGGGCGCACGGGGATGGTGACCTGGGGCAGAGTGACCCCCAGAATGTCATAGGTCTCGCTGCTGAGACCCAGGCGGTCGTAGGCCTTGCCCTCCTCCCAGCGCTCCATCTTCACCACCAGGTCTATGTTGGTCTCCGGCTTCACGGCGCCTACGCCGTAGATGTGGCGCACATTAATAACACCTATGCCCCGAAGCTCCATATAATACCGGATGAGCTCGGGGGCGGAGCCGATGAGCTCGTCCTTGGCGATGCGCTTTATGTCCACGGCATCGTCGGCGATAAGGCGGTGGCCCCTCTTTATAAGCTCCAGGGCGGTCTCGCTTTTGCCTATGCCGCTGTCCCCCATGAGGAGCACGCCCTCGCCGTAGACCTCCACCAATACGCCGTGGGTGGTGATGCGGGGGGCCAGATGGCTTTTCAGGGAGCTTATCAGGTCCGCCTGGAACTCCGAGGTGTCCATGGGGGTGATAAAGAGGTTCCTGTCGTACTTCTCCGCCATCTCCAGGCATTCCGGGAAGGGCTGGGCCCCGTGGCAGATGACCAGGGCGGCAATGTCGTATTGCATGAACTGTTCAAAGGTCTGAAGGCGCTGTTCCGGGCTGAGGGTGTCCAGATAAGTGCTCTCCACCCGGCCTATCATCTGGATGCGGTGGGGGTCGAAATAGTTGTAAAAGCCGGTGAGCTGCATGGCGGGGCGGTTCACGTCGGTGGTTTTGATGAGGGCGGACTCATAGTCCTTGGAGGTGTGCAGGGGCTGGAGCTGGTGCTCCTCTACCAGGGTCTTTAATTTAACGGAATATTTGCTTATCATGGCGGCATCTCCATTCCTGAGCAATAATTATCTATGCTACATTTTAATCGCTTTCCCCGGCTTTGGCAACAGAAAATTTTACGCCCGGCTGTGTGTGCAGGGGAAAATGTTGATTTTGGTTTACAGAATTGAAAAATTTCTCTTGCATTTGACCTTGGTATCTGCTATTATATAAAAGCTGTCTAATCAGCGAAACACAAGCAAGGAGGTGCTTCAGAAATGGCAAAATGCGAATTTTGCGACAAGGGCGTTACCTTCGGCATCAAGGTCAGCCACTCCCACCGTCGGACCAACCGTGCATGGAAGCCCAATGTGAAGCGCGTCAAGGCCATCGTAGACGGTAGCCCCAAGCATGTTTACGTCTGCACTCGCTGCCTCCGCAGCGGCAAGGTCACCCGCGCTGTGTAATTTTAATTTAATTTAAATTACCCGAAACAAAGCCTGTCTGCTGGAAAGACGGGCTTTTTTCGGTTATATGGGACAAAACTCCTTTCAGCCTGCTTTAAGAAGGTTGACCTGGGATAGGGGTTGTGATATCTTTAATATACAGTCTTGACGGAGCTTAAAAGCGGACAGAAAAAGGAGAGATGAAATGAAAAAGATAAAGAGAGCGGCTGCCCTGCTGCTGGTGCTTGTCCTGAGCCTCAGCCTCTGCGCCTGCGGCAAGAGCGAGCTGATAGGCACCTGGGAGGGCCGGCTGGACATGACCCAGGAGATGCGCAAGGCCATAGACGAGGCCGTTGGGGAATTTGACCTGAGCCTCAGCGGCGGCAGGCAGATGCCTGTCATGAGCGATTATGTGGAAGAGATGTACCTGAGTTACAGCATGATCTTTAAGGAGGACGGTACCTACACCACCATGGTGGACGAGTCCGAAGTGGACCAGATAGCCGAGAAGCTGAAAGCGGGATTTTCCGACTATCTCCGCCAGCTGTTCTTTGTGCTTTTGTGCGAGACCCTGTCCCAGATGGGCATGACCCAGGAGGTGAACAGCATCCAGGAGCTGGAGGGCCTTTTGGGCATCACCATGGACGAGGCCATAACTGAGGCTCTGGGCATGAGCCTGGATGACTATATGGACCTGGTGGTGGGCGAGAGCTTCGACCAGGCCATAAGCATTGAGGACCTGAACTACAGCGGAAACTTCAAGAACAAGGACGGCAAGCTCTATCTCTCCGACGGCCTGGAGTACCAGGTGGACCCGGCCGTATACGACCTGTATGAGCTGGAGGGCGATACCCTGACGGTGGACTACCGGGCCCTCAGCGACGCGGACACGGTGGTGAATCTCACCAACCACGCCTATTTCAATTTGGCCGGCCACGACGGCGGCGTGGTGGCGGACCATCAGCTGACGGTTCATGCTGCCGCCTACACCCCGGCGGGGGCGGGTGGCCTGAGGGCTTGCGGTAGAGCATATCCTTTTCAAAGGTGCGGTCGGCGTGGGCCAGGTCCGCAAAGATTATCAGCAGCAGGATGCCGGCGCCCCAGATGGAGCGGCCGCCGAAGAGCCCGGCAGCCACCGTGGAGACTGCGGCTCCCGCGGCAAAGGAACAGAGCATCATGATGTGTACCCGGAAACGGCGGCGGACGGCGGGATCGTCGGGATGCCTGAAGCGCTTGGTGAGGAAGATGCCCACCTGACGCACATGGTTGGTACAGAAGGTGGTGGCCATGGGGATGTGCTCGGCCTGGCGGAAGGTGTTGTACTGCATTGAGCAGATGAAGTTGATGCTCACCTGGGAGATCTGGAAGGGCCAGCTGTCGGGGACGAAGCCCAGCAGCAGCACCACTATGAGCTCCAGGCCCACCAGCATGGTGTCCCAGCGGAGGAAGTGGAGCCGCTTGACCTTGTTTGGCAGCAGCTCGGAGATGACGGCCCCCAGAAGATAGGCGCCGATGGGTATGAGGTAGTACAGGGCCTTGCTCCAGCGTCCCTGGCCCAGGGCCATGGACAGCAGCACCACATTGGCGGTCTGGGCGTTGCAGAACACTCCGCCTCTCAGGCAGTAGGTAAAGCCGCCCAGGTAGCCTCCGGCGGCGATGAGCAGGGCGTATATCCATATCTTCTCACATTCCAGGACCGGTCTTTCCGGCTGGGCTGCGGGCTGGTTCATGGCTGCCTCCTTTCAGTATTAATCCCGGCCACTCACAGAGCGGCCGGGATGGTAAAGGGCAATGGAATTATCAGAGCTGCTTCTGGGCGTTGATCTTCACGCCGGGGCCCATGGTGGAAGCAGTGACGCAGGAACGGATGTACTGTCCCTTGGCGGCTGCGGGCTTGGCCTTGATGATGGCGCCGATGAGGGCGGCATAGTTCTCGAAGAGCTTCTCTGCGCCGAAGCTGACCTTGCCGATGGGGCAGTGGATGATGTTGGTCTTGTCCAGACGGTACTCCACCTTACCGGCCTTAGCCTCGGAGATAGCCTGCTTCAGGTTGGGGGTGACGGTGCCGGCCTTGGGGGAAGGCATCAGGCCCTTGGGGCCCAGGACCTTACCGAGACGGCCAACGGTGCCCATCATGTCGGGGCTGGCGATAACGGTGTCGAACTCGAACCAGTTCTCCTTCTGGATCTTCTCCACCAGATCCATGCCGCCGGCGTAGTCGGCGCCTGCCTCCAGGCACTCCTCCTTGCGCTCGTCCTTGCAAAAGACCAGGACGCGGACGCTCTTGCCGGTGCCGTTGGGCAGCACGATGGCGCCGCGGACCGGCGGGTCGGCGTGACGGCCGTCAACGCCCAGCTTCACGTGGAGCTCAACGGTCTCGTCGAACTTGGCCTTGCTGGCGCTGATGACCAGCTTCATGGCCTCCATGGGGTCATAGAGGGCCTGTTTATCTATGAGCTTTGCGCTCTCTTTATAATTTTTACCTCTAAACAATTTGATTTCCTCCTAATAATGTGGTTGAGTCGGATGGATAAATCCTCCCACGTTTAGGCTCAGTCTCCAACGACTACGCCCATGGAGCGGCAGGTACCGGCGATCATGCTCATGGCGGACTCGATGTCGGTGCAGTTGAGGTCGGGCATCTTCTGCTCGGCGATCTTGCGGACATCTTCCTTGCTGATGGTAGCCACCTTGTCCTTCTGGGGCACGCCGGAGGCGGTCTCGATGCCGCAGGCCTTCTTGATAAGGAGGGCGGCAGGAGGAGTCTTGGTGATGAAGCTGAAGCTGCGGTCGGAGTACACGGTGATGACAACGGGGATCATCATGCCCATATCGCCCTTGGTGCGCTCGTTGAAGTCCTTGGTGAACTGACCGATGTTTATACCGTACTGGCCCAGAGCGGGGCCGACGGGGGGCGCCGGAGTTGCCTTGCCGGCGGGAACCTGGAATCTAACGTATCCAACAACTTTCTGTGCCATTTAAAGCACCTCTTTCTTAATTTTAATGTTTGACGACTTCCACCTGGTCCAGCTCCAGATCCACGGGAGTCTCTCTGCCGAACATGGACACGACCACCCGGACCCGGTTCTTTTCCGGCTCCAGCTCGTCCACGACGCCGAGGAACCCGGCCAAAGGTCCGTCGTTGACCTTGACCTCATCGCCCAGGCCGTAGCCCACAACGATCTCTTTGCGCTCCACGCCCAGATCATAGATCTCCTGCTCCGTAAGGGGGACGGCCTTGCCGTCGGAGCCCACGAAGCCGGTGGCGCCGCGCACATTGTGGATAAGGTGCCAGCTGTCGTCGGTGAGAATCATTTTCACCAGCACGTAGCCGGGGAACACCTTGCGCTCGACGGTTTTCTCGCCGGCGTCGGTGTATTCGGTGACGGTCTCCATAGGGATGTTGACCTCTTTGATAAGATCCGTCATCTTTCTGTTTTCCGCCGATTTCATAACAGCGGCGGCCACTGCGTTTTCATACCCGGAATAGGTATGAACCACATACCATTTCGCTTCTTCGGCCATATCGCTTACCCTGCCAGAGTGAGCAGTCCGTTGACCAGCATGGTGGCCAGTTCGTCAAAGCCCCAAAGGACGATAGCGGAAACAAACATTACGCCCAGGGAGATGAGCACGTTCTTGCCCAAAGCCTTGGGAGTGGGCCAGATGACCTTTTTCAGTTCGCTCTTCATCTCACGGAACCAGCGGACTATCCTCTGAAAGAAGCCGGGCTTGGTGTCGTCCTTTTTGACGGCGGTGACGGCCTTGCTGGGTGCGCTGCCGCGTTTCTTTTCTTCAGCCATTTTAACGCATCCTTTCAGAACTTACTTGGTTTCCACATGCTTGGTGTGCTTTCTGCAGAAGGGGCAATATTTGCTGCGCTCCAAACGGTCGGAAGTGTTCTTCTTGTTCTTGACCGTGTTGTAGTTCCTCTGCTTGCATTCTTCGCATCTGAGTGTGATTTTAACTCTTGCGCCTGCAGCCATTCTTTCGGCACCTCCTATTTTATTTACCCGGCATTGCACCGGGCATTGCCTCCCTGTATATGGACGCCGGGGCCCTCTTTCTCCGCCAAAGAGCGCACGAAAAAAGACCTCTCGTCCGACAGGTAACACATACTATATCATAAGCTAAGGACAAGGTCAACATATTTTTGAACTTTTTTCCCGGAATTTCCCTTGCTGTTCAAGGCTTTTGGTGCTATATTCACTGTGTAACAAACTAAAGATGAGAACAGGAGAGCAAGATGGATTATAAAGAGGCTCTGGAATACATAAACGGCGTGTCCTGGCTGGGCTCCAAGCCGGGCCTGGAGCGGGTGAGTGAGCTGCTGGAAAGGCTGGGCCGGCCTCAGGAGGGCCTGAGATATATACACATTGCCGGCACCAACGGCAAGGGCAGCTGCGCCGCCCTTTTGGCCTCGGTGCTGAAGTGCTGCGGCTATAAGACGGGGCTTTTCACCTCCCCCTATCTCTTCCGCTTCAACGAGCGCATGCAGATAAACGGCAAGCAGATAGAGGACGAGGCCCTGGCGGACATAGTCAGCCGGATAAAGCCGGCGGCGGAGGCCATGGAGCAGCACCCCACGGAGTTTGAGCTGATGACGGCGGCGGCCCTGCTGTGGTTCAAGGAGCGCAGCTGTGACATTGCCGTGCTGGAGACGGGCCTGGGAGGCAGGCTGGACGCCACCAATGTGATAGACTCCCCGGAGGTCTCGGTGATAATGAACATAGGCCTTGACCACACGGAGGTGCTGGGAGATACCCTGGAGCAGATAGCCGCCGAGAAGGCGGGGATAATAAAAAAGGGCCGCCCCTGCGTGCTGTATCAGCAGTCCCACAGCGTCATGGAAGTGATAAGACAGCGCTGCCGTGAGCTGGGAGCGGAGCTGACTGTGGCGGACTTTTCAAAGATAGAAAAGGAATTCGACAGCATCTACGGCCAGAGCTTTTCCTACAAGGGGGAGCACTATGCCCTGCCCCTGCTGGGAGAGCACCAGCTGAAAAACGCCGCCGTGGCCCTGGAGGCTGTGGAGCAGCTGAGGAAGCTGGGCTGGAAGCTGGAGCAGAGCCAGGTGGAGCACGGCATCTACGCCGTCAGCTGGCCCGGCCGTTTTGAGATAGTCCATGAGGAGCCCATGTTCGTGGTGGACGGGGGCCACAATCCCCAGTGCGCCCAGACCGTCAGGGACAATCTCCTGAACTATTTCCCGGAGAGCCGCCGGGTGCTGCTGGTGGGCATGCTCTCGGACAAGGACTGGGCCGGGACTCTGGATGTCCTCAACGAGGCGGCGGATGAGTTCGTGGCCACCACTCCGGACAGCCACCGGGCCCTGCCGGCGGAGGAGCTGGGGAGATATCTGGAGAAATTTGGAAAGCCGGTGCAGGTCTGCCCGGATATAAAGGAGGCGGTGGGGGCCGCCATGGACACCGCCGGGGAGGAAGGCATGGTCTGCGCCGTGGGCTCCCTGTACTCCGTGGGCCCCATCCGGGCCTGCTTTGACCTGCACTGAGGTGAGACTATGAGGATAATGGCCATAGATTACGGGGACGTGCGCACCGGCCTTGCGGTGAGCGACCTGCTGGGCTTCATGTGCGGCGAGGCCTGGACCGTGGAGGAGCGAAATCCCCAGCGCCTGGCCGGGCGCATAGCCCGGGAGGCGAGAGAGCGGGAGGTGGGCACTCTGGTGCTGGGCCTGCCCAAGAACATGGACGGCAGCGAGGGCCCCAGGGCGGAAAAATGCCGGGAGTTCAAGGCCCTGCTGGAATCTGAGAGCAGCCTGCCGGTGACGCTTTGGGACGAGCGGCGCAGCAGCATCGAGGCCCACGCCATCCTCCACGCCAACGGCAAGAAGGAGAAAAAGCACCGGAAAACCGTGGACGCGGTGGCGGCCAGCCTGCTGCTGGAGGGCTACCTGGGCAGCCTGAAAAGGTGATTTCGTCACGGAAGGCCCGGGGCCTTTGCCCTATACTGTTGTCAGAAAAAGATAACAGGGGGAAAAGCCATGGGCATATTGGACGTATTCAAAAGACCTGATATAAACGCCGGAGTGGAGGAATTCCGAAACACCCCGGGAGCGCTGCTGGCAGACGTGCGGGGAGCGGAGGAGTACGCCGGGGGACACATCCCCGGCAGCGTGAACCTGCCCCTGTCCAGCCTCGGCGGGCGCAAAAGCATAGGCGTGAGCAAGAACAGTCCCGTGTATGTCTACTGCCTCAGCGGGGCCCGCAGCAGCCAGGCGGCAACGGTGCTGCGGCGCATGGGCTATAACAATGTCAAGAACATCGGCGGCATAGCCGGATATAAAGGAGAGGTGGAATATTAAATGAAAGTTGTCATCGTTGGCGGCGTGGCAGGGGGAGCCTCTGCGGCGGCCCGGCTCCGCCGTCTGGACGAGCAGGCGGAGATAGTGGTCTTCGAGCGTTCGGGCTACATTTCCTACGCCAACTGCGGCCTGCCCTATTACATCGGCGGCACA
>CASFJB010000136.1 GCA_949294945.1 uncultured Eubacteriales bacterium
GCTCCCCGTGGATACACATGAGGTTCAGCACGCCCTCCTCTCTATCCGCCCTGAATTCCCTGAGCAGGGGGCCGCTGTGCTTATCGGTAAAGGCAGTGCCGTAGACTCTCACCCCCAGCTCAGGCAGCTGGATGCAGTCTATCTCCGGCTTGGTAAATACGTGTACATTCTCCGGCAGCTTCAGCCTGGCATAGGGGCATTTGGGGGAATACCAGTCATGATTGCCGGGGGAGATGAACACCGGAGCCTCTATCTGCCCCAGGTAGCGTACCAGCTCCTCTCCGGTCTCGCAATAGGTATTGCCGCTGTCCAGCAGGTCCCCGGCCAGGAGCACTATATCCGCCTTCTCATCCCGGGCCAGGGCACTGAGGGCCCCCAGCAGCTGACGCTGCTCTCCCCGGCGTATGGCGGCCTTCCCCGCCGTCAGTCCCTCAAAGGGGGAATCCAGGTGCAGATCGGCGCTGTGGAGTATCTTTATTCCGCTCATGTCAGTCTTATCCCCTCCGCTTTCAAACATCTGCCGGTGTCGGCGTCTATCTCAAATATGCAGCCCTCCAGCTTGGCCGGGCCCTTTGCCGCCTCGTAGCGCCGGGGAGGGTCGCCCATGAATTTGCCTATGCTCTGCTCCGGGTCTATGCCCAGCACCGAGTGCACCGCTCCGGTCATGCCCAAGTCGCTTATATAGCCGGTGCCCTTGGGCAGCACGCAGGCGTCCGAGGTCTGCACGTGGGTGTGGGTGCCCCACACGGCGCTGGCCCTGCCGTCCAGAAGATAGCCCATGGCCCGCTTCTCGCTGGTGCCCTCGGCGTGGAAATCCACCAGGATGATCTTCTCCTTTATCTCCGCCATGTAGCCGTCGGCTATGACGAAGGGATTGTCCGTATTGCTGTCCAGAGTGAAGCGGCCCATAAGGTTCAGCACGCACACGTCTCCAAAGTTTGTGGAAAACACCGCTATGCCCCGTCCCGGACACTGGGGGCCGAAATTTGCCGGGCGCAGTATCCTGCTGCGCTCCTCCAGATAGGGCTGGATCTCCGTTCTGGTCCAGGTGTGGTTGCCCAGGGTTATCACATCCGCTCCGCAGCGGAATATGGCGTCCGCCTGCTTGGGGGTCACCCCCACCACATTGGCGTTCTCCCCGTTGACCACGGTAAAATCTATATTCTTTTCCCTTTTGAAATCTTTAAGTCTGTTTTCAAGAAACTTGAGGCCCGGCTCGCCGCACACGTCGCCTACCGCCAGTATCCTTACGCTCATGGTCTTGCCTCCGATTTCAGATTCTCCGAATATTGTACCACAATTTGCATATGGGTATCAATGACTTTTGTGCTAATAATAATAGGGAAAAGGGAGACAAAGCCGGTCTCCAAATCTTGTATTGGAGGATATTGTTATGAACAAAAGGAATTTTTACGTGGGTATGGGCATGGGCCTTATCGTGGGTGGCGCCGCAGCCGTGGCCATGCGCTCCAGAAGGAACACCCCCAAATCCGTTCTGGGCCGCACCCTCAAGACCATCGGCGAAGTGAGCGACTCCATCTCCGATATAATGGGCTGGTAAGGCCGAAAAATAATTTGTCGTAAGGGCCAATATTTTTTGAAAAAGGTATTGCAATTTTTCCCAGACTGTGCTAGTATACTAAGGCTTTAAGAAATGCGCCGTTAGCTCAGCTGGATAGAGCGTCTGGCTACGGACCAGAAGGTCAGGGGTTCGAATCCCTTACGGCGTACCACGTCGGAGCAAAGTCCGCTTTGCTCCGGCGTCTTTTTATGCCTATGGCAAAAAAGCCACCATCCGCTCCGCTCCCTTGCTCCTCCTTTTCCGAATCGAACCCGCTGCGCTGGGCTCCGATTCGGGGAGACGGGGGGATGCAAGAAGTGAGCAAAGTCCGCTTTGCGACCGCGTCTTTTTATGCCTATGGCAAAAAAGCCACCATCCGCTCCGCTCCATTGCTCCTCCTTTTCCGAATTGAACCCGCTGCGCTGGGCTCCGATTCGGGGAGATGGGGGTGCGGGAGAAGGCTTTATATTGCTTGCTGCTTTCAAGTCCTGAACCTGGCTTAGCCGGGCTCAGGGCTTGTTTTTCTTCCGGCCCATCGGAATGTTTACACTTGGCCCCGGCCCTGCTATAATATTACCATACATTTGAAGCACAGCGGGAGGCGGGAAAGTGAAGATATACACTATTATCGGCGGAGTGAACGGCACCGGCAAAAGCAGCCTCACCGGCGTATTGAAAACCCAGAGCACGGATCTGGGCATTATTATTGACGTGGACAGGATAACGGCACAGAACGGCGGCAGCGCCATACAGGGCGGGAAAATTGCCCTGGAGCGTATAAAGGACTGTCTGAATAAAGGCATAAGCTTTACTCAGGAGACCACTCTATCCGGCCGTAAAACCGAACTGACAGCCGCTCAGGCCAAGGCTCTGGGATATTATGTGCGGCTCTACTATGTGGGCTTGGATACCATGGAGGAAAGTCTGCTGCGCATTGAAAACCGTGTGCGCCGGGGCGGCCACGATATACGGGATGAGGATGTGGAACGCCGCTTTGCCGGGCGCTGGGAAGCTGTATCAAAGGTGCTGCCATACTGCGATGAGGCCCGCTTTTTCGACAATGATAACGGCTTTGTGGAAGTGGCAGAGTATGCAAACGGTGAACTTCTGCTAAAGGGTGAGACCCGCCCGGCCTGGATAAAGGAACTGCTGGCCTATCTGTCTGCCAGGTAGATCACCGGAACATCCGGCTTTTTCCTGCTGCTCTGCCTCTCCCGGCGGAGGTGCAGCCGCCGTTAAGAAAATCCTTCCTTATTTGACAAGGGGCAGCGTCTCTGCTAAACTCTGGCCAAACAGTTTTTCAGAGCAAGGAGGCCCATATATGGCCGTTGGTTTTCGCATGTTTACAGATTTTCAGCGCCCGGAGGCGGAGCTGGTGGAGGCCTTCAGAGGCATACCCAGCAGCAACATCGGCGACTGCGTACGCAAGATGACCTGTATGTTCGGGGGCATCCGCCCCTTTAACAAGCACAATCTCCTGGGCGTGGCCTTTACCGTCAAGGTCCCCTCCGGGGACAACCTGGCGGCCCAGATGGCCCTGGACTACGCCAAGCCCGGGGACATCATCGTCATCGACGGGGCGGGCTACACCGACCGGGCCCTGGTGGGCGGCATGATGCTGGCCTATTCCGAGATGCGGCACCTGGGCGGCTTCGTGGTCAACGGCGCCGTGCGGGATATGGACGACATCCGCGCCAGCTCCCTGCCGGTCTTTGCCAAGGCGGTGACCCCTCTGGGGCCCTATCGGGAGGGGCCGGGAGAAATAAATGTGCCGGTGGTCTGCGGCGGCCAGGTGGTCATGCCCGGGGATATCCTGGTTGGGGACGCCGACGGCGTGGTGGTCATCCCCAGAAAAGACGCCTGTGAACTGCTGAAGGCCGCCAGGAAAAACCTGGCCGGGGAACAGGAGGAGATCCACCTGATGAAGGAGGGCCTCTACACCGAGTCAAAGCACCGGGAGACCTTTACCACCATGTTCCTGCGCCACGGCGGCAGCATCTCGGAATAAGAGCCGGGAGGGCAGGCGGATGAAGAAATTCTTTTTCCGGCTCTGGCTCTTGGCCCTGGCAGTCTTTACGGTGGACTGGCTCATCGTGGGGCTTAAGCTGCTCAACGGAGATTATGACATTAGCCTGGGCGTATACCTGGCCCTGGTCTGCGTGATAGTAATGACCCTGTATCCGCTGTACCGTGCTTTCTTTTGCAAGTGCCCCTACTGCGGCAAGCCCTTGACCTCCTCGGGCCGCTACTGCCCTCACTGCGGCAGGGAGCTTTCCAAGTGAACATCCCCCTTGAACGTCAACGCTCCCGTCCGGGAAAAACCGGACGGGAGCTTTATATGCTTCAATCTATTTTTGCTTGGCCTATCTCCTGCTCAGCGGATGGAGAAGAAGGCGTCCTTGCCCAGGTACTGGGGTACGTCGAAGAGCTCCTCCTCGATGCGCAGCAGCTGGTTGTACTTGGCCACCCGGTCGGTACGGGAGGGGGCGCCGGTCTTTATCTGCCCGGCGTTCACGCCCACGGAGATGTCGGCGATGGTGGTGTCCTCGGTCTCGCCGGAGCGGTGGGACACCACGGCTGTCCAGCCCGCCCGGTGTGCCATCTGTATGGCGTCCAGAGTCTCGGTGAGGGTGCCTATCTGGTTGAGCTTTATGAGCACGGAGTTTGCGGCCTTCAGCTCTATGCCCTTCTTTATCCGCTCCGTATTGGTGACAAAGAGGTCGTCCCCCACTATCTGGATGCGGCTGCCCAGGCGGCGGGTCATCAGCTGCCAGCCCTCCCAGTCGTTCTCGCCCATGCCGTCCTCTATGGAGATGATGGGGTACTTGTTCACGAAGCCTTCCCACATGTCCACCATCTGCTCGGAAGTCATGACGGTGCCACGCTTGGGCAGGTGGTAGCACTTGTCCTTCTCGTCGTACCAGTCGGACACGGCCCCGTCTATGGCTATCATGAAGTCCTCGCCGGGCTTGTAGCCCGCCAGCTCCATGGCGGAGACCAGGGCCTTCAGGGCGTCCTCGTCGCTGTCCAGGTTGGGAGCGTAGCCGCCCTCGTCGCCTACGCCGGAGGCGGGCACTACCTTCTTAAGGGCATGAAAGACCTCGGCGCACATGCGCAGAGCCTCCTTGAAGCTCTCGGCGCCCACAGGCATTATCATGAACTCCTGGATGTCCACATTGGAGCCGGTGGCGTGGGCGCCGCCGTTGAGCACGTTCATCATGGGCACCGGCAGCACCTTGGCGTTCACGCCGCCTATATAGTTATAGAGGCTGAGGCCGGTGGCGGCGGCTGCGGCCTTGGCGCAGGCCAGGGAGGCCCCCAGGATGGCGTTGGCCCCCAGGCGGGTCTTGTTGGCCGTGCCGTCTATCTCGATGAGCATTTTGTCTATGGAGGTCTGGTCCAGCACGTTCAGGCCCAGCAGGGCCTCGGCTATCTCGCCGTTGACGTTCTCCACGGCCAGCTGCACGCCCTTGCCGCCGTAACGGCTCTTGTCTCCGTCCCGGAGCTCACAGGCCTCGTACATGCCGGTAGAGGCCCCGGAGGGCACTGCCGCTCGGCCTACGGTGCCGTCGTCCAGAGTCACTTCCACCTCCACGGTGGGGTTGCCCCGGGAGTCCAGGATCTCCCTGGCCATAACGTCCACTATCTCAAAATACTGCTTCATAATAGCATTGCCTCCTGTTTTTGTAATGAAGGTGAAGCCGGTTTCCTTATACTTGATTTACTTGCCGGCCATATGGATTATACCCCAAAAAACAGGAAAAAGTAAATAGACATATGGTAAACTCTGGGGACGGACTTATTCTTTTGCGCAGCAGAATTTGGGGCGGTCTGAACTGACCGCCCCAAATTCACTGTGCTTTTTTACGTTGCTTGCTTTTTATTTTTTGGCCATGCCCTTCTGGCGGGCATACTCGGCGGCGCCCAGAGCGCCCATCAGCTGCGGGTCGGTCTTCAGCTCCACCACTTTCAGCT
>CASFJB010000137.1 GCA_949294945.1 uncultured Eubacteriales bacterium
AGTTAAAACAGCTAATCGCCGCTCATATTGACGACGACAGCTTTTGCCGCTATGTGATACAGCAGGACATAAACAAGATAGCCCTCGACCTGCGGGAAGCCCACAAGGACGATTTTTTCAGCGTCCCGGAGGACAATCCTCTGGAAGATTTTTTGCAGACAGCCGAGGAAGCCGCTAAAGAGGACAGCGACCCGGAGCAGGCGGCTATGATGTTTATCTGCAAGCGGCTCAAGCTGAACTATGGGAAGCTGTCAGAGGAAGAAAGAAAGTGGCTGAAAAAGATTGCACAGAAGTCGGATTTGCTGAAAAATCCAAACCCGCAGCGGGGGAGAAAGTAAGAGAGCGACAAATTCTAATTTGTGGAGGAAAAACGTGTTATGAATTTAGAGGATTTAAGAATAGATTGTGCTATCAAGCAAAAGAGAGGTATTCATATTTCAGCTTCTATTGTGATTTGGCTTTTGGTGATGATGGTACAATTCTTAGATTTACCGATTCTTACCAAGAATTTGCTAACATTTTGTTGTACCGCACCACTATTGCCTTTAGCATTTTTGATGTCCAAATTATTAAAGATCCAATTTCAGGACAAAAGCAATCCACTGAATAATCTAGGTATATTATTTTCGATAAATCAAATCTTATATTTATTGATTGCAATGTGGATTTATCCAACAGTACCAGAAAAAATGCTAATGGTTATTGCTATGATTTTTGGGGCGCATTTGTTACCATATAGCTGGTTATATAAATCAAAAACTTACATGATTATGTCAGTTCTTATCCCTATAGCTTCATTGATTGTTGGATGTAATTCTACACGTTTGATATTAGCGTTAATGATGCTTGTTTTTGAAATTATATTTACAGCATTGCTCATAATAGAAAATAGAAAAATATAATGTCTTGCACAACAACTCCCAGTTTATCGGGGAAATAGCAAAGCCACAAAATGGCTTCCCGCCCATTTCAATTTTGGGAAAAGAAACGCTCCAAAATCAAAACGAGAGCGGCCAAACACTTTGCGGGATTGGTTGGACGCCTTGTCCACCCATTCAGCGGGGCGGCGGTCAAGGCCGGGTGTAAGCCCGTTCATTTCAGCCTTGACGGTTGCACGCTGTCCCGCTACTTTTCCGGGAGTGTGGCCACAACTTCGGGACACTTTGTCCACAAGTCAGAGCGTAGGACGAAGAACGGGGGCGTTCATATACGCCCTGTTTTCCTGCCGCTTCAATAGCCTGAGGGGCAGTAAAAAGCAACCGACTGTCGGTAGAGTGAAGGCTTCAGCCTTGAAAAACAAAGAAAAGATTTAATTAAAAAATGGAAAAAGCCCGCCGGAGGACTTTATAAAAGCCCACCGGCGGGAGAGTCTGTTTTTAAAATAAAATTTTAAGCAGAACCAAAAGGAGAGCACCGGGAATGCCGAAGCAGCCGGCAATGAGTACATTGATAAAATTGATCTCAACGGAAAAATCAAAAAATCCGCTGATGATGTTTACAACGATCAGAAGGGCAAAACCGCAGACAGCATTGAGCAGAAGCTTGAAAACCAGCCTTATAGGCGCGGCCAGGATCTTGAAGAGTATGACCACTGACAGCATGGCCGCTGCAAGCACGAGGAGTATAGACATTGTTTCCATATAGCTTCCTTTCACGGATACAGGCAAAAAATGCCTGAGTATTTTTTGTTGGGGCGCAGATAATAGAACCAGACAAGAGCCCGGGCGGTAAGAGAGAGAAAACCGCTGGATGCTGCGCCATATGTATATATGGATACATCTAAAACGGGAAATTGTCAAGCGGTTCGAGAGTTTTCCCGTTAAGAGAAAATATCGTCCGCGGGGCGGGCTGCCGATGGCAGCCCGCCTTTTGCATTTTCTCCCTTTAATTATATGTACTTTTTTCCGGCTTATTTACTTTTTTATCCATGTGTAGGACTTATATCTGACGCCGGGGGCAAAGTCTTGAAATCTACAGTATTTGTGTTATAATATATTGGTTAAAATAGGATTATAATGCACTAGATATGGTATCTGAAAGGTCAAAGCATATATGAGCAGCAGTACACAGTACGGAAACGACAGCATTTCACAGCTCAAAGGAGCAGACAGAGTCAGGAAGAGACCGGGGGTCATATTCGGCTCCGACGGTCTGGACGGCTGCGAACACGCAGTGTTCGAGATCTTGTCCAACGCTATTGACGAGGCCAGAGAGGGCCACGGCGATCTGATAACTCTCACTTATTATCAGGACCGGTCCATAGAGGTAGAGGACTTCGGCCGTGGCTGCCCGGTGGACTGGAACGCCAACGAGAAGCGGTACAACTGGGAATTGGTATTTTGCGAGCTGTACGCCGGGGGCAAATATCAAAACAGCAATGGGGGAGACTATGAATACTCTCTGGGCCTGAACGGCCTTGGCTCCTGCGCCACACAATACGCTTCGGAATACATGGACGTCACCGTCCGCAGAGACGGCAAAAAATATCAGCTCCACTTCAAAAAGGGCAAGGTCTGCGGAAAAAAGGGCCAGGAGCTTATCGTTGAGTCTGCCGACAGGAAAAAGACCGGTACCACCATCCGCTGGAAGCCGGATCTGGAAGTGTTCACCGACATCAATATTCCCTATGAGTATTTTGACGATGTGCTCCACCGCCAGGCGGTGGTGAATGCCGGGGTGACTTTCAGGCTGCGTCTGGAGAAAAACGGTGAATTTGAAGTCAAGGATTACTGCTATGAAAACGGCATTATGGACTATGTGCGGGAGCTGTCCGGCACAAAGCCCCTGACGGAGCCGGAATTCATTACCGCCGAGCGCAAGGGCAGAGACAGGGAGGACAAGCCGGAATACAAGGTCAAGCTCTCCGCCGCCTTCTGCTTCTCCAAGGACGCCAGCGTTCTGGAATACTACCACAACTCCTCCTGGCTGGAAAACGGCGGCGCTCCGGACAAGGCCGCCAAAAGCGCCTTTGTCTCCGCCATAGATGCCTACATAAAGAAAATAGGCAAGTACCAGAAGAACGAGAGCCCGGTAAAGTTCCAGGATATCCAGGACTGCCTGGTGCTGGTGACCAACTGCTTCTCCACCCAGACCTCCTACGAGAACCAGACCAAGAAGGCCATAAACAACCGCTTTATCCAGCAGGCCATGACCGAGTTCTTCAAGACCAATCTGGAGATATATTTCATCGAAAACAAGCCGGAGGCGGACAGGATAGCCGAGCAGGTGCTGATAAACAAGCGCAGCCGGGAGACCGCCGAACGGGCCCGCCAGGGCATGAAGAAAAAGCTCTCCGGCAGCATAGACATTGCCAACCGGGTGCAGAAGTTTGTTGACTGCCGCAGCCGGGACGTGGAGCGCCGGGAGATATACATCGTGGAGGGCGACTCCGCTCTGGGCGCCTGCAAGCTCTCCAGAGACGCAGAGTTCCAGGGCATAATGCCGGTGCGGGGCAAGATACTCAACTGCCTGAAAGCGGACTATGTGCGCATATTCAAAAGCGACGTCATCACCGACCTTATAAAGGTTCTGGGCTGCGGAGTGGAAGTCAAAGACAAACACACCAAGGAGCTGTCCAGCTTTGACATCAATAACCTGCGCTGGAACAAGGTGATAATCTGCACCGATGCCGACGTGGACGGCTTCCAGATACGCACCCTTATCCTCACCATGCTCTACCGCCTGGTGCCCACCCTCATTCAGGAGGGCTACGTATACATTGCCGAATCCCCCCTCTACGAGATAGAGAGCAAGGGCAAGACCTATTTCGCCTATTCCGACCGGGAAAAGGCTGAGATAATCGACAGCCTCAAGGGCGCCAAAGCCAGCATCAGCCGCAGCAAGGGCTTGGGCGAAAATGACCCGGACATGATGTGGATGACTACAATGAACCCGGAGACCCGCAGGCTCATAAAAGTCATGCCTGAGGATGCTGAGCTCATGGCCCAGAGCTTTGAGCTGCTGCTGGGAGACAATCTGGAAGGCAGGAAAAACCATATCGCCCAGTTCGGATACAAATATCTGGACATGGCGGACATTTCATAGAGACAGAGAGGAAATGAAGAGATGAAGAAATATGAAAACGATTTCGTTTACGGCAGGGAGCGGCTGAGGATACTCCTGGTAGCCACTGCCATCGGCTGCGCTATCAGCCTGCTCACTCCCCAGTACACCTATGTGCAGGTGGCCTTCATGTGCCTGACGGTGGTCCTTTTTGCCACCTGCCTTGCACTGATATTCAAATACTGCCGCTGCCCCAACTGCCACAAGGTCATCTTCCTTGGGGTCATGGCGGTGAAATCCTGTCCACGATGCCACAGGAATCTTGTCACCGGCAAGAAAATGAAAACCGGCAAATCCAGATAAGTGAGTAAGAAATGGCTAAGAAAAAAGTCGAGGAAAAGAAAAAATTCGATAACCCCAACGTGGTGGGGCTGAGGGCCGAGGTCCTTGAACAGCCCATAACGGAGACTCTGGAAACCAACTACATGCCCTACGCCATGAGCGTCATAGTCTCCCGAGCAATACCGGAGATAGACGGATTCAAGCCTTCCCACCGCAAACTCCTGTACACAATGTTCAAAATGGGCCTGCTCAGCGGCGGGCGCACCAAAAGCGCCAATATCGTAGGCCAGACCATGAAGCTCAACCCCCATGGAGACGCCGCCATATACGAGACCATGGTGCGACTGTCTACCGGCTATCAGGCCCTGCTGACCCCCTTTGTGGACTCCAAGGGCAACTTTGGCAAAGCCTACTCCCGGGACATGTCCTATGCCGCTTCCCGTTATACCGAGGCGAAGCTCTCCGCCGTCTGCGCGGAGATATTCCGGGATATCGACAAGGACACCGTGGATTTCGTGGACAACTACGACGGCAGCATGAAGGAGCCGTCACTGCTGCCCACCGCCTTCCCCAATGTGCTGGTCTCCGCAAACATGGGCATTGCCGTGGGCATGGCCAGCCAGATATGCGGCTTTAACCTCACCGAGGTGTGCCAGACCGCAATAGAGTACCTGAGAGACCCTGAGCACGACCTGCTGTCCACTCTGCCGGCCCCGGATTTTCCCACCGGAGGCGAAATTATCTATGACCGCAGCGCCATGGAAAACATCTACCGCACCGGCAGAGGCAGCTTCAAGGTTCGCTCCCGCTGGCGCTATATCCCCAAAGAGAACATAATCGAGATATATGAGATACCTTATACCGCCACCTCCGAGGCCATAATCGACAAGGTGGCCGAGCTTATCAAGTCCGGCAAGGTCAGAGAGATCAACGACATGCGGGACGAGACAGACCTGTCCGGCCTTAAACTTGCCATCGATTTGAAGAGAGGGACCGACCCGGACAAGCTCATGCAGAAGCTCTTCAAGCTCACGCCTTTGCAGGAGGCCTTCCCCTGCAACTTCAACATCCTTGTGGCTGGCAACCCGAAAGTGATGGGCGTGGGAGAGATACTGGAGGAGTGGACCGCCTGGCGCATGGAGTGCATACGCCGCAGAGTATTCTTCGAGCTGGGAAAAAAGAAAGACAAGCTCCATCTGCTCCACGGCCTTCAGAAGATACTTCTGGATATCGACAAAGCAATCGCCATTATCCGGGAGACAGAGCTGGAAGAGGATGTGGTGCCCAACCTGATGGTGGGTTTCGGCATCGACCAGATACAGGCCGAGTTCGTGGCGGAGATCAAGCTGCGCAATATCAACCGGGAGTACATCCTAAAGCGCACCCGTGAGACCGGGGAGCTGGAGCAGGAGATCGAAGAACTGGAGAGTATACTCAACAACCGGCGGAAAATCAAGGGGATCATCATCGATGAGCTCAGGCAGATAATCAAGAAGTTCCCAAGCCCCAGAAAGACCGGCATCGTCTACGCCGACGAAATTGAGGAATTTGACGACGAGGAGCAGGTGGAGGATTACAGCGTCACCCTGTTCCTGTCCAGAGAGGGCTACTTCAAGAAGATTACTCCCCAGTCCCTGCGCATGAGCTCCGAGCAGAAGTTCAAGGAGGGCGACGGCCTCAACCTGAGCTTCGAGGCAAGCAACAGGGGAGAGCTCCTCTTCCTCACCGACAGACAGCAGATATACAAGGCCAAGGTGGCGGACTTTGAGGATGTAAAGGCCTCAGTGCTGGGCATATATCTGCCCACCCGGCTGCAGCTGGACGAGGGTGAAAATATCATATCCATGGTAGACCCCGGGGACTATTCCAAGAACCTGCTGCTTATATTTGAAAACGGCAAGGCCGCCAGGATCGACATGGCCGCCTATGAGACCAAGACCAACCGCAGAAAGTTGGTAAACGCCTACTCCGACAAGAGCCCGGTGAGAGCCGTCATGGTGCTCTGGGAGGAGATGGATGTGGCCTGCTACTCCAGCGATGACCGGGTGCTGGTGTTCAACACATCCCAGCTCCAGGTCAAGACCAGCCGCAGCACCCAGGGCGTGGCGGTGATGACGCTTAAAGC
>CASFJB010000138.1 GCA_949294945.1 uncultured Eubacteriales bacterium
TATAGTTTATCTCCTCCAGCCCGGCCTCCAGAGCTGCCACTATCTGGCTGTAAAGTCCGTCCTCATCCAGCTGGATCTGGCCTGCGCCCTTGCGCAGGCGGAGCACTGCCGCCTCCTCGTCCACCTCATAGCCAGTATCGGCGGTGGCCTTTTCCAGCTTGGAGACACCCTCGGCGATACGGGAGCGCACATAGGCCCCGTCTATCTCCTGGCTGACTATGGTCACGTCCACCGGGCCGATGTGGTTGAGCATGAAGCGGTAGAGGTTCTCATACCAGTTGCCGTCATGGCCGTAGCTCATTGCGGCCTCCACCGCCTTGTCCAGGCTGAGCTTTGCACCGGAGAGGCAGGAGTCCACCTTGAAGCTCACATTGGCCGGCAGCTTCACCCTCAATGCGGTGTCCACCCTGTCCTCCCAGTTGTTCTCTTCAAGGACGGCCCTGACCTGGTCGGCGCTCATGTTGCCCACAAAGACATCCCCTACGTATACCATGGGCAGGCTGGTGCCGTTGTTGGTGACAAGGAAGCCGCCTGTGGTTATCCCAATGGCAATGAGGGAGATTATCACTATGAATACCACCACGGTTATGCGGCTCTGCCTGAGCTTTTCAGGGTCCTTGGGCGGCTTGGGAGGCTTCTCCTTTTTGCCCTTCTTTTTCTCTTCCTCCGGAGGCTGAGCGTCCTCCTCCGGCTCTTTAAGGCTCTTGGTCTTGCCGCCCTTTATTGCGGGCAGCTGGCCGAAGCTGTCCTCCGGCTCTTCCTCTTTTTTTGCCTTGTCCTTCTTTTTGGCCTTGGCAGGCTTTTCCTTTTTGGGGCTGTCCTTCCTGGGCTTTGAGGCCTTTGCCTTGGCCTTGGAGGACTTCTCCCTGCCGCTGCGGCTCTTGGAGTGCTCTTCCTCAGGCCGGGGCTCCGGGCTCTCCGCCGACTGCTCTTCCGGCAGAGGCGAGCTGCTCTCGTCCTCCAGCAGGCGCTGGAGTTCGTCCAGATCATCCAGGTTCCAGTCTTGGCCGCCATATTCCTCCCCGCCCAGGGGATTCAAATAATTGTTGTTGTCTATCACATTCAGTCTCCTGTACTGTTCATCCTCTGCCTATACAGCTCGGTGAAGAGTTCCTCCTCACCTTTAGGGAGGCTTATCTTGCTTGCTGCCCTGTCGGCTCTGGCCACCCAGGGTATCCCCTCGGCCCGGCCGCTGGCCTGGGTCTCCAGCAGTATGCCTATCAGGGTGTTGGATATGAGGAAGCCCGGCACGGTAAAATGCCAGCGGTCCCCGGTGAGCTCCGTCCAGCCCTTCTCCTTGAAGGCCTGGAGCACCTTCAGGATGGGCCTCCAGTCGCTCTGGCAGCGGGTACGGTAATCGTTCTCCGAGATGCCCTGGGAGGTGCGCATGCCAAGCATCAGGTATTCCACGGATTTCTCCATGGAGTCCAGCACCTCGTATTCATCCACCACGCTGATGCCTTTGCCCACGCCGTAGATATATTCCTTCAGGTCCTTCACATAGCTGTAGCGCACACTGCCTATGCAGCTGTGGGCTCCCGGGCCGAAGCTCATATAGTCGTCCATATTCCAGTATTTCAGGTTATGGCGGGACTCATACCCCGGCGCTGCGAAATTGGATATCTCATATTGTTTGTAGCCGTAGCGCTCCAGCATCTCGGCGGCATAGGAATACATGTCCGCCTGTTCGTCGTCATCGGGAAGGATGGCGGAACCCATGTAGTTTTGGTACATAGGCGTGCCCGGCTCCAGCTTCAGGCCGTAGCAGGAGATATGCTCCGGGTGCATCTCCACTATTTTGGACAGGGTGTCCGCCCAGTCGGTCTTGGTCTGGCTGGGCAAGCCGTACATCAGGTCCACGCTTATGTTGTCAAAGCCGGCCTTCCGGGCATCCAGATAAGCTTTCTGGGCCTGCTGGAAGTTGTGGCGGCGGCCGATGAGCTTGAGCAGATTGTTGTCGGTAGCCTGCACGCCTATGGACAGGCGGTTGACTCCCTCCTGCCGCAGCAGCTTCATGGCCGTGGGGCTGATACTGTCAGGGTTGCACTCCACGGTTATCTCCGAGTCCAAACGCACATTGCCGTTGAGCTTCAGCTCGTCCAGGATATCCGCCAGCCGGTCCGCCCCGTAGAAGCTGGGGGTGCCTCCGCCGAAGTAGATGCTGTCCACCTCGTAGTTCCTTATGGATATGGAGGACTCCTTTATGTGCTCCAGCAGGGCCTGCTGGTAGTCGGGCATAAGGTATTCGCAGTTTTGCAGGGAGTAGAAGTCACAGTATGCGCACTTGCTGGCGCAGAAGGGTATGTGGATATATATTCCCAGCCTAGGTCTCATGGGCCGATCTCCAAATCTCTGTAGTTATATCAGAACATCTCCGCCACCAGGGAGACGAAGGCGGCGGGGTCTTCTATATCCACGCCGGATATCATCTCTGCCAGGCGAGCCATCACCAGGGAGAGCTTCTTTGCCTTCTCCTGATCTTTTTCATAGGCCTCCTTCAGTACCTGGAAGGCGCGGTGCTGGGGGTTGAGCTCCAGGACGCGGTTGGCCTTTATCTTGCGCATCTCCTCGCTGGGTCCGTGGCGGAAGTATTTCTCCATTTCCAGGGTGATGCCGCCCTCGGTAGTGAGGCAGCAGGGCTGGGAGCCCAGGTTGTTGGACAGGCGCACCTTGACAATGTCCTCCCCCACGGCTTCCTTAACAAAGTCCAGAAAGTCCTTGTTCTCCACATTCTGCTCTTCGGCGGCCTTCTTCTCCTCCTCGGTCTCAAAGCCCAGGTCGTCGGTGAGCACGTTGCAGAAGCTCTTGCCCTCCTGCTCCCGCAGGCTCTCCAGCACCATCTCGTCCAGAGGGCTGGTGAGGTAGATGAGCTCATAGCCCCGGCTGCGCACCTGCTCGCACTGGGGCAGGCTCATGGCATGCTTTACGGAGTCGGAGCTGGCGTAGTATATACGAGTCTGGCTCTCCGGCATATTGGCCACGTATTCCTTAAGGCTCAGCTGCCTGTCCTCAGAGGTGTAAAACAGCAGCAGGTCTCTCAAAAAGTCCTTGTATCTGCCGTACTCGTCGCAGACGCCGCACTTGAGGTGGACACCGAAGTTTTTGAAGAACTCCTCGTACTTGGGCCGGTCGTCCTTCATCAGCTTCTCCAGTTCGCCCTTGATGCGCTTTTCCAGGTTCTGGCCTATGATGCGCAGCTGCCGGTCATGCTGCAAAAGCTCCCTGGATATATTCAGGGACAGGTCGGGAGAATCCACCACGCCTCTGACGAAGTCAAAGTAATCGTGGACCAGCTTGTCGCACTTTTCCATTATCATGACGCCGTTGGAGTAGAGGGTGATGCCCTCCTTGTTGTCTCCCATAAAGGCATTCTCATGCTCCTCGCCGGGGACGAAAAGCAGGGCCTTGTAGCTCACGGCGCCTTCGGCGTTTATCCGCACCAGGGCGCAGGGGTCCTTGCTGTCCCGGTGCTTTTCCTTATAAAAGGCTATGCAGTCGTCGTCGGTGACCTCGCTCTTGGAGCGCTGCCAGATGGGCACCATGCTGTTTATAGTCTCGTTTTCCGTGACCATACGGTAGTCGAACTTGGGTTTGCCCTCGTCGTCCTTCTCCCCGGTCTCAAAGCGCTCCTGATGCTCCACGTCCATCTTGATGGGCCAGCGCACATAGTCGGAGTACTTTTTCACCAGAGCCTTGATCTTCCAGACCTCCAGGTAGCTGCCGTAGATCTCCTCTTCGGTATCGGCCTTGATGTGCATTATCACATCGGTGCCCACGCTCTCCTTGTCACAGGGGCTGACGGTGTAGCCGTCGGCGCCGCTGCTCTTCCACATGACGCCCTGCTCCTCCCCGTACTTGCGGGTGATCACGGTGACCTCATCGGCAACCATGAAGGCGGAGTAGAAGCCCACGCCGAACTGGCCAATGATGGATATATCCTCGGCCTGGCTCTTTTCGCTGTCCATCTCGTCTTTGAACTTGTAGGAGCCGCTGCGGGCAATAACGCCCAGATTGTTTTCGCACTCTTCGGAGGTCATGCCGATGCCGTTGTCCCTCACGGTGAGGGTACGCTTCTCCTTGTCGGGGATTATCTCTATCCTGTAATCCTCCCGGCTCAGGCCCACTTTGTCGTCGGTGAGGGAGAGGTAGCAAAGCTTGTCTATAGCGTCGGAGGCATTGGAGATTATCTCCCTGAGGAAAATCTCTTTATTTGTGTAGATGGAATTGATCATTAAATCCAAGAGACGCTTGGATTCTGCCTTAAACTGTTTTTTTGCCATTTTTAAGATTCAGACTCCTTCTCTATGCTTTTTCATAAATATATAGTATAGCACAATTCCCAGGAATTTCAACACATGCTCCCGGGCAAATCGTTAACTGACTGTGAAATCCTGGGTCTTATAGGCCTCTTTGTCATAAACCGGGACCTCGTTTTGTCGAGGTCCCGGCAGTCCGTTTTCCTTTTGTCTATTTTTCGTGCTTGCCCTTGTAGCCTCCGGGAGCCTTTATTTTAAAGCTGCGGGAGGGAGCGGCAGAGCGGCGGGCGCTGCTGCGCTCCTCTCCCCTGCCGCGGGCCTGTCCGCCCTTGGAGAAGGGCAGAGACGCGGGCAGCAGCTCTCTCACATCCAGCTCCAGCATCAGTTCGAACACCGGCACATCCTCATGGCTGCGCAGGAAGGCAAAAATGAGTCTGGTTATCAGCCAGGCGATAAAACCGGAGGCCAGGCCGATAATGGCGGCCACCAGCACGTCGGAGGGATAGTGGGCCATGAGATAGTTCCTGGATATGCCCATGAACAGCACCACCAGTACCGAGGGCAGAATGAGCTTTTTCCCTTTCATCAGTGAGATCGCCGTCATGCCTGCGGCGGCGGCTGTGACATGGCCGGAGGGGAAGGAAAAGCCGTCCTCCGCCGGAGCGCCTACAAACTGCCACCACTGGCGAAATTGCTCCACCGTTTCAAAGGGTCTGGGTCTGGCTATGTTGTCCTTCAGTATGATGTTGGTTATAAGAGCTCCGCAGCACACCGCCCCGAAGATGCACACGCCCAGATCCCTGGTGCGGGCAAAGCAGGCAAAGACTACTGCCAGGATAAAAAATACCAGTCCCTTCTCTCCCAGAAGGGTTATCAGCTTCATCAGGGGAGTGAGCACAGTTCCGGCGCTCTGGGCCAGGGAGTGGAGAACACCCAGGATGGCGCTGTCATATCCGAAGAAAAATTCGTTCAGCCAATGGGCTGCGGCGGTAAGTTCCATGTATTCCACCTCTTGTTATTTTCTGTAAAGGCAGGCACATTATACCCCATGCCCTCCCGTCCTGACAAGGCAAAATTTTCTCGGCCCTCTTCCCCTCCTCTTTTAATAAACAGCGGGAGCCCACGGCCCCCGCTGCAGAAAGCTCAGGACAGCTTCACAACGTTTAACACGCTGTTGGTCATATTCTCTTCGTTGCCGCTGGTGTTGTTCACCGTCAGAGCCTGGGTACCGGTG
>CASFJB010000139.1 GCA_949294945.1 uncultured Eubacteriales bacterium
CCCTGCAGTTCCCATCGGGACGCACCAGGAGCCTGGTGTCCCAGACCTTTGCAGAGAACCCCGGCATAGCCTGGCAGATAGATTACAACTATGTGAGCCGTCCGGGACTCTGGGTGTGGGGCACCATAAACTATGAGGACAATATGCCATTTACGCCCTACCACTCCATAAACTACAACGCCGACGGCGGCAGGATAGTCGGCAGCGGCTACCCCACCTATGCAGAGGACGGGGGCAGTGTGCCCATGTCCAGCCTGCCCCAGGCGGAGAAGGAGGGCTATGTCTTCGGCGGCTGGAAATATGACGAGAGCAAGTACAGCGGCCTGCTGCCCCTGGGCAGTGTGGAGCAGTCGCTGTCGGCAATGTACGGCGCAATATATCTGAAGGCAATATGGAATGAAGCCCCGAAGAGCTACAGCCTGAGCTTTGAGCCTAACGGCGGCAGCGGCAGCATGGGTAGCATGACGGTGACGGAGGGCCAGTCCACAAGGCTGCCCAATACAGTTTTAGCAGGGAGGGCTATTACTTCACCGGCTGGAACACCAGGGCCGACGGCGGGGGAACAAGCTACAGTGACGGGGGCTATGCCACATTCTACGGCAACACCACCCTGTACGCCCAGTGGCAGAAGTATGCCGACCATGTGGTGAGCTTTTATAAGAACGACGGCAGCGGAGAGAGTCGCAGCCAGACCATAGCCTATGGCCAGAGCGGAAAGCTGGAGACCAACAGCTTTACCAGGGAGGGATACAGCTTTACCGGCTGGAACACCAAGGCTGACGGCAGCGGCATAAGCTACGGGGATGGGGCGACGGTCACGCCAGGCGGGGACCTGGAGCTTTACGCCCAGTGGAAGGCGGAGAGCCATAACCTGAGCTTTGACCCCAACGGCGGCAGCGGAGAGATGGCGGCGGAGACCGTGACATACGGCGTGGCCACCCGGCTCCCGGAAAACGCTTTTACCAGGGAGAAGTATAGCTTCACCGGCTGGAATACCAAGGCCGATGGCAGCGGCACAAGCTATGGGGACAGAGAGACGGTGAGCTTCACGGAGGACACGGTGCTCTATGCCCAGTGGGAGCTGGTGCCCAGCTATGTGGTGCTGATACCCGACGGGGACGACATTGCCATAGACCCGGTGACACGAATAGGCACCGCCCAGATAGGCATAGAAGCGGGATCGGTGATACCTGAGGACAGCCGCCTGAGGCTCAGCGTAAATGCCGGAAAGCACTATGAGGGCGGCTACAGGATGAGGGCAGAGTCCGGGGACTGTACCGGCTATGCTCTCAGCTACAAGGGAGAGCAGGTGGACCCCGGTGGCAGCGGAAAGACGGCGGTGCTGGAGGAAGTAAGCTCCGATGAGGTGTATCTGGGCTTCCTCCGGGAAGTGAGGGCCGTAGCTGACCCGGCGAGGGCGGCGGGGAGATATACCGACCTGCTGAGCTTTTCCTTTGCCATAGTCTGAGGTGAGAGAATGAAGGATACCAACCGCCGGGCTTTGCAGGTCATTTTCATCCTGCTGGTGATAGCCATTATCGTCACGATATTTAGATAGACTTGAATTTAAGGAGGGAGAAAAACGATTACAAATATAATTGCAGTAGCCAATCAAAAGGGAGGAGTAGGCAAGACGACGACCTGCGTTAATCTGGGTATTGGTCTTGCCAGGGCGGGGAAAAAGGTGCTGCTTATAGACGCAGACCCGCAGGCCAGTTTGACAATCAGCCTGGGTTACCCTCAGCCGGACAAGCTGCCCTTTACCCTGGCTGATGGCATGGGCCGCGTTCTTATGGATGAGCCGCTGAGTCCAGGCGAGGGCATCCTTCACCACCCGGAGGGCGTTGACCTGATGCCCGCCGACATCCAGCTCTCCGGCATGGAGGTATCTCTTGTAAACGCCATGAGCCGGGAGACTATCCTGCGGCAGTATCTGGACACGCTGAAGGGACAGTATTCCCATATCCTGATTGACTGCCAGCCCTCACTGGGTATGCTCACGGTCAATGCTCTGGCTGCTGCGGGCAGAATCATAGTGCCGGTCCAGGCGGAGTATCTGCCTGCCAAGGGCCTGGAACAGCTGCTTTCCACAGTGAGCAAGATAAGAAAGCAGATAAACCCAAAGCTCCAGATCGACGGTATACTGCTGACGATGGTGGATAATCGTACTAACTTTGCCAGAGACATTGCAGCTTTGCTCAGGGAAACCTATGGCAGCAAAATTAAAGTGTTCACCACGGAGATTCCGCACTCCGTCAGAGCCAAGGAGATGAGCGCCCAGGGCAAGAGCATCTTTGCCCATGATCCAGAGGGAAAGGTAGCTGAAGGATATAAAAATCTGACACAGGAGGTGCTGAGACTTGAAAAACAGCGGGAAAAAAATAGAGCTGGCCTCGGTAGATGATTTGTTTTCCACCGAAGAGGACCGTCAGGATGCAAGGCTGGAGAAGATTCAAGATATCCCCCTGGAGCAGCTGCACCCCTTTAGAGACCATCCCTTTAAAGTCAAGGATGACGATGCCATGATGGAGACCACAGAGAGCGTAAGCAAGTACGGCGTACTGGTTCCGGCCATAGCCAGACCTAGGCCTGAAGGCGGCTATGAGCTGGTGGCCGGGCACCGGCGTCACAGGGCAAGCCAGCTTGCGGGAAAGGAGACCATGCCGGTGATTGTACGGGAACTGGACGATGATGCCGCCACTATCATCATGGTGGACAGCAACTTGCAGCGGGAAAGCCTGCTGCCCAGTGAGAGAGCCTTTGCCTATAAGATGAAGCTGGAGGCTATGAAACGCCAGGGAGCACGGCTAGATTTAACTTGTGGCCAACTTGGCCACAAGTTAAATCTAGGACAAAAAAGCAGAGATTTGTTAGCCGCTCAAGCAGGAGACAGCGCAAGAAATGTCCAACGCTACATCCGCCTTACAGAGCTTATCCCACAGCTGCTGGATATGGTGGACGAAAGAAAGATCGCCTTTAATCCGGCCTATGAGCTGTCATTCCTAAGAAAAGAGGAGCAGGTGCAGCTGCTGGATGCCATGGACAGCGAACAGGCCACACCGTCTTTGTCTCAGGCCCAGCGGCTTAAAAAGTTCAGCCAGGAGGGGGATCTGTCTCCAACTGTAATGCGGGCAATTATGTCTGAGGAGAAGAAAAGTGAGATAGACAAAGTGACCTTCACTGCCGATTCCCTAAGAAGATATTTCCCAAAGAGTTATACGCCCCAGCGTATGCAGGAAACCATCATAAAACTGCTGGAGCAGTGGCAGAAAAGGAGACAGCGAGAGCAGGAGAGATAAATGCCCAAGTCTTTTTCGGTAAGAAGATTGGGGCATTTTTTATGCCATAAGTTCAGAGAGGAGATTAGAAGATGGCAGTTTTCAGAATCGAGAGGACCCGCGACTATACGGTAATGAGCAACCATCACCTGCGGAATGAAAAGTTATCCCTGAAAGCAAAAGGCTTGCTCTCTATGATGCTGTCTCTGCCTGAGGACTGGAATTACAGCACCCGTGGCCTTGCAACAATCTGCAAGGAGGGAGTGGACGCTATAGGAGGGGCGCTGCGGGAACTGGAGACTGCCGGGTATATTGTTCGTCACCAGCTGCGGGATAAGAGCGGACGTATAAGCGACACCGAGTATGTGATATATGAGCAGCCCCAGCACCGGCAGCCAGAAACGCCTCAACCATATACGGCTGCACCAGATACGGAAAACCCGTATCTGGATAAACCGGATACGGAAAAGGCCGCAGAATTAAATATAGAGGAATCAAATACTCAAAAACAAAGTACTCATTCATCAAGTACCGATTCAATTCCTTTCCGGGAAAAGGCAGCAGTGCGGCTGCCGGAAGGGAAAGGAAGGGAAGCGATGGCAAATACAGAGATAGATAGAGTCAGAGAGCTGGTCCTAAAGAACATCGACTATCAGCAGCTGTGCGGCGAGTACGAAAACTATAGGGCGGATCTGGATGAACTTGTGGAGCTGATAGTGGAGACCATATGCGCCGGACGAAAGACTGTAAGGATTGCAGGCGGTGACTTCCCTCAGGATGCGGTGCGTTCCAGGTTTTTGAAACTGGAGAAGGAACATCTGGAGTTTGTAATGGACTGCCTTAAAAACAACACCAGCCAGGTACGAAACATGAAGCAGTATCTGCTGGCAGTGCTTTTCAATGCGTCTACCACCATGAACAACCGATATACAGCGCAGGTCAATCACGATATGAACGCAGGCGGCTGAGAGGGCCGCTTTTTTAGTGCCCAAAAATGAGGAGGAACCATATGAACCAGATGGAAATTTTCAAAAACAAGGAGTTCGGCAGCATCCGGGTTATCGAGGAGAACGATAAGTATCTGTTCTGCGGCTCTGATGTGGCCAAGGCTTTGGGCTATGCCCGTCCCAATGAAGCGATATCCAAGCATTGTAAGGGTACGCTAAAACGGCGTACCCCTACTGCTGGAGGAATCCAGGAAATGCTCTTTATCACCGAAGGAGATGTGTACAGGCTCATCGTTCACAGCAAGCTGCCGTCGGCAGAGCGGTTTGAAAAATGGGTGTTTGAAGAGCTGCTTCCCACTATCCGCAAGCATGGTGCTTACATGACCAAAGAAAAACTGTGGGAGGTGGCCACTTCCCCGGAAGCTCTGATGAAGCTGTGCTCCGACTTGCTGGAGCAGCGAAAAGAAAACGCGGTCTTGCGGAAAGAGAAGGCAATGCTGGAGGGCAAGGCGGCTTTTTTCGACCTGTTTATCGACCTGAAGCACAGCACGAATCTCCGTACCACCGCAAAGGAACTGGATGTGCCGGAAAGGCAGTTTGTACGTTTTCTGTTGGTACAATAGTTCGTATACCGCACTATGGCGGGGAATGTGCTCCCCTATGCAAAGCCGGACAACAAGAGATTGTTCTGCGTGAAGGATTATTGCAGCAACGGTCATATCGGAGCCTATACCCTGGTGACGCCCCAGGGGAAACTGCATTTTGCTCAACTGCGGCCTCTGATTTTGCAGACTGCATAAAGAGCCGTCCGCTGAATACGGCAGCACATAGAGAATCTTGAAAGGGGGTAGAGAAATATGCAGGAGGAAGTAGAAAATAGAACCTTGACGCTGGTAGTCAGCGGTTCCAAGTTTACCGGACGGCTGATGAAAACAGCCATAAGCAAATACATGGCCTACTGTAAGAACAGAAAGATTCAGAAACAACGGAGCAGAGACTCTCCTGTAATCCACCACGGCAAGCAGACGGTTAAGCAGCTGGTCAGCCAGAACCAGGGCGTTTCCAATTTCGAGATCACCGACCCCACCATAAAGGAGTTTGAGAAGATAGCCAGGAAGTACGGTGTGGACTATGCAGTGAAGAAGGACCGCGGCAGCTCCACGCCCAAGTACCTTATCTTCTTCAAAGCCAGAGATGCGGATGCCTTGACTGCCGCTTTTACTGAGTATACCGGCAAAAAGGTAAGAAAAGCTGAGAAATCTGAGCGCCACTCTGTACTGGCAAAGCTGAATCAGTTCAAGGAGCTGGTGAAACATACCGTTGTGGACCGGAACAAGCATAAGGAGCTGGAGCGATGAAGAAGCAGCTTGACATCAAAAAGCTCATATTGCTGAACCTGCCATATATTTTGATGGGACTGTTCTGTACAAACTTTGGTGAGGCCTGGCGTATAGCCCAGGGAGAAAATGCTTCGGAGAAGTTCGTTTCCCTGTCCTATGTGCTGCCGGATGCCCTGAATAGCTGGTGGCCCAGCCTGCACCCGCTGGACCTGCTGGTGGGTCTGTGCTGCGGCGCTGGCCTGCGGCTGGCGGTCTATCTCAAGAACGCCAAGAAGTACCGGCACGGCATGGAGTACGGCAGCGCCCGCTGGGGCACCCATGAGGACATTGCGCCCTACATCGACCCAGTGTTCCAAAACAATGTGATTCTGACCAAGACCGAGAGCCTGACAATGAACAGCCGCCCCAAGGACCCAAAGACAGCCCGCAACAAGAATGTGCTGGTGATTGGTGGAAGCGGTTCAGGTAAAACCAGATTCTGGCTTAAACCAAACCTGATGCAGATGCACAGCTCCTATGTGGTGACAGACCCCAAAGGCACCATCCTGGTGGAGTGCGGCAAAATGCTCCAGCGAGGCACCCCCAAGCTGGATAAGGACGGCAAGCCCATGAAGGATAAGAACGGCAAGTTCATCTATGAGCCGTACCGGATCAAAGTCCTCAATACCATCAACTTCAAGAAGTCCATGCACTATAACCCTTTCGCCTACATCCACTCGGAAAAGGACATCCTGAAGCTGGTCACGACGCTGATCGCCAACACCAAGGGCGAGGGCAAGGCCGGGGATGATTTCTGGCAGAAGTCCGAGACGCTTTTGTACTGTGCCCTCATCGGGTATATACACTATGAGGCCCCGGTGGAGGAACAGAACTTCTCCACCCTCATCGAGATGATAAACAGTATGGAGGTCCGGGAGGATGACGAGGAGTTCAAAAACCCGGTGGACCTGATGTTTGACGCACTGGAGGCGGAGAAGCCAAACCACTTCGCCGTCCGCCAATACAAAAAATACAAGCTGGCGGCGGGCAAGACCGCGAAGTCGATCCTTATTTCCTGCGGTGCGCGCCTTGCCGTATTCGACATTGCAGAGCTGCGGGAAGTCACTTCCTACGACGAGCTGGAACTGGATACCCTGGGAGACAGAAGAACCGCCCTGTTCCTCATTATGAGTGACACGGACGATTCCTTTAATTTTTTAATCTCCATGTGTTACACCCAGCTATTCAACCTGCTCTGTGAAAAGGCCGACGATGTGTACGGCGGGCGGCTGCCGGTCCATGTGCGCTGCCTCATCGACGAGTGCGCCAACATCGGCCAGATCCCCAAGCTGGAAAAGCTGGTCGCCACCATCCGCAGCCGTGAAATTTCCGCCTGTCTGGTGCTGCAAGCACAGTCCCAGCTGAAAGCCATCTACAAGGACAACGCCGATACCATCATCGGCAACATGGATACCTCTATCTTTCTGGGCGGCAAGGAGCCGACCACCCTCAAAGAGCTGGCTGCCGTGCTGGGCAAGGAGACCATAGACACCTACAACACCGG
>CASFJB010000140.1 GCA_949294945.1 uncultured Eubacteriales bacterium
AGGACAGCTTTGAAAAAGCCCTGGAGAACCAGCTGGAACGGTCGCTGGAAAATGAGCAGGAGCAGAACTTCCCCTACGAGCTTTTCGGCAAGCAGGATGTGGAGTACCTGCGGCAGCTGGTCTACACCACGGACAAGATGGTGATAAACGACCCTGCCCTGCTGGAGCTGATGCGCCGGGAGATAAACGCCTTTATGGGCGGGAAGTACGGGGCCCGGGACTGCGCTGAGCAGATACAGAGCCGGGTGAGCCTGTATCTGGCGGAGCAGAGCTGAAAAAAATAAATCTCAATCCCCGGAGCGCTCCTGCGCCCCGGGGATTGTCTTGACCCGGATTACAGGCCGTAGTATAATAAAATGATATGAAAAACAAAGAGGATGGAGCTGAACCCATGAACGAAAACGTAAAAAAGTTCTTTGAGATATACAACTCCGACCCCCGGCTCCAGGAGCGTGTCCGCCTGGCGGAAGAGGCCTATCCCGGTTCTCTGGAGATAAGGGACGCCCTGGTGCAGCATGTACTGCTGCCTGTGGCGGAGGAGCTGGGCCTGCCCTTCACCATAATGGACCTGCTGGTGTACGAGACCAAGCTGAAAGCCCTGCGTCAGCAGGACGTGGAGCTGACGGAGGAGGAACTGGCAGCCCCTGATGAGGATTACAGCTACTGGCTCATCGACCACGGCTGGGAATTTCAGAAGCCGGAGCTGGGGGACTGAAGCATGGCGGGTAAACTGCTGCAAAGCCTGATGCTGCTGTGCCTGGCCCTGGCCTGTTACGGCTATCTGCGCCTGTTCATGAGAGCCTTCCGCCTGCCGCCGGAGTTTGCCCTGGTGAGTTTTTTGTCGGCCCTGGCCCTGGCGCTGTTTGCTGCGGGCTGCCTGGGCCTGCTGCTGCCTGCCGCCTATCTGCTGCTGGCTCTGGGGGCGGCCCTGGGCCTTGTGTCCCTGCTGCGCCGGGAGCCGCTGAAGCCCCTGTGCAGCCCTGCAATACTGCTGTGGCTGCTGCTCTGCGCTTTGTCCCTGTACCTGGTGTTTGGAGAGAAGTTTTACTATGTGGACGACTTCAGCCACTGGGCCACGGCGGTAAAGACCCTGCTGAGAAAGGACGCCTTCCCCACGGCGGCGGATAAGCTCATCTATTTCCCGGACTACCCCCTGGGCAGTACCGTGTTTATCTATTGGTTTGCAAGGATGTCCGGCATAAACAGCGAGTGGTTCCAGATGCTGGTGCAGGCGGTGTACATCTCCGCTTGTCTCTCCCTGCCCGCCGCCTTCCTGCCCAAGGACAAAAAGGCCGGGGCCCTGGGCCTGGTCCTCTGGGCCGCCGCAGCCTTGGGTATACTGGGGGCCAATATCGAGCTCACCAGCCTGTATGTGGACACTCTGCTGCCCCTGGCGGGCCTGGCGGGAGTCTGGCTCCACCTGTACTGCCGGGACAGGGAGGAGAGCTCACCTCTGCCGGTGCTCATCCTCTGCTGCTACACCGTGACGGTGAAGGAGAGCGGAATCTTCTTTGCGGCGGTGATGATAGTCCTGGAGCTGCTGGACGGCCGGGACAAAAAGTCCGCCCTGAAAGGGGCGCTGCTGCTGGCCCTGGGCACCGCCGCCTTTAAGCTCCTGTGGTCGCTGCATTATAAGCTTACTTTCGGCGGCTCTTCAGGGGGCTTTGAGCTGAGCCTGGCCGGCCTCTTCCCCGGCTATGCCGACAAGCTCCCCGGAGACGTGCAGACCATAGTGACGGGCATGCTGCAAACCGTCTGCCGGCCCGTGAGCCTGCTGCCGGCGCTGGCCCTTCTGGCCCTCACCCTGCTCCTGGGATGGAGCGGGGAGCAGAGGAAACGCCATGTGAAGCTCTGCCTGCTGGGCCTTGCGGCCTATGCAATATACTGCCTGGGCCAGGGGGCCATGTATATCTTCTTCATGCCCAGAGGCGAGGCCATACGCCTGGCGGCCTTTGACAGGTACTTTGCCAGCATATTGATATTCCTCTGCGGCTATCTCCTGGCCCTGGCGCTGGAGGCCCTGGGGAAGAGCTCCCGGCCCCTGGCATACCGGGGAGGCCTGGCCCTGCTCTGCGCCCTCACAAGCCTGCTTATCCTCTCCCCTCAGCTGAAGTATTTCGTCCGCACCGAGAAGCGGGTGCCCTGCTTCTTGGCGGAGACGGATGAACTGCTGGACCTGGACTGGGCCCGTGCCCAGGGCAAGCCGGAGTTCTGGGCCAGTATACGCAGCGAATATGACCGTATCATAGAGCAGTGCAAAGTGCCTCAGGACCTGACCTACACCGTGTTCATCGGGGAGGATTACGGCATAGAGGTGCGGGTCCTCACCAACTATCTGCTGAACTCCGCCGGGACCTATGTGGTGACCGATGAAATGCTGGAGAGCGGCCGGGAGCTGGAAGTGTCCTATGAATATTACATAGTCCTGGAGAAAACGGAGGCCAACAGGGCCTTTGTGCAGGAACATTACGGCAAGACCGAAAGGGCTGCCTATACATACTGAAGCAAACAAGCACGGAGCAAGAGAAATGAAAAAAAGTTTTGTTATAGTGATATGCCTTTTGACTCTGCTGCTCACCGGCTGCCAGTCGGCGGCTCTGGCCCGGCAGCTGAAGGACCTGTCTCAGCTTGTGGAGGAGGCGGGCCCCCTGCCTACGGTGACGCCCACGCCTACAGCAACGCCAAAGCCTACAGCAACGCCAAAGCCTACGGCAACGCCCAAGCCCACGGCAACGCCCAAGCCCACGGCCACAGCGGAACCCACCGCCAGCCCCTCTCCCAGTCCCAGCCCCACGCCCACACCTACGCCAAAACCAACGCCCACACCCACACCCACACCCAGCCCGACGCCTACGCCCAAACCCACGGCTACACCGGAGCCCACACCTACCCCTTTTCCGGACTGGATGATGGCCCCCATACCCCAGTCCATACCCTATATGACTCCAAAGCCCACTCCCGTACCCACGCCGGAGCCCACACCCGCTCCTCCCTCTCAGATAACAGAGGCGGGGGATACCTCCAATCCCAGCGCCACCTATGCCACGGGTCAGGAGGTGGCGGAGTTTGCCCAACAGTATGTGGGCTACAGCTACAAATGGGGAGGCAAGTCTCCCGAGACCGGCTTTGACTGCTCCGGCTTCGTGTACTATGTGTACCAGCAGTTCGGCTATGAGCTGAACCGCACCGCCGCCGACCAGGCCTCCAACGGCACCCATGTGGAACCGGATGAACTGGAGCCGGGGGATGTGCTCTGCTTTTATAAGGGCAGCTATATAGGCCACTCCGGCATATATATCGGAAACGGGGACTACGTCCATTCCCAAGACTCCGCCACCGGCGTGGTCATTTCTCCTCTCAGCGAGAGGACCGGCGGCTTTGAAGCCCGGCGTATATTGCAGTAAAAAAGCAGGTATATAAAAAATTCCCCATACCGGCAAAACCGGTATGGGGAATCGATATTATATGGGCAAATCAGTGGAGCTTGTTGTACTCCTCTATGCCCTTGGCCAGAATGTCTATAGCCCGAGAGATGTCCTCCGCGTTTATGGTGTAGGCCAGACGCACCTCGTTCCTGCCCTTGCCGGGGGTGGCATAGAAGGGCTCGCCGCAGGCAAAGAGCACAGTGTCGCCATTGTCGTTGAACTCATTGAGCAGCCACATCTGGAACTTGTCGGCATCGTCGATGGGCAGGGCGGCCATTATATAGAAGGCGCCCTTGGGAGTCTCGCACTCAACGCCGGGGATGGCCTTGAGCTTGGATACCATGGTGTCACGGCGGAGACGGTACTCCTCTCTGGCCTCGTCAAAGTAGCTGGGGTCCAGAGTGTAGAGGGCGGCGGCGCCCACCTGGTCCACGGTGGCGGAGCAGAGACGGCACTGGCACCACTTCATGGCCTGGGCCATCAGCTCCTTGTTCTTGGATATGAGCATACCCACACGGGCGCCGCAGGCGGAGAAGCGCTTGGACACGGAGTCTATGACAATAACATTCTCCTCGTAGCCCTCAAACTGCAATGCGGACATGAGAGGCTCGCCGCCGTAGGTGAACTCACGGTACACCTCATCGCAGATGATAAAGAGCTCATGCTCCTTGGCGATGTCCAGCATCAGCTTCAGTTCATCGCCGCTGAGCACGGCGCCGGTGGGGTTGCCGGGGTTGGTGATCATTATGGCCCGGGTGTGCTCATTGATGGCGCTCTCCACGGCCTTGCGGTGGGCATAGGAATAGCCCTCCTTGGGGTTGGTGGGCACCGGGTGGATAGTGGCGCCGGCCAGGGTGACGGAGGTGTGGTAGTTGGGGTAGAAGGGCTCGGGAATGATTATCTCGTCGCCGTCATCCAGGATGGTGGCCATGATCATCTGCAGGGCCTCGCTGCCGCCGGTGGTGGGCAGGATCTGAGAGCGCTCCAGCTCCACGCCTATGCGCTTATAGTAGCTGCGAACGGCGTCCAGCAGCACGGGCACGCCGCCGGAGGGGGCGTAGGAAAGCACGGGATCGTGGAAATCGCTGATGGCCTTATAGAATATATCAGGGGTTTTTATATCAGGCTGGCCGATATTCAGATGGTAGATTTTTATTCCGCGTTCGGCGGCGGCTGCGGCGTAGGGGTTGAACTTACGCATGGGGGAAAACCCGCAGCGCTCCATTTTGGACGACAGCTTCATAACAAGGCCTCTTTTCTTAATTAATATATGACTAAATAATTATACTACGCAGATCCGCTTCAATCAATACAAAGACAAAATAATAACAAAACTTTTACGCCGCAGGAAAGGAGAAAGAGCCTTGAAATCCCCGGCGGAGGATGGTATATTTTCCAGGTAAGACAGGCATATACCCTGAAAGGCAGAGATAATGAGAAGATCCTTACCCTTTATGATAATCCAGGATGTGCTCCTCACGGGGCTTATCCTTTGCGTTTTTGCTTTTTTCCACCATGTGCTGCCCCGGCTGGAGGCTGCGGACAAAAGCGAGCCCAGCCCCGCCCCTGAGGTGCAGACCGAAGCGGCTCTGAGCCCGGCCCCGGAGACGGAGCAGCCGGCGCCGGCCCAGCCTGAAGAGGAGAGCTGGGGAGAGAAATTTGCAGAGCACTTCAGCCCTGAGATACAGACCGGGGAAAACTTCTACAAAAGCCCCAATGTCTCCGTCGCGGTGGAGACGGTGGAGCAGGAGCTGGAGGGACATTTCCAGCGCTGGTACGTGGCAGATATATATGTGGCGGATATAAGCTGTCTGGCCAGTTATGTGGAGAACGACAGCTATGAGAGCTATGTCACTACCCCGGCCCTGGAGCTGGCGGAACTGGCGGGGGCCATTGTGAGCATCAACGGGGACTACTGCAA
>CASFJB010000141.1 GCA_949294945.1 uncultured Eubacteriales bacterium
GTTATACAGCTCCGGAAGCTTGTCATAGTCCAGCACCGCGTCGATTATCTCCCGCTCCTCCGGGCTCACTTCCTCAGGATAGTACTTTACATACCTGGCCGTCTGCATAAAAGGCAGGGACAGGGCCTCCGAAATGGATGCCCCGGGCACTCCCAGTGCCGGAAGAAAAAGGTTGAAATAGCACAGGCACACGCAGTATGCTCCCGCCACACACGCCAGGACTCTGAGCTGCCGCCTGCTGCGTTTTAAACACCAGGCCAGCCCCAGAGCCAGAAGCAGGAAGAACAGTATGTACGGTCCGTTGGAGCGCAGCACGCTCATGAGCAGGGCCGAAACGCTGAAGCCCAGCAGTTTGGGCAAACCTGCCCGTTCTTTGCAGAACAGCAGCTCCGTCATCAGGCTGAGGCACAGCAGGAGCGCCGACGCAAACAGGCAATCTTTTCCCAGGGATGTTGTATATCTGGAAAAGATCGTTGCGATAGAGTAGACGGCAAGGGTCAGCGCCTGCAGGCTGCCGCTCAGCTTCAGGCGGTGCATCAGTTTCAGGGAATAGGCCATACAGGCGGCGCAGAAAAGCATCTGGCACACAATGGCAGTAAAAAGCCCCGCATTGTTGCTGCCGAAAACAGCCCGCCCCAGGCTGAAGCAGCCGGCAAAAAACAGGCTGGAGGATATCGGCCAGTGGTTTGACACGGGATACAGGCCCAGAGGCTCCAGCAGCTGCAGATAGCTGTCAAAGTCTATGCCCCCGGGATATTTCATGACGGCATAAGGCAGCCATAGCAGGAAGATCACAGTAAAAGGGAAAAGGAAGGGGTGCCTGTCCCAGAGGCCGGGCAGCCTCAGCCGGGTGTTGACCAGTTTGCCGCCCAGATATTTCCCCCAGCCCAGCAAATTGGACATCAGCAGCGTCAGCCCCACCAGGGAAAATGCCGCCAGCAGCAGACAGGCCCTGTTTGCCGTTATCAGAGTGAAACTGCTGCTCTTCCAGAAACTGTGTCCCACCAGGAGCATTCCGGAAAAGAATGCCAGGAACAGCCACTCATGGAGCCTGGTCCCGCAGCTTTCGTCCTTGGGCGCTTTAAGGCGCAGCATCAGCAGTCCGGCCCAGACTATGAAGGGCATCAGTGTGCTGGGCGAGGGGAAAATCCAGGTGGGAAGTACCATGCCCATGTACACGGTCTTTTCCGCCACCTCATTGAGCTCAATTTGTATTACAGCAAAATCCAGGCACGACAGCAGCACTGCTGCCAGCCCCTTGTATCTGCACTTGGATCCATTCATTTTATCTTCACCGTTTTCATTCTACCAACCTCCGCAACAGCGCCTGAGCATCCGGGCATATTATTGCTATAATATGAAAGAAGCTCCTGCTTGACGCAGGAGCTTCTTTTGTGAACACAAAATCAGTTTGCGGCTTCAGCCAGCCACACGTTGCAGGTCTGGGTCACGCCGTTGCACTCGGCCACCAGGACCACGCCGCCGGCCTTGGCCTTGTGGATGGACACCTCACAGCTGTTGTCGCCGGTGGTCTCCACAGTGCAGTACTCGCCGGTATCATCGCCCTGGATGGACCAGTTGACCTTGACGCCGGTGACCGTTGCAGGCAGGACCTGAGCCGTCAGCGGGATGGGCGCATCGCCCACGCGCATCTGGAACTCTTCCCTCTCCTCATTGAAGTACATTATGCGTATGCTCTCCACAGTGGGCGTGGGGGTGGGCGAAGCGGTGGGCGGGGCCTCTATTACAGGTGTATAAGTACCCGGAATGGGGGTCAGCATATCACTGCCGGGATTATCCGAGCCGTTCAGGCCGGTGGATACCATCACTATTACAGCCAGAATGACCGCCACCACGAGGATAAGTCCGAAAATCATCTGCCATTTTGTGTTCGTTTCGGCACGCTCATAAGATGCGGTCCCTCTGACCGTTCCGGGAGTGGTGCCGGGAGTGCGCCCGCTCTGGGTCACCCGACGGGTGCCGCAGTTGGGGCAGCGGCTGCGCATGGAAGAAAATGTCTCGCCGCAGCGGCGGCATTTTACTTCAGGAATCATGCTCATACAAGTTCCTCCGTTCTTAGCCTGAGCAATATAAGAAACAAATGGTTGCTGCTTTATAAATAATACAACTTCTTTCGTGTTTCGTCAAGAGTTCTCATGCCCTGAGGGCCGATTTTGCCGCCATTTGCGGTGTCAATTCCCCACTTATTCCCCAATTTAGCTGAATTTTCCCGCTTATTCCGCAAAATCCCCCTGGCCTCTATCCACTTTCCCCAGTCTCCGGGCCTGAAGCTTTGTTCAGGATGCACAGTCCCCCGTCCACAATACAATTGAAAAAGTCTCCGGCGGATGTTAAAATGTTCCTGTGAGCCCTGCACCGGCAGCTCCCATTTATTTCGAAAGGCGGATGGATATGGCAAAGGAAATCACCAGGATAGTTCTCACCGGCGGCCCCGCCGCAGGCAAGACCACTCTTATAAGCAGGATCCTCAAGGAATTCAAGTCCGAGGACGGCTGGAAGGTCATCACCATTCCCGAGACCGCTACCGAGCTTATCTCCGGCTTCGGTATCCGCCCCTTCGGCAACTGCGTCTCCATGGAGGAATTTCAATACTTTGTCATTCAGGACCAGCTCCACAAGGAGTCCCTGGCCCTGAAGGCCGCCGAAATGGTCCCGGAGGAAAAGGTGCTGATCATCTACGACCGGGCAGTCATGGACGACAAGGCCTACGTCAGCGACAGCCAGTTCAAAAACATCCTCTCCCACTTCGGCAGGACCGAGGAGCAGATACTCGCCGGCTATGACGCGGTGCTCCACCTGGTCACCTGCGCCAAAGGCGCAGAGTACGCCTATAACTTCGGCAACGCAGCCCGCTACGAGAGCATCGAGGGGGCCAGAGCTCAGGACGACCTCACCCTCCGGGCCTGGAGCGCCCACCCCTCCCTGTATATCATCGACAACTCCATAGACTTCGAGGACAAGATAAACCGGGCCATCGCCCAGATATACCGCATCCTGGGTCAAAGCGCCCCGGCAGTGGAAAAGCGGAAGTTCCTTATCTCCATGCCCGACTGCCGGGAGCTCATGGAGAAATACGGCGCCGTCAGCGTGGAGATGATGCAGACCTATCTCAATTCCCAAAGCCCTCAGATAGAGCGGCGCATCCGCCAGCAGCGCAACGGCGGCGGCTACCTTTACTTCTATACCGAAAAGCGCATCGCCCAGGACGGCAGCCGCTGGGTCACGGAAAAGCCCATCTCCGAAAAGGAGTACGTGGCCTACCTTATGGACAGCGACCTGAGCCTCCATGCCGTGCGCAAAATGAAGTACCGCTTCGGCTACAAAAACGCCAGGCTGGAGATAGACGTCTATCCCTTTTCCAAGGAAAAAGCCGTTCTCTTCATCTACGGAGGCGGCGAAAAAATCCAGCTGCCCCAGGAGATAAGCCTTATAAAAGAGGTTACGGGAGACAAGGCATACAAGAACCGTCAGCTGGCCATGTCTCAAGTTCTGTAAACCAAATTATTTGTAAATCGATTCCCTTGTAAAAGCGCATAAATCTGCATACACGACCGGAATAATTTTCGGTCGTGCATTTTTTTCAAAAAAATATCCTCTCTGTTTCTCTTTCGACATATTTTTATCCAAATAATCGTATGTTGCAGAATACTACAGAAAATTACAAAAGAAAGTCCTTGCCAACGTATTATGTCGACTTTATAATTAAAAGCACTAAAGATTATGTTAACGCTTATATGTAAAGCGTTTTATTTTTTACCCTTATTCTGCAAGACCCAGGGAGATAGAGAGACATGAAAAGCATCCGTATCAAAACCATAAGCACTGCGGCAATGGCCCTGGCCCTTGTCCTTGTTTTTGCCTGCCTCTCTCCCTGCGCCCAGGCTCTGGGACACGGTGGCCACGAGGGCTGGAAGGCGGTAACAGCCGGCAACAGAAAGACTCTGGAAAACGGAAAATACTACCTTAAAAACGACCTGAAGGGGGATGTGGTGATAAAGGGCCAGGTGGAGCTCTGCCTCAACGGCAACAGTATCACCGGCACCGGCAACGGCAGTGTAATCACCGTCAGTGAAGGCGCCAGTCTCAGTCTCTGCGACTGTGCCTCCAAGGGCTGCATCACCGGCGGCAAGGCCACCGAAGGCGGCGGCATCTATGTAGGTGAAAATGCCTCCCTCAGCATGGAGGGCGGCTGCGTCACCGGCAACCAGGCCACCAGGGGCGGCGGCATCTTTGCAGCCGGCAGCGCCCTTCTCTCCGTCACCGGCGGCGAGATAGAGGAAAACAGCGCCAAATCCGGCGGCGGGCTCTATCTGAAGGGCCCCGCGGACATCAGCGCCTGCACCGTAAAAGGCAACACCTGCGAGTACACCGGCGCCGGTATCTACGCCGAGGGAGGCAAGGAGGACAGCATAATCCTCTCTGCCGTAAATATTCAGGACAATATTGCTGCCGGCCACGGCGGCGGCGTGTATCTCAAGAGCTGCCGCATGGATATGCTCAGCGGCAGCATATCCGGCAACGAGGTCACGGCCCCCCATGCCAGCGGCGGCGGGGTCTATGTGGATGAGTACGCCGGCTTTACCATGGGCAGCGGCGTGAAAATCCAGGACAACACTGCCGCCAACTCCGGCGGCGGCATATGCATAAGCGGCGGCACCCCCGCCTCCGACTTCACCATGGAGGGCGGAGAGATAAAGGGCAACAGCGCCGTCAACGGCGGCGGCATCGCCTCCACCGGCGTAGGCTGCTTTGAGATCCTGGGCGGTGAAATAAGCGGCAACTCCGCCTCCGCCGACGGCGGCGGCATATACATAAGCTTCGGCTTTACCCGGGACGCCAACAAGCTCATCTCCGGCTGCACTATCAGTGAAAACAGCGCCGATAACTACGGCGGCGGTATTTTCCTCCAGGGCAACAGCTTCATAGACGTGGAGCTGTGCAGCGCCAGGATAGAGGACAACAGCGCCCTGGTGGGCGGCGGCGTCTACGTCAACCAGTTGGAGAGCCTCAGTCTCTCCGGAAGGCTGGATATAAACGACAATCTGGGCAATAGCCGTGGGCCCAATCTCTACCTCCATAGTGCCGAGACCATGTCCGTCAGTGCGCTCAGCAGTGCCAGCAATATTGGGCTCAGCCTGGAATATGCAGACAGCAACACCTTTACCCGGGATGTCTCTAAGGAGACCGCCGGGCTGAGCCAGTGCTTTGTCAGCGACATGGACGGCTTCGGCATAGTCACCGGCAAAGACGGCCAGCTCCAGTTCTCCCCCGCCTGCCGGGTGGATTTCGACGCCAAGGGCGGCAAGCTGGAGGAGAGCTTCAGGATGTACACCACCGGGGATGCCCTGGGCAGCCTGCCCATCCCCGAGAAGGACGGCTACACCTTTACCTATTGGGACTACAGCGGCCGCCGGGTCAGCGAGAGCGATGTGGTCACCTTTGACAAGACTCTCTCCGCCAACTATGAATTCAACAATTACAGCGTGAAGTTCGACCCCAACGGAGGCAGCGGCTCCATGGCGGACCAGGCCTGCCGCTACACCGTGCCCTTCAAGCTGGATGAGTGCAGCTTCACCAGGGACGGCTATGTTTTTGACGGCTGGAGCCTCAGCCCCCAGGGCCCTGCGGAGTACTCCGACAGGGACGACGCCTGCAATCTCTGCGGTGAGAACGGCGGCAGCATCACCCTCTACGCCCAGTGGAGGACGGAGCCCGCCCAGTCCGTCAGCCTGGCGGAAAAGCTGGAGCTGGCCGTGGGCGAGAGCCGCTTCCCCGGCATTACCGCTGAGCCCGCAGGCAGCGACACCAGCGGTCTGATATGGTCCTGCGATGATGAGGACATCATTTCCCTGGAGTCCGACGGCCGCATCACCGGCCTCGCCCCGGGAACCGCCACCCTCAGTGTGGAGACCGAGTCCGGCTTTGTGGCCAGCTGCACCGTGGAGGTGGGCAGGCGGGCCGCCAATATCTCCGACTTTGTCTTTACCGAAGAGCGCAGCTTCAGCTACGACGGCAGCGGCAAGACTCCGGTGCTCCTCTCCTATCCTCAGGGCATGGACTTTGCAGTGAGATACCTCCGGGCCGAGGACGGCAGCGAGAGCTATGAGATACCCGCTCAGCCCGGCAGCTACAGCATATACATCGACGTTAAAGAGAGCGACCGCTATGAAGCGGCTTCCGGCCTCAACGACAAAGCCTGGAACTTCTCCATACTCCAGGGCAGCCAGCAGGCCCTCTCAATACAGGGTCAGCCTGAGTCCCTTTACTTCGGTCAGGCCTTCACTCTCTCCGTCTCCGGCGGCTCCGGGGACGGGCCCCTCAGCTGGCAGCTCAGCTCCGGCGACTGCGCCGTGGTGAATTCTGAGACCGGCGACGTCTACGTCACCGGCACCGGGGACTTTACCGTCACCGTCACCAAAATGGGCAACGGCGTCTATGACGATGTCTCCGCCAGCGCCTCTTTCACCGCTCTCAAGCGACCCCTCTACCTGGAAACT
>CASFJB010000142.1 GCA_949294945.1 uncultured Eubacteriales bacterium
CGGCAGCGTGGGCTTCGGCGGCTCCCTCAGCGACATGAGCCGGGAGCGCACCATGAAGGCCCTCAACGAGTTTCTGCGCCCGGAGTTCATAAACCGGGTGGATGAGGTCATCTGCTTCAACCAGCTCAGCGAGGAGAATTTCCGCTCCATCGCCGCTTTGATGCTGGGCGAGCTGAGAGACGTGATGGCGGAGAAGAAGGTGGAGCTCAGCTGGGATGAGAGCCTTATCGACCACCTGGTGAAGGAGGGCTACTCCGTCACCTACGGAGCCCGCAACCTGCGCCGCCTCATCCAGAAGCAGATAGAGGACGGCATAGCCGAGAAAATGATATCCGGCAGAAATACGAAAGTGAGATCCATCTCACTCTCCGCAGCAGAGGGCAAGGTGGAGATAGAGGCAAAGGAGTGAATACCGTGGGGAACATCCGGATAATCCTTGGAGATATCACTAAGCAGGACTCCGACGCCATAGTCAACGCCGCCAACTGCTCCCTGCTGGGAGGCGGCGGCGTGGACGGGGCCATCCACCGGGCCGCAGGGCCGGAGCTGCTGGCCGAGTGCCGCACTCTCCACGGCTGTGAGACCGGCAAGGCCAAGATAACCAAGGGCTACCGCCTGCCGGCAAAATACGTCATCCATACCCCCGGCCCGGTGTGGCACGGAGGCGGCCACGGGGAGGCGCAGCTGCTGGAATCCTGCTACCGTTCCTGCCTGGAGCTGGCCAGGGAATACGGCTGCAAAAGCGTGGACTTCCCCTCCATCAGCACCGGGGTCTACCACTTCCCCCTGGAAAAAGCGGCGGACATCGCCATAGGCGCTATTGCGGACTTTTTGAAGACCGCCCCGGAGATAGAGCGGGTGCGCATGGTCTGCTTTGACGAAAAGACCAAGGCCTTTTATGACAAGGCCCTGGAGAAGCTGGGCCAATGAGCATGAGACGCAAATACATAAAGCTCCACTACAATTCCCCGGTGGTGCTGACCTTTGCTATCGTGTCCTTCTGCGTGCTGCTGCTGGACTATTTTACCGGCGGCGTCAGCACCTATAAATATTTCAGCGTCTATCGGGCGCCCCTCAACGAGTTCTGGACCTATCCCCGCTTTGTGCTCCATGTGCTGGGCCACAGCGGCTATACCCATTACATCAACAATATGATGATGATACTGGTCATCGGCCCTCCCCTGGAAGAGAAGTACGGCAGCCGCCCCCTGTTCTGGGCCATCTGCCTTACGGCCCTGGTCTCCGGTATGGTGCACTTTCTCTTCTTCCCCAATACCGCCCTTCTGGGGGCCTCGGGCATCGTCTTTATGATGATAGCCATGTCCTCCCTGGCAGGGATGAAAAACGGCAGCATACCCATAACCCTCATCCTGGTGCTGACCCTGTATATCGGCGGGGAGATAGTCAACGGCTTCGTGCTGCAGGACAATGTGTCCCAGATAACCCATATCATCGGCGGCATCTGCGGGGCCCTGCTGGGATTGAGCATGAGGAAATAGACCATGGAAAATCTGCTGATAAGCGCCTGCCTTATGGGCTTTGAATGCAAATACAGCGGGGGCAGCAACGCTCTGGATAAAGATAAGCTGGCCGCCCTAAGAACAAGATACAGGCTAGTCCCCGTCTGCCCCGAATCCGCCGGAGGACTGCCTACCCCCAGAGCCCCCAGCGAGCGGAGAGACGGGAAGGTGATAAATAAACTGGGACAGGACGTGACGGAGGAGTATAGGATGGGGGCGGAGACCGCCCTGTACCTGGCCCGGCGTTACGGCTGTACAAAGGCGCTGCTTAAAGAGCGCAGCCCTTCCTGCGGCAGCGGGAAAATTTATGACGGAAGCTTCACCGGTACCCTTGTTCCCGGAGACGGAACGGCGGCGGAGGAGCTGAATGCCGCCGGATTTGCTGTGTACGGCGAGAGCGAGATGGATAAGCTGATAAAATGAGAGCCTCTCTTTTCGTAAGAGAGGCTCTCGTTTTATCCTTCCTGCCCGTCCTGCCCCCGCTGGGAGCAGCTTTTGCCGCAGCTGTCACAGTTGCCGCAGCAGCCGCCGCCGTGACGGCGGGCGCTGCGCCAGGCCATGACCACCAGCAGCGCTATGAGCAGAATAATCAGCATGTCCAGAAAATTCATATTATCATTGCACCTACATTATAGACTATAAAGGCCGCCAGCCAGGCCACTGCGCACTGGAGGACCACCACGCCGAAGGCCTTGAGGCCGGAGTCCAGCTCCCGGCGGATGGTGGCAATGGAGGCCACACAAGGGGTGTACAGCAGGGTAAAGACCAAAAAGCTCACGGCTGCCAGGGGGCTGAACACGGAGCTCAATGCTCCACCCAGTTCCGCCATGCTGGTGCCAAGCAGCACCGACAGGGTGGATACCACCGCCTCCTTGGCGGTGAAGCCGGAGATAAGGGCGGTGACCATGCGCCAGTCCCCAAAGCCCAGGGGCTTGAAGATGGGGGCGATGAACTGGCCTATAAGGGCCAGCAGGCTGCTTGCGCTGTCGGTGACCACGTTCAGCCGGGAGTCAAAGCTCTGGAGCACCCAGATGAGCACGGTAGCCAGAAAGATTATGGAGAAGGCCCGCTGCAAAAAGTCCCGGGCTTTTTCCCACAGCAGCAGCCCCACGCTTTTGGCGGAGGGCATACGGTAGTTGGGCAGCTCCATGACAAATGGCACAGGCTCACCCCTGAAGGCGGTGCCCTTCAGCACCAGGGCCACGATGATGCCCACCGCTATGCCTGTCACATACAGGGCTATCATTGCCAGGCCGCTGTTTTCAAAGAAGGCGGCGGAGAACACTGCGTATATGGGTATCTTGGCCGAGCAGCTCATATAGGGGGTGAGGAGTATGGTCATCTTCCTGTCCCGGTCGGAGGAGACGGTGCGGGTGGCCATGATGGCGGGCACCGTGCAGCCGAAGCCTATGAGCATGGGCACGAAGCTGCGGCCGGAGAGCCCTATCTTCCTCAGCAGCTTATCCATGACGAAGGCCACCCGGGCCATATATCCGGTGTCCTCCAGGATGGAGAGGAAGAAAAACAAGGTGACGATAAGGGGCAGGAAGCTGAGCACGCTGCCCACGCCGGAGAGCACTCCGTCCACCACCAGGCCCTTCACCACCGGGTTTATTCCGTAGGCTGTCAGCCCCCGGTCTACCAGGCCCGTCAATGCATCTATGCCCAGGCTGAGCCAGTTGGACAGGGCGGAGCCTATCACGTTGAAGGTGAGGTAGAAGATAAGGAACATTATACCCAGGAAAACCGGGATGGCGGTGTATTTACCGGTGAGGACCTTGTCTATCTGCACCGAGCGGCGGTGCTCGATGCTCTCGTGGCACTTCACCACTGTTTTTGCCACGACGCTTTCGATGAAGCTGTAGCGCATGTCCGCCAGGGCGGCGTTCCGGTCCAGGCCGGTCTCCGTCTCCATCTGGACTATGCAGTGCTCCAGCAGCTCCTTCTCGTTCTGGTCCAGACCCAGCAGGTCCGCCAGCTCAGGGTCGCCCTCTATGAGCTTGGAGGTGCAGAAACGGGAGGAGATGCCCAGCTTGTCGGCGTGGTCCTGGATAAGGTGGACCACGGCGTGGATGCAGCGGTGGACGGGGGAGCCCTCGTCACAGAAGTCGTAGACTCCCGGCAGGGTCTTGTTCCTGGCCACGGCCACGGCCTGGTCTATAAGCTCGGACACGCCCTCGCCTTTGGCGGCGACGATGGGCACCACGGGGATGCCCAGCTCCCGGCTCAGGCCGCTGATGTCCACGGTGCCGCCGTTAGCGCGTACCTCGTCCATCATGTTCACGGCCAGTACCGTAGGGATGCGCAGCTCCAAAAGCTGAAGGGTGAGGTAGAGGTTCCTCTCAATGTTGGTGGCGTCAATGATGTTTATGATGCCGTCAGGCCGGTTGTTGAGGATGAAGTTGCGGGAGACTATCTCTTCCTGGGTGTAGGGCCGCAGGGAGTAAATGCCCGGCAGGTCCACCACACTGCAATTCCTCTGGCCCCGCACCTCGCCTGTCTTCTGGTCAACCGTGACGCCGGGGAAATTGCCCACATGCTGGTTTGCCCCGGTGAGGGCGTTGAACAGGGTGGTCTTACCGCAGTTCTGATTACCAACAAGAGCGAATATCATCGGCCGTCCACCTCCGGCGCTATCTCTATTTTGCGGGCGTCTTCAATGCGCAGAGTGAGCTCATAGCCCCTGACCCGTATCTCTATAGGGTCGCCCATGGGGGCCACCTTTTGCAGCGTCACCCGGGTGCGGGGGATGAGCCCCATATCCAGCAGACGGCAGCGGAGAGGCCCCTCTCCTCCCACGGCGCTGATAAGGCCGCTTTCGCCTATGCCCAGTTCGTCCAATGTCATATCTCTCTGTCCTCCAGGTACAGCACAGCTTCACATACTATAAATATATCGGGATGATATTAGCACGGGCTAATTCCTATGTCAAGGCCGGGGCAGAGCTCAACTGCCCTTTGTCACATAGCGCACCACATAGTCGGCAAAGCGGCGGGTGGCGGGGCCGGCCCGGTCCCCGGCGGCTATGGCTATGCCTATGGTGCGCTTGGACTCCGGCACCAGGGGCAGTATCTGGATATCGTCGTGGCGGCCCTTCAACAGCAGCTCCGGCATGATGCTTATGCCCAGGCCCTGCTCCACCATGGCTATGATGGCGTAGTCGTCCTTGGTGTAAAAGCGCACGTTGGGCTTTACCCCGGCAGACTCCAGGGCCCGGCGGGCGTCGTGGTCCGAGCTCTCCAAAAGGCTTATAAAGGGCTCAGTCTCGCACTCCACCAGAGGGAACTTGGGATAGCTCTCAAAGCGGCTGTGCCGGGGCAGGATGGCCAGCAGCCGGTCGTCCATCAGGGGGATGCATTCGCAGTCCACGGCGCAGGGCACGTTCACAAAGCCTATGTCTATGCTGCCCTCCAGCAGCCACTGTTCCACGTCGTGGTAGTCCCCGTTCAAAAGGCGGATGTTCACCTTCGGGTAGTCGTGCTGGAATTCCTTCAGAACCGGGGGCAGCCAGTGGACGGCAACGGAAGTAAAGCTGCCTATACGCACTGTGCCGCTGTCCAGCCCCCGGATGGCTGAGGCCGTCTGCTGCAGCTGCTCGGCGCTGTTCAAAAGGTTTCTCACGGCGGCTATCATCCGCTCCCCCTCACCTGTGAGGCGCACTCCCGCCCGGCTGCGTTTCAGCAGGGCAAAACCCAG
>CASFJB010000143.1 GCA_949294945.1 uncultured Eubacteriales bacterium
AATGCAGTTTTCAGACCCAAGCGGGAAATTTGTGCATTAAAAAAGTTAGCGAGAACCGCAGTCTTGACGGTTCTCGCTAACTTTTTCTTTGACCTAATTTTTCAAAATCCTATTTTGCAACAGGCCCTTTGCGTTATTTTCTTTATTCATCTACGACCCAGGGCAGCTCCACAAAAGCGGGTTCGTGGTGCAGTGCGGGTATGAGACTGCCCAGCACATCGGCAGTCCTCAGCTTCAGGCTGCTGGTATTTATGCAGGGGTGACAGCCGAAGAACTCCGCCTTTTCCAGGTCCTTATCTATGAGCAGATGCACCTTTCTGTTTTTATCGTTCATCAGGCCCAGGATGCTCACGGAACCGGGAGTGATGTCCAGCAGCTCCAGCATCTGCTCCGGCGTTGCAAAGGAGAGGCGGGCAGTGCCTATCTGTTTGGAGAGAATTTTGGTCTTGAAGGGCTTATCTCCGGGCATTATCAGCAGATACACCTCCGTCTGCTGGCGGTTTGTCAGCAGCAGGTTCTTGCATATCTCGCAGCCCAGGAGCTTTTCCACCTCATGGCAGACCTCAATGGTGTCCGCATGCTCGTGGTCCACTCTCCAGTATTCGATGTTCAGCCCCTCCAGCAGCTCATAGCAGCGCTCTTCCTTTTCTATGCGCTCATCTGCCGGGCGGCCCTTGTACAGTGTCTCGTCTATCTTCATATTTACCTCTTGTTGGAGGGCAGCCAGATGCGCTGCTCCTCCGCTTTCTTTATAAGCTCCTCCCGGAAATCCGGGTGGGCAATGGATATGAGCCTGTCGGCCCGCTGCCAGGTGTTCATCCCCGCCAGGTTCACCGCCCCGTACTCGGTGACTATATAGTGGCATTGGCTTCTGGGGGTGGTAACTATGTCCCCGGCAAAGCCCGGCAGAATACGGGAATGGCGCTGCCCCCCCTTGTCGGTATAGGTGGAGCTCATGCACAGAAAGGACTTGCCCCCCTTAGCCTGGCTGGCCCCCAGCACATAGTCCAGCTGGCCGCCGGTGCCGCTTATCTGACGGCTGCCGGAGCTCTCGGAGTTCACCTGGCCGTACAGGTCCACGTTCAGGCAGCCGTTTATGGATATCATGTTCTCGTTCTTTGCTATGGTCTCCGGCGAGTTTACATAACTAAGAGGGAAGCCGGCTATGCCCGGGTTGTCGTCCACCCAGTCATAGAGCTCTTTGCTGCCTATGGCCAGGCCCAGCACGCCCTTGCCCGGGTGCAGGCTCTTGCGGCGGTTGGTGAGCTTCCCGGCCTTGAACATGGCCAGGTAGCCGTCGGAGCAGAGCTCGGTGTGCATGCCCAGGTCCTTAAGCTCCGAGCCGGCTATAAGCTCCCCCAGGGCATTGGGCATGCCGCCTATGCCCAGCTGTATGGTGGCCCCGTCCACTATGTGGGGGAAGATATGCCTGGCAATGGCCAGGTCGGTTTCGCTGGGTGGCGGGGAGAGCATCTCCCACAAGGGGCGGTAACCCGCCTCCACCACCTTGTCCACTTCGGATATGTGTACCCATTCCCGCTCCCCGCCGTGGATACGGGGCATGGCCTCGTTCACTTCCAGGATGACGGTCTTTGCCTTTTCGATAATGTCCCGTGAGACGCCCACAGCGCAGGAGAGGCTGAAATATCCGTGCCTGTCCATTGGGGAGACGGACACCATGGCCACGTCCACGGTGAGATAGTTTTTGTAGTACCAGCCCAGGTTGCGAAAGACCATGGGGGTAAAGAAGGCCCGGCCCTTGTCGCAGAGGCGGCGCTCATAGGCGGAGCAGTGCCAGCTGTTATATACGAAGTGCTCCAGACTCTCGTCGCACTCCGCCACGGCAATGGGGCCCGGCAGCAGGTTGCCCCGGACCTTAACATTGTGCAGCTCATCCCGGCGCTTTGCCAGGGCGGCGTCCAGGCTCACTGGGAAGCCGTTGTTGGAGCTGTAGTCCACCCAGTCGCCGCTCTTCACCAGCTGCACCGCCTCATCGGCGGTGCAGAGTTTCATACGGTATTCTTCAAAGCAGTTCACGGCAGAAACCCTCAGCGCAGCTCGTCGGCCACGGGATCGGCATCGGCATCATGCTCCTGGGGCACATCGTCGGGCACTCCGTCCCCGTCTGCATCATGGGGATGGTTCAGTCCCACGCCAGCCATGCCCACTATCTCCCGGCCGGCCACGCCCTTGCTCTGGCGGGTCTTTTCGATAAAGTCGCTGAGATATCTGTGGAGCTTCTCCGGCTTCTTGATATTTTTCAGCAGCAGCCGGGGGCAGGACTGGTCGGCGCTGAAAAGGGTGAGGGTGCCCACGCCGAAGATGCGCTGCCACAGGGTCTGGGTGGATTTTACATCCAGTATCCTGTAGAGAAGTATTTCATTGAGCTCGGTACGCAGAAGCCCGGTCTTTACGTACAGGCGCTCGTCGTCCATGCTGTATCTGGTGAAGGAGATGGGCATACCCAAAATCCGCTTCCGGTCGGCCCAGAGTATCTCCTTTTCTTCCACCTGAATCTTGTCTATCCTGGCCATGGTTTTCTCCTTTCCGTTGCCGTCCTATATTTGTCCCTGTTCCAAGGGAAATCTCTCAGTACATGATAACATGTCCCCGCCGTCCTTACAACGGCTTTTTCCCGGCGCATTCCTCCGGGTACTGCAGCTCCAGCAGCTTCTGGGCAAAGCCGTATTTCTCCTTCAGCTCCAGGGCCTGTTCAAGGCTCTTCCGCCGTTCCTTGCCGGTATATCTGGCCCGGAGCATTATGTTTTTCGGAGAGTGCTCAAAGTCGATGAACTCTATCACATCCGGCTCATAGCCCCGGCTTTGCAGCACGGCAGTGCGTATGGAGTCGGTGAGCAGAGCGCAGATGCGCTCCCGGATTATCCCGTGCTGGAGCAATATATCCAGCTCTCCGCCCTTGTGTATGCTGGAGTTTATCTCGTGCTGGCAGCAGGGCACGGAGAAGATATATTTCACCCCATGCCTCAAAGCGTAGTCCAGAGCGAAGTCCGTGGCGGTGTCGCAGGCGTGGAGGGTCACCACCATGTCTATATGCTCCTGGGACAGGACATCCCGGCTCACGTCTGCATGCTGGAACCGCAGCCTGTCATAGCCGTATTTCTGGGCAATGCGGTTGCAGTTTTCCACCACGTCCGCCTTCAGGTCGTAGCCGATTATCCTGGCCTCCAGGCCCCGCTTCACTGCAAAGTAATAGTACAGAATAAAGGTGAGGTAGGACTTGCCGCAGCCAAAGTCCAGGATGCTTATCTCCTTGCCCGGGTAGTCCCTCAGTTCCTGGTCCACCAGCTCGATAAAGCGGTTTATCTGCTTATACTTGTCATAACGGGAGCGGACTATTTTAAAGTCCGAGGTGAATATGCCCAGGTCCACAAGAGCCGGGATGTTTTCACCCTCCCGCAGAATGTATTCCTTTGCGCGGTTATGGCTTTCCCCTCCGCCGGGCCGGGGCAGGCTGGGGCTGCTGGAGCTCTTTTTGTAGTCTCCCCGCTGCCGCAGCACATACTGGGCGCTCTCCCGGCCGCTGACCAGGAGCACCTGGCGGTAGCGGCCCTCCAGTTCCTTTTCCGCCAGGAGCAGCAGCTCCTCTGCCTCCACGTTCCTGTGATAGGCCTTGTTGTCCCTGAAGCTCTCCATCTGGTAGCAGGGCCGCCCCTTTATCACCAGTGGCCGCACCGTCACTTTCGGGGCGGAGAGGGCGTCCACCGGCTGGGAATACACCGCCTTGGAAAGCGTGGGCAGGGCCTGTTCCAGCTCCTGATACACTCTCGCCATCTCAGCCTCCGAACATCCGCTTCAGGTTCAGAGCCGCAGCCTTCAGCTCATTCTTGCTGTAGGAATTGTTCTCATCGGCAAGCACCGCCGCCACCGCCTCCTTGGGGGACAGATCTCCGGAAACCATGGCGTCCACCAGCATGGCCTCGGCGGAGACGGTGTGCTCCACCTTGTTGAATATGTAGTCCTCCTCCAGCTCTATGACCACGGCGTATTCGCCTTTGTCGTAATTGCCTTTAGCCAGCAGCTGCTCCTTCACCTGGGCGGGGCTGCCACGAAAGCTCATCTCGTGGAGCTTGGTCAGGTCGTTGCACAGGCACATGCGGCATTTTGCTCCGGCATCTATGAAGAAGTCCACCAGTTCCATTATCCTCTTGGGGGACTCGTAGAGGGCAAAGCTGCGGCTGTCTCCCCGGCGCATCTTCTCCAGGAGCTTCCGCCGCTCTGCGTTCTCTCTTGGGAAAAAGCCGTAGAACACGAAGCTGCTGAGATCAAAACCGGAGATGCTCAATGCCGTCACCGCAGCGCAGCAGCCAGGTATGCCCACCACCTTTATCCCCGCCTCAACGGCGGCCTTTATGAGCTCGTTGCCCGGGTCGGAGATGCAGGGAGTGCCCGCATCGCTTATCACCGCCACGCTCTTGCCGGAGAGCATCTCGTTTATGAAATACTTTGCCTTGCCGTATTCGTTGAACTTGTGGTTGGACACCAGCTTGTTCTTTATCTCCAGCTTGTTGAGCAGCACCATGGAACGCCGGGTATCCTCGGCGGCTATGATGTCCACCTCGCTGAGTATCTGTCTGCCCCGGGGGGACATGTCCCGGGAATTGCCTATGGGCGTCGCCACTATGTAGAGACAGCCCCTGCCCTTTTCCTCCATCTGTTTTCTCCTTGACTATCTGAATGGGGCCCGTGCCTTGCCGGCACGCCCGCTCATCTTATTTTCCTGCACTCCATGTAATAGCGCTTTTCCTCCGCTTCTCCCAGGGAGAAGGTCTTCCGGGGCAGCACGCCTCCGGCCACGATGGCGGGGAACAGGGCGTTTTTCTCCATGGCCTTCAGAGCCATGCCGCAGTTGCCCTCCTTAAGGGACAGCTCCTCCAGGGCGGCGGCGCCGTGGACATAGTCTATCTCCGTCTCGGGATGCGCCTCCAGCCACTTGTCCAGAAATTCCTGGAGCAGGTCCACCGGAAGCCGGTCCCCGGCGGCCATGAGCTTCACGCCCCAGCGGCCGCCCTTATGTATGAACACTATGTCATCCCCTTCAGCGCAGGGAAGGGCGGAAGTAAAGTCGTCTATAAGTTTTTCGGCATCCACGTTGAAGAGCAGCCGGTGGATGGGCTCAAAGTTCAAAGCCTCACAGTGGAG
>CASFJB010000144.1 GCA_949294945.1 uncultured Eubacteriales bacterium
CACCAGGCAGTCCAGGTTGAGCCGGTTATAGGTGTCCTTCATGGCGGGGATCAGGCTGTTGCCGTTCTCGTCCACAATGTCCTTGCCGGGAATATAGTGCTGCCGGGAAGTGCCAAGAATAGTGCCTCCCTGGGTGAGTATACCGGAGAAGTCTTTTGAGGTCATGAACTTGTAGTCGTTTTCGATCAGACCTCTGTATCCGTCATACATGCCGAATATCTCAATATTGTCCAGCTTCTCAAAAAGGGCCTTGCCCACGCCTCTGATGGCCGCATTCAGCCCCTGGCAGTCACCGCCGCTGGTTATGAGTGCAACTCGGGTCATTCTTTTCAAAGCCTTCGCCTCCTGTATTCTTATTGGAAGCGGGTCTGCCTGCCGGCTTTCCCATCCGCCCGGCGGCGGATTTCTTCCAAAGATAATTATGTTCCATTGCCGGCTTTTTTGCAAGACTTATTTGTAACAATTTTCAGCTTTCCCGGATTGCTCCGGCAGTACCCTGCCCTTTAGCTCTAAAACACAAGACCGGAGCCCAGTGAGCTCCGGTCAGTTTTTACATTGTCTGTTCGGCCTCAGTGTTCCGCCAGCATGGGGAGCACCGCCTTTTCATACATCAGCCGCTGTCCCAGGCGGTTGGGGTGTATGCCGTCAGGGCACAGATATTCCTCCTGCTCCTCCGGAGAGTCGGGGAAAACCGAGCGCAGGTCCAGAATACGGCATCCCAGGCTTTGGGCCACCCGGCGCACCATGGCGCTGTAGCCCTCCTGCCAGCGGTGTATGGCCTCCAGGTCCCCCAGCCAGCGGAGTATGGCCCGGCTGTCCAGCCCGTCCCGGCACACATGGGCCAGATATCTTCGGGAAGATATGGGCGGCAGTGTGGCCGCTACCGGCAGGCTCCCCGCCTCCGCTACGGTCCTTATCATTTTGGCGTACTCTTGCTCAAATTCCTCCGGGGGCACCACACTGAGATGTTCCCCTTCCGGGTCCGCAGCCACCTCTGCCCAGTCATAGGCACAGTCGTTCCCGCCGAACTCTATCAGCGTATAATCACCCAGACGGCCCTGGGCCAGGAACTTCTCCAGACGTCCGAAGCCCTTCACCACCGTTGAGCCGAAGCTGCTGTGATTGTCCAGCTTTACCCCGGTCTCCTCCTCCAGCCTTATAAACTGGTCCTTGCAGCGGCTGTAGCGGCCGTTCTCCTGTACCACGCCGGCCATTATGGAAGAATCTCCGAAAATACTCAGCAGCATTCTGGTTCTCTCCTTTTTATCATCTGGTTTTGAATACTATATATCACTATTTTAATTATATGTCAAGTGCTTTATTACAAAAGATATTGCAATTATTTTAACTTTATGTTATGCTACGAAAAAAACAGTGGGAGCCGATATGATGAAGGATACGCAAAGGAAGGTCCTGGAGGATCTGGGCCGGCGCAGTCTGCCCCAGTGGGAGGAGCTGCCGGACCTGGAACTGTATATGGACCAGGTGCTGAGCCTGGTGGGGCGCTATCTCCCCGGCGGAGAAGATAAGGGGCTCACCGCCTCCATGGTGAACAACTATGTAAAACAGAAGGTGCTGCCGCCCCCGGTGAACAAGCGCTATGGCCGGGGGCACTTGGCTGCGCTGCTTATGCTGTGTACTCTAAAATCGGTGATGCCCATTTCCGCCGTTCAGCAGCTTTTTGAGAGCTGGGGCGGGGCGGAAGGTCTGGAGCCGCTCTATGCCGACTTCAGGCAGCAATATACCCAGTCCAATTCTGATGTAGCGGCCAGGCTGGGGCAGCTGCCTGGAGAGGAGGCCCGGCGGGTCTTTCTATTCTCCGCCCTGACCTCCCAGGCCGCCCAGTCTCTGGCCATGGAGCTGCTGCCGGAATTGGCAGAAAAATAAAAGCGCATGATTCAATTCCTGCGCCTGAGAATATACGGACAGCAAAAAAGAACTCTGCCTGATAAGCAGAGTTCTTTTTCATTATGCTCTTGTTTACTTGCCGAAGTATCTGATGATGTGGCGGGGGCAGATGTCTGCGCAGTGGCCGCACTGGACGCACTTGGTAACATCCACGACGGCCAGGTTGTCCTTGACCACGATGGCGTCGGCAGGGCACTCCCGCTGGCACTTCATGCAGCCTATGCAGCCGAAGTCGCACATCTTCATGACCTTTGCGCCCTTGTCCCTGTTGTTGCAGGCGGGCATGACCTTCTGGGAGGCGGGAATGAGCTTTATGATGCTCTTGGGGCAGGCATCGGCGCAGGCGCCGCAGCCCACGCACTTGGCCCGGTTCACCTTGGCAATGCCGTCCACTATCTCCATTGCGCCGAACTGGCAGGCCTTGACACAGTTGCCCAGGCCGATGCAGGCAAAGGTGCAGGTCTTGTTGCTCTTGCCGCCGAAGAGCATGGCTGCCTGACAGTCCTTGGGGCCGCTGTAGTTAAAGCGCATTTCAGCGTGTCCCTGGGTTCCGGAGCAGGGGACGAAGGCCACCATGGGCTCGGCTGCCCCGGCATCAACGCCCATGATGCGGGCTATTTTCTCGGCGGCCTCAGCGCCGCCGGCAACGCAGCGGTTGGTGGGAGCCTCTCCGGCAGCCACAGCAGCAGCATAGCCGTCACACCCGGGGTAACCGCAGCCGCCGCAGTTGGCTCCTGCCAGACAGGCCCGGACAGCCTCCTGCTTAGGGTCTACTTCCACATAGAATATCTTGGAGGCGAATGCCAGGACGGCGCCGAATATGCCGCCCAGCACGCCCAGGACAAGAATTGCGAGAAGGATGGAACTCATATCAACCTACCTCCTTAGAATATCTGCATGCCGCTGAAGCCCATGAAGGCCAGGGCCAGCAGACCGGCGGAAACCAGGCAGATGGGGAAGCCCTCGAAGCACTCGGGGTAATCGGAGAACTCGGTGCGCTCACGAACGCTGGCGAAAAGAACGATGGCCAGCATGAAGCCCAGACCGCCGGTGATGCCGTAGACCAGAGACTCCAGGAAGTTGTAGTCGTTCTGCACGTTCAGAAGAACAACGCCCAAAACTGCGCAGTTGGTGGTGATAAGGGGCAGGTAAATACCCAGAGCGGAATACAGGGAAGGAACGGACTTCTTCAGGAACATCTCCACAAACTGCACCAGAGCCGCAATGACCAGGATGAAGGCCAGGGTCTGGAGGAATTCCAGATGCAGGGCCACCAGCAGATACTGGTCGATGACCCAGCAGATGGCGGAAGCCAGGCCCATGACGAAGACCACGGCCAGGCCCATGCCGGTAGCGGTCTCCACCTTGCTGGAGCAGCCCAGGAAGGGGCAGCAGCCCAGGAACTGGGAGAAGATGAAGTTGTTGATAAGGATCGCGCCCAGAGATATGGAAATAATATTCGTAAGCATTATTCTTCACCCTCCTTGTCCGCCATTTCCTGCGCCTCTTTTTTCTTGGCCGACTTCTTCAGGGCATACTGCATGATGGCAATCAGCAGGCCCAGGGTGATGAATCCGCCGAAGGGCAGGGTCATTATGGTAGCGCCGTAGTCGCTGGGGAAGAGCTGGATACCGGAGCCGGTGCCGTCCATGGTGATGCGGAAGCCGTTGGTGATGTCGATAAGGCCGCCGCCGAAACGGCCGCTGCCCACCAGCTCACGGAACACGCACATGACTATCAGCACCAGGGTGTAGCCCAGGCCCTGGAAGATGCCGTCGAAGAAGGAAGCGCCCACGGTGTTCTTCTGGCAGAAGGCCTCGGCACGGCCGATGATGATGCAGTTGACGACGATAAGGGGGATGAACACGCCCAGAGCGTCGGACAGAGCGGGGATATAGGCCTGCAGCAGCAGGTCAACGATGGTGACGAAACCGGCTATGATAACCACGAAGATGGCCAGACGTATCTCATTGGGTATGATCTTGCGGATGGCAGATACCACCACGTTGCAGCAGGTGAGTATAACCAGGACGGACAGGCCCATGCCCACGCCGTTGAAGAGGGTGGTGGTGATGGCCATGGTGGCGCACATACCTATGAGCTGTACCAGAACAGGGTTATTGGTTATCAGGCCTTCCTTAAACTGTTTCTTGATATTCATTCAGCCTTTCCTCCTTAACCCAGAGATTCAACAGCAACGATGGCTGTTGCCACTGCCCCGGTGATGGAGCGGGAGGTGATGGTGGCGCCGGAGAGGGCGTCGATATTGCCTCCGGTCTTGCTCAGGGCAACGTTCTTGTCCTCGCCCACGAACTGGGCACGCCAGTTGACGCCCACCTCGGCGGTGCTGGCGGCGTTGGCGCCAAGGCCGGAGGTCTCGGAGTGGGAGATGACGGAGATGCCGGTGCACTTATAGTCGTTGTCCACGCCAACGGCCAGGGTGATCTTGCCCTGGGAGCCGCTGAAGGTGGTCATGACCACGTAGCCGGCGCCGTTGGTGCACTTGCTGATGGCGTCGATAGTGGGATTTGCCTCCTCGTCAAAGGCCACTTCTTCATAGCCCTCGGAGGGGAGAACAGCCGCATAGGCTCTCTCGGTCTTGATGCGGTTCTGTTCCTCAATGGTCTCATAGGTGAGCTCGTTGACCACGCCCAATACGCCGGCCACTACGGCGCAGACCAGGAACAGTACTATTGTAAGTTTCAGGATCTTATTCATTTGGCCGCCTCCTTTGCTGCCTTTTTGGCCGCTTTCTCAGCTGCGATGTCCTCTTTGCTGACACCGAACTGATGGCGGTGGAAGCCCTTGTCAATGGCCCAGGTGCACAGGTTCATAATGAGTATTGCGTAGGTCACGCCCTCGGGGAAGCCGCCGAAGTAGCGGATGAGCACCGTCAGTGCGCCGCAGCCTGCGCCGTAGAGGAGCTGGCCGTTGAGGGTGACGGGGCTGGTGGCGTAGTCGGTGGCCATGAAGATGGCGCCCATGACCAGGCCGCCGGCCAGGACATTGTAGAGCATCCACTCCACATTGCCGTAGCCTTCCTTGCCGAACACCAGGCAGAGGACTGCCACGGTGCCTATGTAAGAGCCGGGGATGCGCCAGGATATGACCTTGGTGATGAGCAGGTAGGCGCCGCCGATGAGCAGGGCCAGGGTGCTCAGCTCGCCGATGCAGCCGGGGATGGTGCCCAGGAACATGGACTTGAGGCTGAAGTACTCAGGCAGGGCCGTGCCGCCGTACATATAGGACAGGGGGGTGGCCATGGTGACGCCGTCCACGGAGCCGGTCAGGGCGCCGGGCACAGCGTACCTGCCCATGATGGCCGCATAGGAGGCCAGCAGGAAAGCACGGCCTGCCAGGGCGGGGTTGAGGAAGTTCTTGCCGATACCCCCGTAGAGCTGCTTTACCACCACTATGGCAAAGAAGCTGCCGATGACCGGGAGCCACCAGGGTGCCGTGGGGGGCAGGACCATAGCCAGCAGCAATCCGGTGAGAGCGGCAGACAAGTCGCCGATGGAATTTGACTTCTTCATCAGCTTCCGGTAGCCCCACTCGAAGAACACGGCGGAGGCCATGGACACCACGGCCAGCACCAGGGGGTATACTCCAAACTGCCAGACTGCCACGGCCAGGGCGGGCAGCAGAGCCAGAATGACATTGAGCATTATTCGCTTGGTATCTGTATTGGTCCTGACCTGGGGCTGATAGGCCACGTCAAGGACTATTCTCTCTTTATTGTCGCTCATTTCTGCGCCTCCTTTGCTGCCGCTTCGGCCTTGGCCTTTTCCTTGGCCGCCCGCACCTGGAACTTGACCTTGGCGGTCTTGAAGGCGTGGGTCAGGGGCATTCTTGCGGGGCAGTTGTAGGAACAGCTGCCGCACTCGAAGCAGTCCATAACGTGGTATTTCTCCATATTCTCAAAGTCGTTCTTGGTGTAGTACATGTACATGAACACCGGCTCCAGGTTCATGGGGCAAACGGTGATGCACTTGCCGCAGCGGATGCAGGTGGGATCCTCCACGTTCTTGTCCTCTTCCTCGGTGAAGAAGAGCACGCCGGCGGTGCCCTTGATAACGGGGGCATCGAAGCTGGTGGCGCAGATACCCATCATGGGTCCGCCCAGAACGATCTTTCTGGGGGTCTTTACGAAGCCGCCGCACTGCTCCACTATGTGTTTGAAGGGAGTGCCCACACGGGTCAGGGCGTTTACGGGGGCCTTCAGGGCGCTGCCGCCGTAGGTGACGATACGCTCGATGACGCTCTTGCCCTCATAGCAGGCCTGGTAGATTGCATAGCAGGTGCGGGTGCTGACCACGTTGCAGCCCACGCCGGAGGG